>JBILJP010000391.1:0-4706 GCA_044377135.1 Fluviicola sp.
TACGGCGTATTTGATGGGAAAGAATTGATGTTAGAGAAGTTTGAAGGGTAAATTCAACTTAAGATGAAACATATCGCATCGGCATGTTACATTTTGTTGATTCTTTCCAGTATCGGAAGTCTTTTTATCATCAGTAATTTATATCCGGCTGATTATTATGAATCCATCGATATCATTGACACCGATTACTCACCCTTTTCAAAAAAGCACCTTCTTTCTCTCCTTGTCTTTTTTGTTTTAGGCATCATCAGTACACGATTGATCCATAAAAAAGGGCGAAACTTACCTCCGCTTGCATTATTGCTCTGTGTCACTTTCATGATCGTATGGAGTGTTCTTTGTATTCCGATTATCATCCAACTTTCACAACGTTCTGATGGACAGGCATACATTAATCCAACTAGTGGAATACTATTCATCACAGCCCCCATTATGCAATTGATCACAACACTTGTTGTATTGGGACAACTAATCGCTGATGAAACCAAAATAGCGCAAACGCGGAGCTATAAAAACCGTTTCCTAAATGCCTTGAATGAACGCCTAAAATCGACCAAATCATATGGTATTCTGGCTAGTTGTATCGTTTTTCCGTTGTTGATTCTGATTGTGTTGATTCTCATAGTATTGGGGCAAGAATACGATTCGTTGGTGAAAGTATTCACGGAAACAACCACCTGGAAACTTTCGCAAAAAACGCATCCTCCTTATTTGGATCATATGGGTCATTATTTGTGCACGGTTGCAGCTTGTGGAAGCCCAGGTATTGTGAAACCGATTCGGCTTGGTACACGCCATGGAAATACCATTATTGTCAATCGACAATTACAAATAGCCAATGCGTTTGAAGAATTGATTCAGGTAAAATGGAAGCGCTCGCACACCGTAATCCGTTCTGTTTATGACAACTACGGTTATCCATTATCGAAAAAGATCACGACACCTTTTGGCTCAAATCTTACTTACTTCTTAATGAAGCCAATTGAGTGGTTTTTCCTACTGACATTGTATCTGTTTTGCGCAGAACCTGAGAAACTCATCAAACGACAATACACTAAAAATGTATAAAATCACACTTCGTTTTTTGTGAAATGTAATTCCCTATTCAATATTTTATTGCAATTTAACCACACGAAAAAAACAAACACATCACCATGGAAAATTACACCACAGTAACAGAAGCCATTATCGCTTTGCGCGATCAGGGATATACGGAAGACTTTAACCTCAAGAGTGATTGCATTACAACCGGAGTGAATAATCTGGAACTTCATCCGGATGATTTTCACATTGAAAAGTATTTTCGTTTTGAAGGAAGTACCAACCCCGACGATTCGTCTATTTTATACGCAATAGCTTCTGCTGATCAGCAGATAAAAGGCATTTTATTGAATAGTTACGGAATGTACAGCGATCCGGTTGCCGACGAATTATTGCAGAAGTTGAACGCTCATTTGTAACCATTACAGGTGTTTATGGAAATATTACAGCAAGAACAACTGCCAAAAGGTACCTTTTACATTGAATTGGAAGGTAAACACGTTGCTCAGATGACTTACGTTTGGGCGGGCGAAGATCGCATTATTATCGACCAAGAAGTAGATGACGTTTTGCGCGGAAAGAGTGCCGGAAAACAATTAGTGGCAAAAGCCATTGAATTTGCACGAGCACGAGGCATCAAAATTGTTCCACTCTGTCCGTTTGCCAAAAGCGTTTTTGATAAGGTTCCTGAATACAGAGATGTTCTGTGAAAATTAACAACCGCAGGCTTAATACGGTTTAAAATTGTAACGTTTCATTCATTTGGCGGTTAGAGAAGTATCCCATATTTCCAAGCTTATGAAAACTATCGTTACAACACTCTTTGCGCTGTTGTTCATTCAACTAAACGCTCAAGACAGATTTCAGTATCATTTAGAAGTCAAAGACAACAAAGGACAACCCGTTGCAAACAAACCGGTTACCTTCATTGAAAAACGCACCTTCGAACAACTTAAGTTTACTACAGACGCTTCCGGCAAACTCGATGTTGTGTTCGATCACGGTGAAAACTGGTCGGGGACAGTTGGCGAAATGTACAATTGCCTCTACATCGAAAACCGTGGTACGGGCAGTGGTTCTCAACGCATTACCTACGATTTGGTGCGTTACGAACGCGAAAACCGGCAACTCCCCGATCGCAGAACCTTGCAGCTCGAACGCGTTGAGCAAAAAATCAAAACAGTTTCTCCGCCTACCAGTACCTACGAATCGGTGGTGCGGGTGGTTTTGGAAGACAAACAAGGCAACCTGTATCCGAATATTCCGGTGAAATTGACCTGTTTTGAACTAAACAAAGAATTTGTTACCACCACCAATCACAAAGGCGAAGCCATTTTTGAAGTTCCGGTTAGCAATGACTACGAGGTGGATGTAGATGGTATCAATTCGCTTACGTATATGGATTTAGACAATCGTTCGGTGCTCAAAACATTGCATGTCAATTACCAAAAACGAGAATTTACCCAGCAAACCGTCAACGGATTCATAGAACAACAACTTCCGGCTGCGGTAAAACCGAGTTCATCTCACGCCAAAGTGACATTAACCATTCTAAAAGGCGGCGAACCAATTGCCAACGAACCAGTTTATATCCGCACCAGCAGATCAACGGATCGTTACAAAGGTCGCACGGATGAAAACGGTACTGTGCTTTTCATGCTTCCGATCAAATCAAAATACTTAATCGATTTCACCTTTCAACACGATGCTGCTGTGGTTGATTTATCGCGTGCAGATGGTATAGCCGAAAGTTCACAAACGATCAATTACACGCCCGATCCGCGGTTGGAACACATTGAAGAGTTTATCCCAAAAGCCAAAGACCTCATTGATTTTGAAGTTGAAAGCTTCGTGCAAGCCCAATACCCCAACCCTACTGATGACGTGGAACTATTCCTGAAATGGGGCAATAAATTCAACGCTTCATCAAAAGAGGCGGTGGTAGAAATCGGGTTTAAAGTGCGTACCAAGCCCGAAGACAATGCCGTTGCCAAACAATTGATGTTTGTAGTGGACATTTCAGGTTCAATGGCCAGCGACGATCGATTGGAGATGGTGAAAAACACGCTGGTGGAATTGATCAAAAAAGCCGGACCCAACGATCAATTTGGGTTGGTGGTATTTGAAAGCGAAGCACACATTGCTTTTCCGATGAGCCCGATGACCGACAAACAAGCCATGATCACTGTTGTAAAAACACTTTCGCCAACGGGCGGCACCAATATCTACAACGGCCTCGAATTGGGCTTAAGTGAACTTTATCGACTCAAAAAAGCCGGTGCTGTGAGCCGTTTGTTGTTACTCACCGACGGTTATTGTTCGGTTCCGCCCGAGCAAACAATTGCCAAAGCAACCGAATATGTGAAAAAAGGATTGCAAATTTCGGCCATTGGCGTCGGAGTAGATTACAATCAGGCATTGCTTTCACAACTAGCTTCTGTTGGTGGCGGATTGATGCAAATGGCCGGAGATCCGGAGCAAATTCAAAAAGTATTTTTGAAAGAATTGAACAGCATGATCTCGCCTATCGGTCACGGGGTAAAACTGGAAGTGCTCTACAACGATCAACTCATTTACAAACAATTGATCGGTTATTCGAATGAAGTGGTTTCAAGCGGTAAAATGACCGTTGATATCGACCAACTTTTCCCAGGATTGCAAAAAATGGCTTTAGCAAAATTTGATATTATCAACTCCACTCCCGCCATTGAGAAAAAGCCGGTAATTGCCCGTATGACCTACATTGATGAGAAAACTCAGAAAACAAAAACCGTTGAAAAAACGCTGTACCCCGAGTGGACAACAGCTACGGGTTTAATGGACATGACCTTGGACAAAAATCACAAAAAGATCCTGGCTGTTGCCATTGCCAATCAAAGTCTCAAGAAAATGGCCAACACGTTTGAAGCTGGCAATCAGGCTGAAGCAAAAGCAGCTGTGCAAAGCGGTTTGGATCAAATCCAACGATTGTTTCCGGAAGCTTCTCCGGTTGAGCTGGAAGATTTGGTGAATAAACTACAAGAATTTGTCTTCATGTTTGAAGAACAAAAGAAATATGCGCCTGAAAAACCGGTAAAAACAACAAAAACGCCAAAGACCAAGTAATTGGAGTGATCTGACTCACATAAATTGACGAAAAAACAAAAGCGCAAATCGGATTGATTTGCGCTTTTGTACATTTTGAGTATGCGTTTTTAATCTGCATTTACCTGATTCAGGTAATCTGTATTTTGAGGCTCGCCCCAGTAAGGAACCATTACCGTGCGATTTGTCATCAACGCATATTTTTCTTTTGCCTTTTCAAAATACGGTTTTGCTTTTTTGGCACCGCCACCAAACATTTTAGGCGTATAGAATACCGAAACAGCCTTTAGGTAATAAATGTGCGGATTGTTTTCGTTGAGTTCTTTTGCTTTCTTCAAATTTTCCTCGAAAATAGGTCCATACTCTTTCCAGCGATTTTCACCGTCAACCGCCATACGTGCATTTGCCAACAAGGCTTTCAACACATAAACATGATCATTTTCAGCGCCAAGTACCACGATTCTATCCAGGAACATATCGGCCTCATCAACATACAAGTCTTTCTTAGCTACATCAGTTTCATAGTATGAAATAATAGCTTTGGTGTAAGCACTGTAATACTGCGCCACCCACTGATCCTG
>JBILJP010000066.1:0-16905 GCA_044377135.1 Fluviicola sp.
CCAATCTTTCATCCGGTGGAAGCAATTGTTTCTGGGAATTCAGCGACGGATCTACAGCCATGGGTTGCGGATCGGTGAATCACATCTTTGAAAACGCCGGTTGTTATGATGTAACACTCACAACTACCACAGCCTTAGGTTGTGTATCCGACACACAATTAATGAGTGTTGTCTGTGTATTCCCGAATCCTTTTGCATCGTTTCAGGCAAGTCCTAACGTTTTAACTCAATTGGATCCGACTACAACCATGATCAACAATTCGGTTGGAGCAGTCAGTTACGAATGGGATTTTGACGACGGCAACACTTCTACTCTTGAAAATCCGACGCACGAATACAGCGATGCAATTGCCAACTACGTTATTGTACTCACTGCCATTTCAGAACACGGTTGCACCGATACAGCAGAAGCAGTAGTGATTGTTGAAGAAGAATTGATTTACTACGTACCGAATACATTTACACCTGACGGTGATGGTCTCAACGAAGAGTTTAAACCGCAATTCACTTCAGGATTTGATCGCGATACGTATCACTTATACATCTTTGATCGCTGGGGACAATTAGTCTTTGAGTCGAAAGATGTGGATTACGGTTGGAATGGTTCATTTGCCGGAGAAGTAGCGCAAGATGGCACCTATACCTGGAAAATCGAATTCAAATCACTTGACAGAGACGAAGTTCAGTTAGAGGCACTTACCGGCCATGTGAACATATTAAAGTAGCCCGATTAGAAGAATGGAAAGGTTGTTTTGCTTCGGCGGACAGCCTTTTCTCATTTTGCGACTACTGTTTCTGAAAAAATTCCCGAATTCCATTTTTTAACTATAGCTGAATCAAAAAAGACGACCTGTTACAGCCGTCTTCAAAACTCAATTCTTAAAAAAGATATCAATCGATATCGGTGACAAGTTGGTATTTCTCAATCATTTTACGCAGGTTGATCAACGCATAACGCATACGTCCTAATGCTGTATTAATCGAAATATCTTCCATATCCGCAATTTCTTTGAACGACAGATCTTGAAAAATGCGTTTTAGAATAATGTCTTTTTGGGTTTCAGGCAAGTAATCGATCAATTGAATCATTTGTTGTTCCAACTCATCGCGTGTAATGCTCTGCTCAATATTGGCATCTTCCAATTTCAGAATAGAAAAGATATTGAAATCTTCGCTCTTAGAAGAACGCTCGCCCACCATGCGCATACGTCCCGCTTTTCTGAAATGGTCAATCACCAAGTTCTGCGCAATACGCATTGCCCAAGGCAAAAACTTACCTTCTTCATTATAATTCCCTAATTTGAGGGTATTAATTACTTTCACAAAGGTTTCCTGAAAGATATCTTCAGCAAGCTCTCGATCACGTATTTTATTGTAAATGCTTCGGAAAATTTTGTCCTTGTGACGCATTAGTAGCACCTCGAATGCTTGTTCTCCACCGTCTAAATAAATAGACACAAGCTGTTGGTCGTCTAGATTTTTCATAGCCATAACTCTACTCTTAAAAAGTTTAACTTACTTCTGTAAATCTTGTTTAATGTAGAATTATCTCTATAGGCTTATGCGTTTGTATTCGACGAATATAGGACATTTTGCTAAAAAAACAAAAAAAGAGTGAAAAAAACTCAAATTTTCCATTTGGTTACACAATAAATCAATGCTTAATGATGAATTTTTAATGTTGAATTAAATTAAGCCTTAAAAATTAAGCATTCATAATTCTTTAACTCAAATCTCCCAAAAAATGTTTCCTGCAACTTTTTACTTACCCGATACTCAATTCAACATCAAAAATTAAGCATTCAACATTAACATTGATTATCTTCGCACTATGGCCGAAAAATGCATTCATATCAAAGGCGCACGCGTCAATAATCTCAAAAATCTCGAAGTCAAAATACCTCACGGAAAGCTTACCGTCATTACCGGTTTATCCGGATCAGGGAAGTCTTCGTTGGCTTTTGATACGCTTTACGCCGAGGGACAACGTCGTTACATCGAGAGTTTGTCTTCTTATGCTCGTCAGTTCCTTGGTAAGTTAGACAAACCCGAAACTGATTTTATTAAAGGAATTGCGCCGGCTATTGCCATTCAGCAAAAAGTAATTTCCAATAACCCGCGTTCAACCGTTGGTACAACTACCGAAATATACGACTACCTCAAGTTGTTGTTTGCCCGAATCGGAAAAACCATTTCCCCCGTTTCCGGTCACGAGGTTAAAAAACAAAACGTACAAGATGTGCTCGAATACCTGTTTTCGTTTGAAGATGGTAAACGTTTACTGATTTGCGCTCCGTTTACCCATTTGCAGCAATACGGCAAAGAACGTAGTTTGCAATTGCTCAAAGAACAAGGTTATAGCCGTTTGCTCATTGATCACGAGATGGTTGCGCTGGAAGACTTAGATCCGGCAACGTTATCAGATGATACCCGCATTTTTATTGTCATCGACCGAATTGTAACACAAGCTCCGGACGATGATACACGCGGTCGTTTGGCAGATTCAGTGCAATTGGCTTATGCCGAAGGAAGTAGCGAGTGTATGGTGTTTACTGTTGACACAAAAGAAGAACGCCACTTTTCTGGGAAGTTTGAACTCGATGGAATGACTTTCGCCGAGCCAACTCCTCACCTCTTTACCTTTAATAATCCTTATGGTGCTTGTAAAACCTGCGAAGGTTATGGTTCCGTAATCGGTATTGATCCCAACCTGGTGATTCCCGATACAAGCTTAAGTGTTTTTGAAGGAGCCGTTGCACCCTGGAAAGGTGAAGTGATGAGTGAATACCAGCAGGAATTAATTTCCAATTCACGCAAATTTGATTTCCCGATTCACCGACCTATTGATGAATTGACCAAGGAACAATACGATGTTTTGTGGAAAGGAAATCAATACTTCACCGGAATAAACGGTTTCATCGCTCATATTGAAAGTCAATCGTATAAAATTCAATACCGCGTCATGCTTTCCCGCTACAGAGGAAAAACCAGCTGTCCGGAATGTCATGGAACGCGCTTACGCGAAGATGCCAATTACGTAAAAGTTGGTGGCAGAAGTATCAAAGAATTGGTATTGATGCCGGTAGAAGAAGCATTGGTGTTTTTTCAGGAATTAAAAGTTTCGGACCACGATCAGCAGGTTACCAAACGTGTTTTACCTGAAATCACACAACGGCTGAGTTTCTTGTGCGATGTCGGATTGGGTTATTTGACGCTCAATCGGGCAGCGAACACACTTTCGGGTGGTGAATCGCAACGCATTAACCTTGCTACTTCATTAGGTAGTAGTTTGGTCGGATCAATGTATATTTTGGATGAACCGAGCATTGGTCTTCATCCGCGCGACACAGAACGATTGATCAAGGTGTTGAAACGCCTGCGTGATCTTGGTAATACCGTCATTGTGGTGGAGCACGAAGAAGACATCATGAAAGCAGCCGACGAAATTATTGATATTGGTCCGGCAGCAGGTAAATTTGGTGGCGAAGTAGTGTTTCAAGGCACGTACGCCGATTTGAAAAATGCCAAAAACAGTCTTACCGCCGATTATTTACTCGGAAATAAAGAGATTCCGATGCCAACCAAACGACGTGGCGGTAAAAACAAACTTTCCGTTTCCGGCGCTCGTGAACACAATCTGAAGAATGTCACAGTAGACTTTCCATTGAATCGTATTGTAGCCATCACTGGCGTCAGCGGTTCCGGTAAATCAACGTTGGTAAAAGAAATTTTGTATCCGGCAGTACGTAAACACTTCGGTCAATTTGGCGACCAACAAGGTTTGTTTAAGGTTTTAACCGGAGATTTAAATAGTCTTTCAGAAGTAGAACTAATCGACCAAAACCCGATTGGGAAATCGTCGAGAAGTAATCCGGTGACGTATGTGAAAGCCTTTGATGATATCCGCGAGTTATTTTCGCGCCAGCAAGCGGCCAAACAACAAGGATTAAAACCGGGCTTCTTTTCCTTCAATGTGGAAGGCGGTCGCTGTGAAATGTGCGAAGGCGAAGGCGTTGTAACCGTAAGCATGCAGTTTATGGCTGATGTTCACCTTAATTGTGAAGCATGCAACGGTTCGCGTTACAAACAAGAAGCACTCGATATTCGTTACCGTGAAAAAAACATTGCCGACATTTTGGAAATGGACATTTCTTCTGCCTTGGAATTTTTCAAAGCCGGGAAAGATAAACTAGACGAGAAAATTGTGCAGAAAATTCAACCGTTGGAAGATGTTGGTCTTGGTTATCTGCAAATGGGGCAATCTTCCAGTTCATTGAGTGGCGGTGAAGCACAGCGTGTGAAATTGGCTTCGTTCCTGATTAAAGGCGTTCAAAACACCAAAAAGACCTTGTTCATTTTTGATGAACCGACCACAGGGTTGCATTTTCATGATATCGAAAAGCTGATGATCGCGTTTAATCGTTTGGTAAACGACGGACATTCAATAGTCGTTATCGAACACAACATGGATGTGATCAAATGTGCCGACTGGATCATTGATATTGGTCCGGAAGGTGGCGAAAAAGGTGGTAATGTAGTTTTTGAAGGTACACCCGAACAATTGATTACCGAAGAAGGGAATTATACGGCGAAACACTTGAAAGATCGGTTTACCGCGTTAGTTTAATCGACGAATAACTCATTTCATTCGACAAAACCGACATTTAACTCATTTAAACCGGTAAATGATTGCTGAACGGCGTACATTTGATGTATGAAATCAACGATCCGTTTATCCGTTATTACCTGTTGTGCAATTGCTTCCGTATTTTGCGGTGCTTGCTCCGGCGAAACAACTGCTATCCAAGCGAAAAGCAATCAGGTGAAAGTGCAACATGAAACTCCGAAACAACAATCTCCGAAGCTACTGGTTCAGCAATTTGGTGGATGTAAGGCTCATCAGTAAAAATGATTCTTTACTGCTTTAAGCAGATTGTTCCTCATCCTAAAAAAGATTGAACTCAACTTAAAATAAATTGAATTCAATCTTAAAATTGCCTTTAAAGCACGTTTAATTAAAGACGTATCGCATCTAAAGTCACAGAATCTCCGCCTGGCATAATCAAAACAACGATTGCTTGACCTCCGTCAATAGCTGTAATCTTCGCTTCAATCATTCCATTGTAATGTGAAATGTTTGCTTTTGCCAACTGAGCAGTTCCCCAAAGTCGCCCCTCACTGTCTAACCAGGTAATGGTCCAATGATCCGTAACATTTGTTTCCGAAATAATGTTTTTATCCGGTGGTGCCAATGACATATCTGCGCCAATTGCAAGTGGTGTTGTCAACGGAAAATCGTAATAAGCAACAAAATTGTTGTCGTTTTTGTAATTAATCCAAATTCCGTTTAATGCTAATGTCCACTCATTGTGAACGGTTAACTGATTGGTAAAAGTTGCCATAATCAATTTAGTTTAAAAATATTCCTACTCATAAGGCTTTTCAGAATCCGCCTTCACTTTTCCTGAGTGAAACAGGTTGTTTTTTAGAGTGGGTTCTGCTCCACATGATTCAGAAAAGCTTCAGAAGCTAGCATTCATATGCTTTTCCTGAGTCTAAACTACAGTTGAATTCAGTGTTTTCAGACCGTACTGTCATAAGATGGCAATTGAATGTCATGAGATGAGCAAATCGCTGCACAAGCAAATGAGCTAACATTTAAAACAAAAAAAATCCCTCCTGAAAACAGGAAGGATACAAGACTAACGGCTCATCTTTTTACTTCAATAACCGAAACCGCTGAATCAGGTCCTTGTATTTTTCACTAAACGGAATCACTTGTTTTCCGTTCAATACAATTCGATTGTCAGTCGGATCAATTTCTTCAATTTGAGCAAGATTCACCATAAAATTGCGGTGCGTGCGTGCAAAACGGGAAGGATCGAGTAACTCGGTGATTTTTGTCAGCGAAATCAAGATCACAAACTTTTCTTTTTCGGTAAAAATGGTGCAATACCGTTCTTCTACTTCGATGTAGAGGATTTCGGAAATCGACACTTTCTTTAATGTATTGTTTTTCTTAATGAACAAGTAGTCATTACTGATTACCGTATTTTGTTCTTCGCTGAAAAACACATCGTTTTGGCCGTAAAATCGTTCAATCGCCATTTCGATGGCATACACCACTTCCAACTCGTTAAACGGTTTCATGAGAAAACTGTAGGGCTTGGTCAATTTAGCACGATCGAAAATAGCGCGGTCGTTTGAGCTGGTTAAAAACACAAACGGTTTCAATGAATTAGGAACAGTAGTAATGGTTTCTGCAAACGTAATTCCATCTGGAACTTCTCCTAAAAACACATCGATGATCACAATATCTACTGCGTTTTTGTAAAACAATTCCAGTGCTTCGCGATTGGTTTGTGCCACACCAACAACTGTGTATTGGTTTGCTTGCAAGGCTTTCACCAATCCATCGCTTTCAGCCTGATTGTCTTCAATGATCAATACACGTACATTATCCATTCGTTTCGGGTTTTGGCAATGAAACAATCATTTTTGTTCCCACTAGTTCTATGCTCTCAATAGTAAAAATACCGCCATTTTTCGCGATCATCGCTTTGCACAACTGCAATCCCAACCCTGTCCCCACCAATTCTTCGTGTTGTTTCTTAGCGGGTTGGATAGAATCTTTTAATAAATTCAAGCGAGTGGTTTCAGACATTCCCAATCCGGTATCTTCAACTACCAATTCCACCAAATCGGTTTCGGAACGCACATAAACGGCAATCTTCCCTCCTTCTTTTGAAAATTTGATCGCGTTATCGAAGAGGTTTCGTAGCACAATTTTCAATGATTCGGGGTCGGCAAACACCACTGTGCTTTTGGGAATTGATTGCTCAAACACGATGTTCTTTTCCAACATCAAGTGCTTGTAGTTGTAAGCCACTTGCTCTACAATCGGGAACAAACGCAACGATTCTTGCTTAAAATACGATTGTTCGGTTTGCAGCAAGGCCCAGTGCAAGAGGTTGTCCAATAAGTTGTAAGCTCCGTTGGCGATAGCGCTATTGGTTTGCAATAGTTGGTCCAACTCGGAATAATTTTTCGTTGCCAAATTCGATTGCAGGTTGGTATTACTGGTTTTCAGCGCATTCACAGAAGATCGCAAATCGTGACTCACAATGGAAAACAACTTGTCTTTCGCCGCGTTGAGTTCATCCAACTCCGTTTTTTGGGCGAAGATAATTTTGGAACGTTTTACATTCAAACGGTAAAAATAAACGCCTGCTCCAAGCAATACGAAGAGTAAAATAGCCACGTAGATAAAACCGTTTCGCTCAGCAACTTTCAGTTTGTTTTCGGTGGCCAGCACATTTACTTCTTTTTGTTTCTCTTTCACGGCAAACTGTTTCTCCAGCTGCGCAATATCCCACACCTTGTTCTGATCTGTGAGCGAATCACGCCAGGTTTCGTATTCTGCACGGTATACCAATGCTTCTTTGTAATGTTTGCGATTTTCTTCCACCACCGCCATGTTCAAGGCCGCATTTTGCTTGAGTTCAAAACTCTTGACCTGTTTCGATAATTGATACGCTTTCTCGAAATACGGAATGGCAAGCGAATCCTGGTATTGTTCGTAATAAAGATTGGCGATGTCCATGTAGGAAATGATCAATCCTGTGGTATCTTTTTCCAAGTGATACAAGTCACTGCCTTTAACCAAATAACTTTCGGCAATATTATATTTTTGTAAGTGGAAATAACATAAACCTAAGTTATGATTCAAAGCACTTTTTTTATAATCATATTGCTGATCTAAAGGTAAGTACTCTATTTTTTTGAAAAAATCAATCGCAGTTTCATAACTTTTCTGCTCCAAAGCAATCTCGCCAAGCTTTAGATTTACTTTATACCTAAACAAAAAATCTTTTTTAATTTTTGAGAACGATGTTTTTGCTTCTTTAAACAGTCCTTTTTCTTTGAATGAAATTCCACGGAAATAATGACAATAATCATCTAAAACTTCATTTTTTCCTGAATTCAATTGTTTCATTGAATAAAGCAATGTTGTATCCCATTCACTATTTAAAAAAGCAGATTGGGCTTTGGTGAAATAAGTTTCCCCTTTAAATTCGATTGACTTATTAAGAATTACTCTTTCAAAAGAATCGGATTTTTTTTGTGAGAATACAGAAACAGGAAAGACTAAATAAATGATTAATCCAAAATAAAGTCTTGCAATAAACAATTCAAGATTCATCATTGAATTACTAAAGATGTAATTACCGACATTTCTTATGCTTTAGCAACCGTCGTAACCGTCCCTCTCGATGTTTTCGGATCTTCATTCCAAAGAAAAGCTTGAACAGTCACAATTTCATCAATACTTTTGTGATCTGGCAATGACTTGTAATCAACTTGAAAATCAAACTGATAACCCACATACGAATTACATGGTTCTTCATTGCTATAATTCGCGGCAACAAAAAATTGCAGCTGATCATAACCAGTTGGATTAAGTCCATATAAATGACTCAATGAGAACTTATCTTCCATATCGCTGTAAAAAGAAGTGCCATTCTCCTGAATATCGGCAGGTTTGGTATTCGGATGAGACTCTCCGGGTATGATGGGTTTCAAGACCGCGTTTTCGGGGATATAGACAATGATGCTAATATTAAGAAGATCGGCTATTTCAGGAGAAATAGAAGCTACCACCATCGGCGAAGGCATTAAATAGGGCAATGATTGGTAAGGAAATGTGATGACATGCTGATCAGAAAATCTTACACTCATCGGTTTTTCTCCGGGTTGATACAAAAAGACGTTTTTTAGGGATTCCATATATGCCTTGAATAATGATTATTACTAAGTTAAAACACCCGATTAAGCTCTAAACAAGCGTGTTAATTGGCTTCTAAAGTAACAAATAAAATTTAAGTCAATTCGCTTTAAGAGTGCTTGCAACTATGAATTTCTACCAATAATCAGTTTTCAAATCGCATGCCTTAGAAGCATTCTACAATGAAGAAACTATAACAACAACTCTTTTGAACACCCAACTTTTCAGAAAAAAAAATCAAACCACTGCTGAGTTAACAGAATATTCGTATTATTGCAACGTCTTTAACATGACACCCATTCATGCAGTCCGCATGAAACTTCCACAACAACAACAAGTTAGTTCAAATCATATCTATGAACAATCAAGACTTAAACGGTAAGTTATTACCAGAATTAAGAGAAATTGCAAAAAACCTAGGTGTCAAACGCGTTGAATCATTCAAGAAAAACGAATTGATCGACCTGATCTCCAAAAGTGAAACTGCCGCTTCTACTGCCCCTGCTGCCAAGGAATCGAAAGAAAAACCAAGTGCTGCTCCGGCAGATGACGATAAAAAAGGAAAAGGCCGACCACGTAAAGCGGTGAGCGCCGAACCGATCGGAACTTCCAACCCAAGTAAAAATGTTGATTTGTTTACCGAACCGGTAGCTGAAGTAAAGGCTGAAGCAACTCCTACAGAAACAACACCTCCTGCACCGAAAGTAATTTCACTGGAAGAAGCTACTGCTCCACTCAGAAAATTACGCCCACGCAAGGATAAAGGACAAGAAGAAAACAACGACCAACCTGCGGCAAAAGAAGTAGCTCCTGCTGCGGAAGTTGAAAAACAAGAAGTTGTAGCTGAAAAAACAGAAACGCCCGCAGTAACCGCTGAAACGACAGAAACGCCTGCACCTGCTGCTGAGACAACTGGCGAAGCTCCGGCAAAACCGGCTAATGAAAAGGGGAATTTCCCTAAAAATCAACAGCAAGGTAACAGAGAGCCACGCGAACAACGTGAACCGCGCAATCTGCAACAGCAACCAAACAACCCGAATCAGCAAAACAGAGAAAACAACCCGCAGCAAAACCGTCAACCGTTCAACAAACAGCAACGTCAGCCGCAAGGTGAACCAAACGGAAATAGCAACGGAAACAATAACGGCAATCAGCCACAACAACAGAACCAAAACCCGAACCAAAATCCTAATCAGCAACGCCCGCAACACCAGAACCAACAGCGTCAGCACCAGCCAAATCCAAATCAGCAACAACCACAAGAAGAAAAAGTGGATGAAGAAGCTTACAACCTGGTTGGAATTGTTACCGCTGAAGGTGTATTGGAAGTGATTCAAGACGGTTACGGTTTCTTGCGTTCATCTGACTATAACTACTTACCATCTCCGGATGACGTGTATGTTTCTCAAAGTCAGATCAAATTATTCGGATTAAAAACAGGTGATACCGTTCGCGGTACAATCCGCCCACCACGCGAAGGTGAAAAATTCTTCCCTTTGGTTAAGGTAGATTCGATCAATGGTCGTCACCCTAGCTATATTCGTGATCGTGTTCCTTTTGAATACCTTACTCCGCTTTTCCCAGACGAGAAATTCAAATTGACAGGTCACAAAGACGAGTCGTTATCGACACGTATCATGGACTTATTTGCTCCAATCGGTAAAGGTCAACGTGGAATGATCGTTGCACAACCGAAAACGGGTAAAACCATGTTATTGAAAGATGTTGCCAATGCCATTGCAGCCAATCATCCTGAAGTTTATTTGATCGTTTTGTTGATCGATGAACGTCCGGAAGAGGTAACTGATATGGCGCGTAGCGTAAAAGCAGAAGTGGTTGCATCTACTTTTGATGAACCGGCCGATCGTCACGTAAAAGTGGCCAACATCGTATTGGAAAAAGCAAAACGTATGGTAGAATGCGGTCACGACGTGTGTATCCTCTTGGATTCCATTACACGTTTGGCTCGTGCTTACAATACCGTTTCTCCGGCTTCGGGTAAAGTATTGTCAGGTGGTGTAGATGCCAACGCCTTACACAAACCGAAACGTTTCTTCGGTTCTGCCCGTAAAATTGAAAACGGCGGATCATTATCCATTTTAGCAACTGCCTTAACGGAAACAGGTTCTAAAATGGACGAGGTAATTTTCGAAGAATTTAAAGGAACCGGTAACATGGAGTTGCAGTTGGATCGTAAAATTTCCAACCGACGCATCTACCCTGCTATCGACATTTTGGCTTCGGGAACACGTCGCGAAGATTTGTTGGTGCGCAAAGATGTGTTGCAACGTATCTGGTTGCTGCGTAAATTCATTGCTGATATGAATCCTGTAGAAGCTATGGAGTTCATGAAATCGCACATGGAAAACACCAAATCAAACGAAGAGTTTTTAGTATCAATGAATTCATAAATCAATAAAGGTCTTGCCGATAAGGTGAGACCTTTGTTTTTTAGTACAATAGCATGCGTCCGTCTATAAAAATCGCTTTACTGTTTGCCGGAATCTGGTTTCTGGTTCGAATGGCTTTCTTTCAGTTTCAACTCTTTCAAAACGAACCGGGTGTCAAGATCTTAATCTTGTGGAATCTTTTCTGCCTGCTAATGGCTGTTACAATCGGAACATTGGTAGAAAAGTTAAAGGAAAAACGTGAAGGACGCAGTGCTGAAGGTTCGGCATTTGCAGATATCAAAGAAGCTATGCGTGGCGGAATGATTTACACGGTATCGGTGGCCATTTTGATCTACTTGTATTATGCTAAAATCGATCCGGCATACAATGAACGTCAATTAGCTCGCATTGAGGCAGCTTACGAGCGAGACATCAATAACCCAAAACAATTAGCGATTTTCAGGAATGATAATCCGGAAGGAGCGTCCATGACCAAAGAAGAAATTCTTGTGAAAGCGATGGAAGGACCTAAATCATTCTACAGTCCCGGATCTACGATGATTTTGTCATTACTGGGAATGTTGTTACTGACTACCGTGAATGCAATTTTGGTGACAGTGGTATTTAGAAGGGTGTTGTTTAAGCAAGGAACGTTATAGGATATAAATTCCGATTTAGGGATTATAAAGAGAAACCTACTTCTTCTTGTAATTTACTCATTCACAGATTTAAAGACCTAAAACATCCGTTCGTAATATTGCAAATTGGCATATCAAATAAACGCTCGTGATTTTGCAATATTACGAACGCTAATTTGACCTGGAAAAGACGATTTTATTTCGTCAACTCCTCCCCCAATTTCTCATAATCAATCCCGTCAAAATTCCCGGATGACATCATCAACAACACCGCATTCTCCCAGTTCTCTGCACGGATAAACGCCAAAACTTCAGCCGTATCGTTCACTACCGTAACACTTCCGCCAAAAGCAACCTGAACTTGTTCTTTTGTAATCGGTTCCAGCTTTTTATGTGCCACAACCTCTTCACTAAAATAAACCAAGGCTTTATCAGCGGCATTCATGGTGTTTTCGTAATGAGGCAAAAATTCCTTTTTCAACGACGAAAATGTATGCAATTCCATACACGCCACTACTTTTCGGTCGGCATATTGTTCTTTCACCGCCTTGGTAGTTGCTTTAAGCTTTGATGGTGAATGCGCGAAATCTTTGAATAGGGTAAACGTTGCTGTTTCTGCTACTTTCTGCAAGCGTTTTCCTGCACCGGTAAAAGTTTCTATAGCTGTGAGGAAATCGTGATTGGAAATCCCCATTGATTCGCCCAAGAGCATCGCCCCCATCAGGTTTTGTAAGTTGTGTGCGCCAAAAAGCTGCAGTTGGTAATCGTTTCCACCAAACGAAAGTACTGTTCCTTTATCTGCAACGCGGTAATTCGGCGTTTGATAAGGTTTCAATACTAATCGCCCCGCTTGTTCTTCACCCAATTGCTTTACTGTTTCATCCTCAGTATTGTAAATCAACACACCACCGTCGGCAATTTTATGGCAGAAAATACGGAATTGCTCCACGTAATTCTCCCAAGTTGGGAACACGTTAATGTGATCCCAGGCTATTCCACTAATAATGGCTGTGTCGGGTTGATACAAGTGAAACTTCGGTCTGCGATCAATCGGAGAACTCAAGTACTCATCGCCCTCTAAAATCATAAATGGCGCGTCTTCGGTAAGTTTCACCATGCAATCATATCCTTCGAGTTGAGCTCCAACCATGTAATCGGCCTCAATTCCCAAACGATTGACAACATGTAATAACATAGAAGTAATAGTGGTTTTACCATGACTTCCTCCAATTACGATGCGGTGTTTGGTTTTACTTTGTTCGTACAAATATTCCGGATACGAATAAATAGGAAGTTGCAGTTCTTTGGCTTTCAACAATTCCGGATTGTCGTCACGTGCGTGCATTCCAAGAATCACGGCATCAATGGAAGATGTGATTTTTTCAGGAAACCAACCGATTGTTTCTGGCAGAATACCTTGTTTCTCCAAACGGGTTCTCGACGGTTCGAAAATTTCGTCATCAGATCCTGTTACCGTTGCTCCTTTGCGTGAAAGTGCGATTGCTAAATTGTGCATGGCGCTACCGCCTATTGCTATGAAATGAACATTCATGGAATTACCTTTACCTACTAACCGAACGAAATTGTTCGTAGCGAATTTAAGACAAGACGGGCAAAAAAAAAGGTGAGCAACAAATAGTTACTCACACTCTTTATTTAATTCGGTTACTTGTTAGTAATTGCGTTTCAATGTAGCATCTTGCGTTTCGCGTTGCCACACATATTCCGTAGTCGGTTCACCATTTTTAGTAAAGGTCAAACCGCTCAATTTCTGGTTGCGCACGTAGATGTCACCGTGACCGTTTTTGATCACCACACGACGTGTAACAACAGCTGTGAGCAATCCTTCTTCGTCAAATTGTTCAAACTGTTCTTGCGAAACACCTTCCGGATACAATTTACCCAAATCGTTGGCAACATCATTGTTATAAACAATCTCTTTTTTCTCAATTGCAGCCAACATTTGTTTAGCCGATTGTGTTTTCGATTCTTGTTTATCAGATTGTGCCAATTCCGTTTGACCCAATGTACTTTTCGCTTCTTTCAACAATTGTTCATTGTCTTTTGATTGCGATTCGTTGGACGTTGTGTTTTCCTGAACTGTTTGTGTTGTTTGATTCAACGAACCTTGAGTTGCTTGACTTTTATCTTCCTGATTTGCGATAGCAACACGTTCACCTTCCGTTTTTTCAGCATTGATTCTATTGATTTTCTCAATGTTTTCATTACTTGCAACTTGCGGATTTTCGGCATACTGATCTTGTTTGATCGTTTCGTTGGTGATTGCGCCTTTAGAATTCAAGGTTTTCACATACAACTCATTGTAATTTCCACGGTCAACTTCTTCTTTCGAAACCAATGAAACTTCCATTACATCAACATTGACTTTTCGTGCAGCATCGCGGTTATCAACCGATTCTTCAATGCGTTTGTCAACTCCTTCAGAATAACTTTGGTATGCCAATGTATTATCCAAATGAGCTTGATCATCCTGAATAGTCAATTCAGTTTTGGCTTTTTCTATTTTCACCAATTCTTCCTTGTTTACAGGCGATTGTTTGGTTTCTTCGTAGCTTTTTTCTGCCACGGTAATCGCCACATCATCCACCTCTTTTTTAACAGCCTCTAATGTTTCGTTGGTACGAACCTGATTGTCTTGCGTTACTTCAACCACCGAATTGCTTGCATCACGTACAATGTGTTCCGTAGCAACACGATCCGCAAAATCATCTATGGCATCAGCCTCCAAACCAATTTGTACCTTCATGTACTCCGTTTCATTAGCTAAACGCATCTCGTAAGTCGCAGCATTGTCATTTCCGGTAGAATTTTCCAATTCTTTTTTGGAAGCTTTCAGTAATTCGTCGTTATTGGAAGCATAACCATCCAAGATACCGCTTTGCTCTTGTTGGATTCTGTTAGCAACATCAATTTGATTTTTGGCATCTAAGTTTTCGGCAGTTTCAAACTGACTATTTTCCAACTCGGTTGCTTTATTCGTAGCATCGATTTCTTTTAACGACCCAATGTTTTCCTCGCGATTTTCATCCGAAATAACAGAAGCTTCACTGTTTTCTTTGGTAATGCTTCCCAACGCCTGATTGGTCTCAGCCGCAGTTGCTTCTTGCGCCAACGTTAACGAATCACTCTTTTCAATTGCCCGGTCAATTCCTTTTCTGAAACGTTTTTGTCTTCCGTTTTTGCGATTAACATCAGCTGCTTGCAATTTCTCAAATCCTTCAAGAATTGAATTATCCGTTTCCTGTCCAAGAGCTTTCAATGCCTCCGGTTCTTTATTCGCTACAATAGGTTTGGGATTCAAAATCGCATCGATCTCGGCCAAACGTTGTTTCGGATACGGATCATTCGCACGGAAAGAGATTGCTCTGTTGTATAAACTTTTCGCTTGATCGTAATCTTTTGCATCGAAATTCTTATCGGCTTTTGTCAAGATTTTTTGATACTCCCGCTCAACTTCTTTTGTGGAAATCTCCTTTTCTTTTTGATCACATATTTTAATACGATCTTTCGAATATTGATTTGTTCCATCAATTGCCAATACACTTTCATAGATAGCTTTTGCCTCAAACCAACGTTCACCATCGAATTTAGCATCTGCTTTTGCGATCAATTTTTGAATCTCGGCACGCTTGGCATCCAACTTGGCTTCATTGTCAAGCAATTGTTGCATTTCAGCAATTTTATCCTGAGCAGCTTTATCTTTCGCTCTTACGGATAATGCATCTTTGTAGCGCGCCAAAGCGGCTGTGTAATCTTTTCCGGCTTCTGCCGTTGCTCCTTCCGCCATATAACCTTTGTACTTGGCTTCCAATGCTTGTTGAGCTGCGTTGTTTCCTTCGGCCAAAGCACGCAATTCTGCAATACGATTATCTGGCAAAGTTTCATCCGGTTTAATGGTTTTCGCCTGCTCGAATAGCGTAATTGCATTCTTGATATCTCCTGCCTTAACAGCCGTTTCAGCTTCTGTTACTTTGGCACTGTATGCCGCTTGTTTCTTTTTGAAATCATCTTCCGCTTTGATCAATCCTTCAATTTCGGTCAATTTTTGTTGCGGGAACGGATCATTTTTCTTCAAGCCCAAGGCACGTGTGTACATTTCTTTTGCCTTCGGATAATTCTTCTCATCAATGTATTTCTGACCTACTGTCAAGACTTTTTGGTATTGCGCCTCAAACTCATCACCGGAACCTTCAGCTAACTTTTGCGCTTCTGCAGCACGATCAACCGGTTCTTTTTCGTTTGGTTTAATGGCCAATGCTTCATTATAGGCTTTTACAGCATCCGCATAACTTTTAGCCGCAAACAAATCATTCCCTTTTTTCATGGCCGCAGCATAATCGGCATCAATCTTAGCTTGGTTGGAGTTTGCAGCTTTTAATTGATTGATTGCAGCAATGCGGTCTTTCGGCAATTGTTCGTTTTTGATTTTCAACGCGTCATTATACTTTGCAATCGCCTGATCGTACTGTTTGCTGTTTTCCAAGCCTTGTGCTTCAGAAACCAAGGCATTGTATTGTTTGTCTTTTTCAGCACCTTGATTCAACTCCGCGATTTTTGTATCGCACTCTTTTATCAATTGATCTACACCTGCATCTTGCTTGATGTTTTTTGTTTCAGCCAATTTTTGTTTTGCCTCAGCATATTTCGATTGCGCCATCAAAGCAACGGCATCGTCTTTCAATTTCTTGAAATTGGCTTCTTTCTGCGCTTCACCCATCAACTCGTTTTCCAACTTGGCTACTTCCTGCATTTTTGCGGAAACAACAGCATTTGAAGGATCAAGTGTCAAAGCTTGTTGGTATTTGTTTCGGGCAGTTGCCAACTCTTTTTTCGTCAAGGCAGCATCACCATCTTTAATGAATGTCTCTACTTGTTTTTGTTTATCAATGTTCGCTAAGCGATTCTCAATTTCCTCGATTTTTTGTTTCGGAAGCAATTGATTCGGATCGAGTGTTTGCGCTTCAGTAAACTTAGCTTTCGCCTCTGGTAGTTTATTCGCTGCAAGCAATTCGTTTCCGGCAGCAACCGCCGCTTCATACTTGGCTTGGTTTGCGGAATTTTTCTTGATCTC
>JBILJP010000067.1:0-16810 GCA_044377135.1 Fluviicola sp.
CCGTTTCAACTCTTTCATTCCATTGATGATTCCAAACCAGACTTCCCCACAGATTTTGTTGAAATGCTTTTTGTGCAGTGAAAACCGATGAAATTCCTAAAATCGTTATCAACAAAAACCACTTCATTTTAATTCTGAGAAATAAATTGTTGAACCTTGATGGATGATACCACTTCTGACTGCTTCACCACTTCCCCCACCACAATCACTGCCGGAGCGGGAATACCTTCGAGAGCTGCGCGATAAACGATGTTACCGATGTTGCCAATGACTGTTTGTTGATTGGGAAGTGAACCATTGCTAATTACCGCTATCGACTCGGTTTTCTTTCCGGAATCACTGAAAATGGTGGCGATTTCAGATAGTTTGTTCAAGCCCATCAGGATCACAATGGTTGCGTTGGTTTGTGCCGCTTGTTTGATTTCCGGATTCAGACTTCCATCGGAAAGAACGGCAGTCAACACGTAAAAACCATTGCTGACTCCACGATGCGTTACCGGAATTCCCGCCAAAGCAGGCACCGAAATAGAACTTGAAATCCCCGGAACTACTTCTACCGGAATGCCGAATAAATGTGCGAATTCTAATTCTTCGTAACCGCGACCAAACACAAACGAATCTCCACCTTTTAAGCGAACCACGTTTCCGTTTTCAATGGCTTCCTGCACCATCAGTCGGTTAATTTGATCTTGTGAAAAGGCTTTTACACCGCGACGTTTACCAACAAAGATTTTTTTAGCTGTCGGTGCCAAATCGAGGATGATTTCGTTTACCAATGCGTCGTATAGAATCACATCTGCTTGTTGAATGGCTTTTTGGCCTTTGATGGTTAGCAAATCCGGATCTCCGGGACCTGCGCCAACTAATGCTATTTTGGGTTGTTTGTTCATTTTGACTATTTTTAAGTACCGCGATAAATCGCGGTACTACAGTAGATTTTATGTAGCATTGCGATTCATCACAATGCATTATCGTTTCAATTTCGCCTGTTCCACAAATGAGGTAACAGCTGCCAGGTAACTTTTCGCGAAAGCCTCCCCGGCCTCCTGCATTCGGATCTGTAAGATCAGTTCCTCAAAACTGTTGAAACCTTCCAATTGATAATCCGGCACCAGGTGTTGATCAAAATCGTTGATGATTCCCTGATGCGTGTTACATCGGATATTATTGCCCAATAACAAGGCTTTTGCGGTATGAATTCCGGCTGCGTATGTATGATAAATCGCATCTGCAAAGCGTGATTCTGCTAAAGCTTCCCGGGCCGCATCGATTTTTTCTTCGGCATCGAAAATGAGCGTTGCGACCAAATCAATCACCACACCGGCACATTCGCCCACACCAATGGCGGTTTTGAATTGTTCTTCCTGTCCCCAATCGATGTAATCCAACGGATTTAACTGTGTGGTATCGGCCAGTGGTTTCAACAAATCATAGAAATACTTATTTCCTTGTCGGTCATAGTATTCGTTGAACAATTCGTTGTCAGAACGACTTTCCAGGTAATCGTTGATCAGCGAGCGAATGCACTCCAACACGCGCTTGCTGGGCAATTTGATGACCTTTTCGGCTATTCGACCTAACCCAAAACCGTTGTTTCCGCCACCGAGCAATACTTGTAACGCCGGAACCGTTGCTCCTTCTACTTTCATTGAACTGCCATGAAAACCAATGTGTGCCAAACCGTGCTGCCCGCAGGAATTCATACAACCGCTGATTTTGATTTTGATATCGGTGTTGTATAACAATTCCGGAAATTCATCACGGATCACGTCTTCGATAACGCGCGCTACTTCCGTGCTATTGGAAATGCCCAGGTTACAGGTGTCGGTTCCTGGACAAGCCGTTACATCCGCCAAACTATTGTATCCCGAATCTGCCAGGTTGATTTCTTGAAGTTTGGTGTACAACTCTTCCAACTGTTCGGGTAACAAGAACTTCAACAACACACTTTGATCGATGGTAAAACGCGCATCATCTGCAGCGTAGAAATCTATCAAATCAGCTAACCGTCGCGCTTGATTTGTGGTGAAATTCCCCAATTGTACTTTCAGGAAAGCCGCTACATAACCGCTTTGTTTTTGCTCGAACACATTCGTTTTTAACCATTCCTTGAATGCCGGATTGGTAGCCCCAGCAATCACTTCCGCCAGCGTAGTAGCCGGAATGTAAGGAGTAACTTCGGGCTGTTGATCAAACAATTGCACATCTGCTTCGGTGAATTGAACCGCTTTTCGTTCTTCTTCTACCAAGGCTTGAAAAGCTTCCCAACCAATTTTCGCGATGAGGTATTTTAAACGCGCTTTATTGCGGTTATTGCGTTCGCCATGACGGTCAAACACCCGAATACTTGCTTCGATAAACGGAATGATTTCCAATACCGGTAGAAATTCATAAGCTGTTTTCGCCAATACGGGTTGCGCTCCCAAACCACCGCCAACCAAGACTTTGAATCCGTTTAATCCGTTTTGAACAACCGGAATAAATCCGAAATCGTGGATAAACGAATAGGCATTGTCGTTGGTATTTGAACTGAAAGCGATCTTGATTTTTCGTCCCAATTCCTGACCAAAAGATTTCCGTAAGAAATACCGAAAAACCCAATCTGCGTAAGGCGCCACATCAAACGGCTCTTTCGGATCGATTCCGGCAATTGGGCTGGCAGTAACATTGCGCACTGTATTTCCGCAGGCTTCACGCAAGGTAACATCGTCTTTTTCCAGATCGGCCCACAATTGCGGTGTTCTGTCTAAACTCACGTAGTGAATCTGAATATCCTGTCGCGTGGTAATGTGCAAATACCCGGTACTGTATTCATCGCTTACAGCGGCAATTCTGCGGAGCTGACGAGCGGTTACTTTTCCGAATGGCAATTTGATGCGAATCATCTGCACGCCTTGCTGACGTTGACCGTAAACACCACGCGCCAGGCGCAATGCTCTGAATTTATCTTCGTGAAGGGAACCGTTTTTGAATTGTTCGATTTTACGCCCCAACTCCAACACATCTTTCTCCACAATCGCTTCTTTCAGCGAAATCTCTTGCTCCAATTCCGTTCGATAACTTTGCATGACCCTTATTTTGTTGCGTTATAGAGGTAATACCATTCTTCGTGCGTTAACTGAATGGTGTTTGCCGTAGCGGCGTTCTGAATACGGCGTTTTTCTTTACTTCCGATGATTGGCAGCGCTCCGAGTTTGTTGAGCCAGGCCACAGCCGTTTGCTCTACGTTTGCTTCGTGTTTTTTACCAACAACCGTTAATGCTTCGCGCAATTTCACTGCTTTCGGATCTTCTCCCAAAAGAATTCTACCGTCTGCCAAAGGCGAAAAAGCCACCGGACGACTGTGTTGTTCTTTGATGAAATCCAAACGACCGTCTTGCAGCGCGCTCGTCTCCAATAAATTCAACTCGATGTGATTGGTGATAATGGGTTGCGACAAATAACTCGACAACAACCGTTGCTGCGACACGTTGAAATTTGACACACCGATGTGCTTGATTTTACCGGCGCGTTGCAATTTCAAAAGTGTTGAAGCTGTTTGCTCGAAATTCGACAAGTGATCATGATTCTCTAAAATGTACAAATCGATCACCTCGGTTTGCAAGCGTTTGAGCGAATCCTCCAGACTTTGCGTGAGGTTTTTGGCGCTCAGATCGTAATATGTTCCGTTTCCGAATCCTTCGGGAAGTTGTTTGGTTCCTACTTTGGTTGAAAGCACCAACTCATCGCGTTTCAAGGTACCGTCAGCCAATAATTTCCCAAACTGTGTTTCCACTTCGCCATTGGCAAACGACGGACTGAGATCGTAAGTCGTGATTCCCAATTCGCGGGTAAAAGTTACCACATCTCTAAAATGTGTCGGGTGATTAAAATCGGCATTGTCCCATCTCCAGAATCCGTAGATTGCAGCAGATACTTCCGGACCGTTTTCGTTGATATATATTTTTTTCATTGTTTCTTGTTTTTAAATCGGCCGGATTGTTTCATCATTCCCGACCTTCGTTTTTGTGCATTAAAAAACCCTTCTCTACTTGTGCGGAGAAGGGTGTAACTCAATACTTAATTGTATGTAATTATTCCATCCGCAGCCCCTTTTCGGGCATACAGCAGCACATTGAAGTATGAAAAATTTGTGTATTCATTTTAACTAATTGCTTATGATGGTGCAAAGTAAAGGGTGCAAAACGGGTTGCGCAAGAAAATCGCAAAGTATTTTCTTGTTCTCCTATCGGATAAATAGGAATTAAAAATGGTGAATCCTTTTATTTACGGGCATTTTCCGATTTTCGGAAGAGCTTTTTTTCGCGTAAAATTAAATCCGCCAAGCTGGTTTTAGATAAAATATGGATGCTTGCTTCGCGTACTTCGAGCATCACTTCGTGCAAACCACACAGTTCTTCATGCGGACATTCCACACATTCTTCGTAGAAATTCAAGCTCACACACGGAATCAACGCTATCGGTCCGCCAGTAGATCGGATGATTGCACTAAGCATAATTTCATCCGGATGCTTCACCAAATAATATCCACCGCTTGCTCCCATTTTGCTGTTCACCATGCCTTCATTGCGCAGTTGTAGCAAGATTGCTTCCAGAAATTTGCGGGGAATGTTCTCTTGTTCGGCAATAGTAGCTATGGACAAATGTTGTTTATCTCGGTAAACTTTGGCGAGAGCTGTGAGTGCTTTGATGGCGTATTTGGAGCGTTTCGGGATCATGTTTATAAAAATTCAACGCAGAGGCGCGGAGGACGCAAAGCGATGCGGTTTGAATAGATAAATATACTACTATTTTAATAGGAGATAAAATTTGAATGAGGATTACCATCTTTTCTTCTACATTTGAACCACAAACACTATTCAATGGAATTTGAAGACAAGAGTAAACCACAAAAACTGATTAGTGCAGAAGATTTTTTAGCTCTTTTGGCATCAAGTAACGGTTTTGAAAGTTATCAGGTTGAAGAAGATGTTTTTATCAGTTACAACCATATCTTAAAAAAAGAGAGAGAAATCACGTTTAAAAATTGCCGTTTTGAAAATCTCGAATTTGGACACTTAAAAAATAACCTGCAGATTACTTTCAAAGATTGCAAAATAAAAAATCTTCTTATTTCCGAAACTTATAACGAAAATGATCACTTCGTATCTTCCTCATTCCAATTATTCATCAAGGAGCATTCTGAAATTCAACAAGTGTCTTTTTCAAATTCTTTTAAGTGCCTCGCCATTACCGACTCGACGATTGGAGCAATCAATTCCACTGAAGCTCAATTATTAAATTTCACATGCCTAAAAACTATTTTCAATAGTGTCTTGAACATGGATGAGGTTAAAATACGTAATGCAAAATTTCGGAACTGTACTTTTGAAAAACGCTTCTCTTTTTATGAATCAACTATCTCTAAATCTTTGGAATTGATAAACTGTCACTTTAAAGATGAGGTTTTATTCAATTTGAATAGAACTTCTGATTTGCCAAATCTAAGCGTCACTCTTGACTCATGTAAATCAGATGAAAGTATAAAATTTAATGGTGGCAGTTCTTCAATCAAGCGATTATTTGCACACAAACATCGGGGGCGTTTTGAAATAAGTAACTTAAATATCAACGTTTGTGAAATATGGGGAGAATACGAAAAAGATTCAAACTATAGATTTAACAACTTAACCTTTGAGCGATTTAAATGTGCTGCAATCAATTCTATTTTGCAGCTTTCTTCTATTAAAAGCCAAGGAGAAAATTCGGAATTTTTAATCAACGCCTCAGACCTAAACAACACATCTTTATTCGATGTCAACCTCCAATCATTTGACACAGTCATCATTGAAAAAAGTGATTTCACCAATATGACCACATCGCGAGTTACATGGTTCGAAGACAAACAACTGAAAACCGCTTTTCAATCTGAAAAGGAAGATCCATACGAACGAAGAGAGTTCTACCGACAACTCAAATACAACCAGGAAAAACAAGGAAATAAGATTCAGGCTCTGACCTTTCAAAGTCTGGAAATGCAGTATTATGGCAAAGAATTAACTCCCAGGAATGTTGTAACTAAACTTTTGCAGAAAAATAAATACAGTGCACTTCTCGCAAACTTTATTCTGGCATTTACTTCTCAAAATCGCTTTATCCTATGGGTTGGTAAATCAAACAACCACGGACAAAGTTTCCTCAAACCAATTGTAATTTTGATTGCACTAAGTTTTCCCTTTTACTGGTTAATTCTTCGCTCAGTTTATACAAACATCGATTCTATTTTTTCGCAGGAACATTTAACCGTTTGGGCGCAATTGTTAAATCCAATCCACGATGTCTCCAAAATATTCGGTGACCGTAATCCTGATTACACAACTCATTTATTGGATTTAGCTTGGAAAATAATAGAAGCTATTCTGATTTTCCAAACAATTACCGCTTTTAGAAAGTATATTCGGTTGTGAATTATTTGTGATGTAAACAACGTTTACAATTCGCTCTAAATTGTACAAAGCACTTTATTAGTTTATGTGTCAGCTTCAGGATGATTCGTGGGAGAAAAACAACAGCACTAATGTCTTTTTGCCTTTACTGATCTAATCCAACTCATACTCCACCACCCCATATTTACTCTTAACCACCGCTCGTGGAAAGGCATTGAAGTGCCACCATTCGCTGGGAATGTTGATGAAGCGCTGTGAACGCATGATTTTACGCAATAGTTGGCGATTGGCTAGTTGTTTTTGGGTCAATTCTCCGGAAGCCAAAAACTGCGCTTCCAAACTCGGGTAAGCGATCTGCCGGCTGTCGTCGTAACCGGCTCCCATGTCGAGAGGTTTTCGGTTGGCCCCGCAAATGGTTAAATCAACCGCAGCACCGTAATTGTGTACGCTTCCGTTACGCGGGTTGCTCACAAATTTCACGCGTAGCGCCACCGGAATGGTATCCAAAGCACGCCACATTTCCCATTGCACAGCCAGCGGACGCACACCGTCGTAAACTAATAAATGCAAGTTTGAATCGATGGAAGTCAATAGTTCTTGACACTTGGCAATGCGTTGCGCAACATCGCGTTGCAGGTAAATCGTTTTGAGCGTGTCGTAGAGAATGCGGTGCATGAAATTGTCGGTGGATGCGTATTTCAAATCCCAAAGAACGTTTTTGTTGTAAGTATCTACACGCACCAAGGTGTCTTTTCCGTTGACGAGCATGTCAGGAATTGAAGCAACAACCTTCTTTTCAGCTGGTTTTACAGCATCCTTTATTGAAATTACTTTCGTTTCTCCTGACGCACTTTCACACGCTTGTAATGCGAGTAATGACAAGAAAATAAGCCCAATGACACTGTTTTTCATTCTACAAAAATGGTTAATTTCTAGACATCCAAAATGAAAAAGTTCCGTAATATTGCGGGATTACTGAATTCAAATTGTTGTAAATCAAATTCTTGAAATCTAAAAACCGCATTTTACTCACCACAAAATCCACTCAAATATTCCATCCATATTCCCAACATTCTATGTACTTTTGCCTTCCTTGAAAACATAAGTTTATGCCAAAAATTTCGCAGAAAGCCATTGATATGCCCGCGTCACCAATTCGAAAGTTGGTTCCGTATGCTGAAAAAGCCAAAAAAGCAGGAAAAATCGTTTATCACTTAAACATCGGTCAACCCGATATCGAAACGCCGAAAGTGGCGCTAGATGCCATCCGCAACTTCGACCATAAAGTGATTGAGTACAGCCACTCGGCCGGATTCGAATCGTACCGCAACAACCTGGCTGCAACGTATCAAAAAGGCGGTTTGCCTGTGAATCCGGAAGATATCATTATCACAACCGGTGGATCGGAAGCATTGATTTTTGGATTTATGACAACGTGTAATCCGGGTGATGAGGTGATTATTCCTGAACCGTTTTATGCCAATTACAACGGATTTGCTGTAACTGCCGGACTAACCGTAGTTCCTGTTACTTCAACCATCGAATCGGGATTTGCATTGCCTCCGGTAGCTGAAATTGAAGCGAAAATCACAGCTAAAACAAAAGCGATCGTGATTTGTAACCCGGGAAATCCAACAGGATACCTGTATTCGAAAGAAGAATTGGAGCAATTGCGCGATATCGTTAAAAAACACGATTTATTCTTGTTTGCCGACGAAGTGTACCGCGAATTCTGCTACGACGGAGCTGTACCTTTCTCGGTTTTGAACCTTGAAGGCATCGAACAAAATGTAATCATGATCGATTCCGTTTCGAAACGCTATTCTATGTGTGGCGCACGCATCGGAGCATTGGTTACGAAAAACAAAGAAGTAATGGCTGCGGCTTTGAAATTCGGTCAGGCGCGTTTATCGCCACCAACCGTTGATCAAGTTGCTTCGGAAGCCGCTTTGAATACACCGCAATCGTATTTCGACGATGTGGTAACCGAATATGTAGAACGCCGCAACATTATGGTTGACGGTCTCAATAACATTCCCGGAGTTTTCTGCCCGAAACCGAGTGGTGCATTTTATTGCGTTGCTAAATTTCCGGTTGACAATGCCGAACGTTTCTGCCAATGGTTGCTGGAAGACTTCGAATTTGAAGGTCAAACAGTAATGATGGCACCAGCTAACGGATTTTACGCAACACCGGGCGCCGGCGAGCAAGAAGCACGCATTGCCTACGTTTTGAAGAAAGATTCGTTGCGCAAAGCAGTGAAATGCCTCGAAGAAGCGTTGAAGGTTTATCCCGGGAGAATTTAATTCGCCGTGGAGATACTCATAATACTAGTTCTAATATTGATCAACGGTGTCTTTTCGATGGCCGAGATCGCAATGGTTTCAGCCCGAAAGACCAGATTGGAATCGGCTGCCAAACGCGGAGATAAATCAGCCAAAGCTGCTTTGGAAACCATCGCCTCACCCAATCGCTTTTTATCGACGGTTCAAATCGGAATTACCCTAATCGGGATCATGACCGGTATTTTCAGTGGTGAAAATGTCACAACCGATATTCAGAAATACTTTGAACAATTCGTTGCGTTGAAACCTTACTCGCATACGCTAAGTGTAACGGTTGTTGTTGGTTTGTTGACCTTCTTTTCACTCGTTTTGGGTGAATTGGTTCCGAAACGTATCGGTTTAGCCAACCCGGAAAGTATTGCCAAAATCATGGCGCGACCGATGAAAGTGATCTCGATGATTACTTCACCGTTTGTGTGGTTGCTCACCGTGACTTCCGATTTGCTGATCAAATTGTTCCGCATCAAACCGTCATCCGACAGTAAAGTCACCGAGGAAGAAATCAAAGCCATTATTCAGGAAGGCACCGAAGGCGGCGAGGTACAAGAAATTGAACAAGACATTGTGGAACGTGTTTTCCACTTGGGAGATCGTACCATCAGCTCGTTGATGACGCATCGTAACGACATGATTTACCTGAAGTTATCAGACGACAGCGAAACCATTCGTTCCATTGTAAATACCGAAATGCACTCGCTGTATCCGGTTTTTGAAACCAACAAAGACCATGTGAAAGGCGTTGTGTTGCTCAAAGACTTGTTTCGTCATATTAACGATGCGGATTTTAATTTAGAGAGTTTACTGATCAATCCGTACTTTTTGTCGGAACACATCTCGGCCTACGAAGCATTGATTCAGTTCAAAGAATCGAAATTGCATTACGGAATCATCACGGATGAATTTGGTCAGACACAAGGAATTGTAACCCTCAACGACTTACTTCAGGCTTTGGTGGGCGATTTCTCTGATTTCTACTCCGAAGAATTCAACTTCGTAGAGCGCGAAGACGGTTCATGGCTCATAGACGGACAATATCCGTTGGCTGAGTTCTTCCGTCATTTCGACCTCGAAGACGTAGCTTCCGACCTCAAATTCACAACAGTCGGTGGATTGATCATGCATGAAATTCGTACCATTCCTACCACAGGACAAATCATTCAATGGATGAATTTTGAGATTGAGGTAGTAGATATGGACGGAGCAAGGATTGACAAGGTGATTGTGCGTGTTTTGGGAGATGATTGATTTATTCGAATTTTTGATGCTTGATGTTGGATTAGAATTCAGGTAATTATCAGAACATCGTTTCTTTAAACTGTTAGGGAAAACGTAGTTTTCGCCCGAAACCTCATCAAACATCAAAAATTTAACATCAAACATCTATACAACAAAAATCCTCTTCATTTGTTACCTTTATAGAGTAGATCTATCTCATGAAACAATTCGAAATACCCGCGTTTTACCGCTCACCGATCATCAGCAAAGTAAAAGCTTTCCGCAAAGCGCAAGATCCGCGTAAGAAAGATTTCACGCCTACATTGCTCGATTTTGGAAATGTAAAGCTGGCCATTGCACGTCATTTCGGATTTTGTTACGGCGTAGAAAATGCCATTGAAATTGCCTATCGCGCTATTGCCGAAAACGAAGGGAAACGCATTTTCTTGTTGAGTCAGATGATTCACAACCCGGGAGTAAACGAAGATCTCACCAATCATGGAATCACGTTTATTCAGGATACAGAAGGAAAACAGCTGATCGATTGGAGCGAAATTACAGCCGAAGATGTTGTGATCATTCCTGCTTTCGGAACCACACTAGAAATTGAAGCCTTACTGAAAGAAAAGGGCGTAAATGTGGAACAATACAACACCACTTGTCCGTTTGTGGAAAAAGTGTGGAATCGTTCCGAAAAACTGGCACAAGATCAACACACATTGGTCATTCACGGAAAATACAATCACGAAGAAACCCGCGCCACATTCTCGCATACCGCAGCGCATACGCAAGCCGTTATTGTGAAAGATTTGGCCGAAGCACAATTATTAGGCGAATGCATTACCGGCAAACGTTCTGCCGAAGAATTCTACACGCTTTTCAAAGGAAAATACACCGAGGGTTTTGATCCTGCCATTCATTTCTCGCGCTTGGGCGTCATCAATCAAACCACGATGCTCGCTACTGAAACACAGGAAATAGCCGAATACTTAAAAGCGATCACTGAAGCGCACGCAGCGGAAAATAATCTTGAAAAACGCTTCGCCGATACCCGCGACACCTTGTGTTATGCTACCAACGACAATCAGTCGGCTACACTCGGACTCATGGAATCCAAACCCGATTTAGCCATCGTAGTGGGCGGTTACAACAGTTCCAACACCACGCATCTGGTAGAATTATTAGAACAAACCTGCCCTACTTACTTTATCAAAGACGCAACCGAGATCAGCGATTCAGGGGCAATCAACAGTTTCAACATTCACTCAAAAGAAATGGAACTAATTTCCGGTTTCCTTCCTCAATCTGAAACCCCATTGAGAATCGCTATCACTTCAGGCGCTTCTTGTCCCGACGCTACGGTTGATCAGGTGCTCCAACGTGTTTTAAAGCTAACTCAACCGGAAAAGGATTTGGAATCGGTGCTTCGATCAATTCAGTAATTTTTTGATGTAGAATCACGTCAAAGGCGAAACGGTGCTTACTATTGAAGGTTCGGTTTATGGATTTTTGATAAATACTCCATCTCTACCAAAATTCAGCCATGAAACATCCTCTCATCTTTACTTTTCTCATTCTTGCAATAACTGTTTCTTCCCAGGAAAAACTGCGCATAGTGCCGATAACAGATTATACTGAATTTGATTACACTGAATTAGATTCAAACCTTACAATTGAAAACCTGTTCAAGGATAGTATAGGTTGTATAGAGCTTGTTTCTCTTAATCCGTATCCTGTTTCTAGAAAAGGTTATTATATAACTGAAACAATTATTCGTCAAAATGGAATTGATGTTTCACACTTGAGAACTATTCTAAAACTCGATACTGCAAAGTGGGCGCAACTTTCGGCTATTCTAGCAATTCCTGCACCTGAAGTAGATGTGGAAACACTATGTTATTCGCCCCGAAATGGAATCGTATTTTATTCGAAAAACGGTGAGATTATTAGCTATTTGGAATTGTGTTTCGAGTGTAATATGCGCAGAAACTCAGGGATACCTTTGGCTGATCCGCAAATCAATTTTTCAGACGAAAAATATCAAAAACTAAAAAATCTGTTCAATGAATCAGGAATGAAAATCTATGAACCGAAATAAGTCTTTTATCTATACTATCATTGAACATCAAGCGTCAAGCATCCAAAATCAAACATCTTCTAACCATAATATACCTTGTAACACAATATCTCATGATGATCCAACAATTAAGCATTCACCAAATGATCCCCATTGATTGTATTTGAATCAACAATTGCTTATTTTCAACCCTTAAAACCAATCCATGGAACGGCTGATTAATATTCTGATTATTGACGACAATGAAACGGACCAATTGGCCTTGCGCGAAATCCTTGGCGGTGGCGGAAACATCTTGCTCGAATGCGATTCCATTGAAGAAGCACATCACATTCTGAGTCGCAAAGAAGTCGGGATTATTCTCATCAACATCGACAGTGCCTACTTTTCCTCCATGGATGAATTTCAGCAATTGCTGGAAATGCACCAACAGAATACTCACTACTCCATCGTAATCACCGAAAATGCGCGTTCAGGCTCAAAAGTCTTGCGTGGATTGAACAGTGGTGCGGTCGATTTCATCAGTAAACCGTTCAATCCTCACTTGATTCAAGCCAAAATTGAGGTCTATAAATCGCTGTACTACAAAGATCAGCGCATTGCGCAGTTATTGGGGAATATTTTGCCCCGAACCGTTTTGGAAGATTTGAACAATCACGGGAAATTCTCACCGAGAAGGGTTGATAAAGGCGTAGTTCTGTTTACCGATTTCGTTGACTTCTCCATGAAATCAAAGTCCATCAAGCCGCTGAAGTTGGTGAAACGCTTGGAACATTATTTCACCCGCTTCGACGAAATCACTGAACGGTACAAACTTGAGAAAATCAAAACCATCGGTGATGCATACATGGCTCTGGCCGGAGTGACCGAATCGAACGAAGAACCTGTTTTGAGAGCTTGTTTAGCTGCCTTGGAAATGCGTGATTTTATCCGGAACGAAAAGGAAGTGGCAAGGGCGTTGAAACGCGATTTTTGGGAAATCCGTATCGGAATTCACACCGGACCACTTGTAGCCGGAATCATTGGATCGGCCCGCTACAGCTTCGATGTTTGGGGCGATACGGTGAATATTGCCGCCCGTGCACAACAATTGTCCGAAATTGATGCCATTACCATTTCACAAGAAGTGATCGATGAATGCGACGATTTATTTGAAAGCACGTTCATCGGTGAAGTTCCCATCAAAAAACGGGGTGGCACCATGAGTCTTTACAAACTCGACGGACTCAAAAAAGAACACAGTTTATACAGCGACGGAAAATTGGCCAATGTAGAATTGCGGAAACGCTGTCACATTACTTCGGTCGATTTTGAGCACATGCGCAACGATATCGTGAACCGACTCAAATCTACCCTTCCGGAAGAAATGATTTACCACGATTTGGCCCATACGCTGAATGTAGAGAAATCAGCACTGCGTTTGGCGCGCTTGGAAGGACTTGATGATGAAGAGATCATGTTGCTTAGAACAGCAGTACTTTACCACGACAGTGGTTTCATTTTCACCTACTCCCGCAATGAATTGCACGGTGTGCGGATGATGGAACAATCGTTGCCGAAATACGGTTACGATCCCGAACAAATTGCCGCCATCAGATCCATGATTTTAGCAACAAGCAGTGGCAATGAACCCGTAACTTTATTGGAACAAATCATGTGCGATGCCGATCACGATTACCTGGGCAGAGCAGATTATTACATGGTAGCGGAAAAACTACGCGAAGAAATTGCGGTATTCGGAACTACCATGAGCGAAGAAGAATGGTTGAATTTTCAGTTGGGTTACCTGCAACACGAGCATAAATTCTACACATCCACTTCAAAAAACATCCGTGAGCGCGGTAAACAAAACCGCATTGCGGAGTTGAGAACGAAGTTACGTCAACTGCAGATTCAGGAATGAAGTTCGTCCAAAGTCATTTCCCGTCTGCCTGAGGCAGACACGGATTTTAACTCGGCTAACGCCCTCGTTTACTTTTCGGGAGAAGTTCATAAAAATGAAATGAGTTTAAAAGAACAAAAAAAAGCACCCGATAATCGGATGCTTTAAGTAGTATTATTCTTTCTTGTATTTTATTCTCACAAATAAGCGCTTCCGTTGCGCCTTTGCTGATCGCGTGACGCCAATAGCTTTAGCGATGGCACAAGCTTCAGCGTAAGTATTAGGAGCGCAAAGAATCTGTGCATCTGTGGTAGACCAACTAAAAAGCCGGCACCAACAAATCCAATAAATCTTCCGGCTCTTCGGCCAATGAAAGAGCGTTGGCGCGGGTTTTAATTCCGTCAAAAGGGTGTAAATCTGCTTCACGACCAGCACTAAATAACATGGCAGGAGCAGCAGCACTTACTTCATCGGAAAAATTTGGCTTACTAAACGTTCTAAAAGCCCCTTCAACATCACCATCAACCAACGCAACACTATCAGCCCAAGAATAACTTACTAATTCATCATCGATAGAGGCTACTAAAACTGCTTTTGTGGCAGTTGTTGTAGGTTGCAAGGCAATTGCTGTTTCTTTTTCAGCGATATCGGTTTCCACAAATTTCTCCAAGGCAGGTTGTTCCGCTTTTGCCATTTTCAATTCAGGAAGTGCTTCATGATCGGTTTGAACTAAGTTCCAAAAAGGAATGGTTCCTCCGATGAGCACCAAAATACAAGCTACACGGAACCATGTGCGTTGATACATTGGGATAATGCGCGGTTCGGCCGCGGCAACTGCCACTTCCGGAGCGGTCCAATTGGCGCGGATGCCCGGATGCTTTGCACCGAAAATGCTATCCAAGCTGGATTTAATATCCGGGCTCACTACACTTTTCTGAACAGCCGAAACGCCTTCCAATTCCAGGAAAAATTGTTTCATGCTCAGAAATTCTTCTTCGGTTTCGCACAACTCTTGCACCATAACAAGCTCCTCGCCCGTCAACGAGTCGAAGGTTTTGTCTTTGATGAGTTGTTCTACTGATGTTTCCATTATTTCTAGTTATTCTAGTTCGTTCAAAATCACTGTTGCCTTACGTTGTTTGTGCCGGATGATACGCTTTGAGCGCTTCAGCCAGGTACTTTGTTGCATAAAACAACCGCGATTTCACTGTTCCTTCATTAATCTCCAGTATGTCGGCTATTTCTTTCATGGACAATCCATCAAAATGCCGCAATTCAAATACTTCTCTGTGTTTTACGTCTAATTCCAAAATTTGTTCGTCAAATGCCTCCTTAAATAAATGGTGGTGCACTTCGTTCATCGTATTCTTGGAACTATCCGAAACCGGATAACTACTATCCAATCCGTTGCTCGTGTTCTTGCGAATCTCTTGTTTTTTGTACTCGTTCTTGCACATATTATTGGCAACCGAATACACCCATGTTTTAAACGATCGCGAAGGGTCAAACAATTCGGGTCGGTGAATGAGTTTGGTAAACAAATCATGTACAAAATCTTCGGCTTTTTCGCGGTCGCGCCAGAGCATGCGCATAAAATACGAAACCAGGGCATTGGAGTACCGTCCGTACAAATTGTCAAACGCGCGCTGATCACCGCCTGCCATGGCAATCACCAACTGTTCGTCAGACATAGACTGATATTCCTTTTTGTACATTTTCATTTGCCGATGTACTTTTTTACTTTTTCGGGATTGTTTGTTTTTGTCCCGATTTTCAAAATCGCTTTGTTCACCAATTCTTCTTCGGCTGTATTTCCTTGCAACACCAATTGTTTGCGAAGTGACACCAGCATTGGCAAGTAATTAGAACACCATTTGTCGCCGCTATCGTTAGCAGTTTCATTGATCAACTGAAACTTAAGTGTTTCTTTCCACAAGTTGTAATTGACCGAATAATTATCCACAGGCGAAGACGAATACCTGAATGTCAACCCAATAGGATACAAATTATTCTTCATCGGAATAAAATAATCCTTTGGCAAGGTCAATGATAATTGCAGTAACTTACCGGAGTTCAACTCACACAATTCGGTCAAATATGCCGTATCAATCACCGTTGATTCCGGTAACACCAAGTCTTTGGAAGCCCAATCCGCACGGTAAGTTTCACTCTGCATGAAATCCAGCGAAAGCAATTGTACGTCTTGGCGAACCGCATTGTTTTGTTGCACGTAATACACGGCAAACATATCTTCAAAACCGTGCATCACCAAAATAGAGGCTTCTTCACCCGATAACAGCAAATCATTGGCATACGTCAACTGTCCTTGCGAAACCACATTTGCATCAATCAATTCTTTGATCTCCGGCAACGCCAGTTCAGACGCATTGGTGATAATATGATAGGCTGCCTGTTGTTTCTTTACTTCGGCATTTGTTGGCTGTATGGCTGCAGCGGCTTGTAATTCGGGATAAAGATCGGTATTGTAATGTCCGGCCAAATAGGTGTAAAAATGCGATTCGAAGGTATTGGGAAGCACCGTATTGTAATACCCAACACTGGCATCCATGTTGGATTGTTCTTCTGCTGACGCCGAGCGACGACTGTATTGGCGATTGGAACTGTATTGGTAATTTTCAAACTGTTCCTGCATTTTTACTTGTTGTTGAATCACAGGAGAATCAGCTTCTTCTTCGTCTTTTAGTTCTATTTTCAAATCATCAGCCGCCGTACTTGGAACCGCAACTGCTTTCGACGGTGCAACTCCAAAAGCATTTTTCCCGCGTGTTTCAGATTCTTTTTTCGCTTTAACGGTCGTTTATTTTTCCTGTAATTTTTGTTAAGTTTCAGGGGATAAGTATTTATA
>JBILJP010000068.1:0-16785 GCA_044377135.1 Fluviicola sp.
ACTACGGATGTGTGCATCATGGGTTTTAAAATACGATCGGAACATAGTGTTCGTCTATATTCATCGATTTGTGCCCGTTAAGGTAATTAATAGATACACTTGTTTTTCCATTTTTTACGGTTACATCAACCACATTGTCCCATTTTCCGCCGCCCATTCCGGACGCGATAAAACGTACGTTTTTGTACTGGTGTATCGTCAATTCGCTACCAATGGGTTTAGCACCAACATCTCCTGCAAACAAGTAAACCGGTGTTTCCGTTTGACTCAAGGCTTGAATTGTATTCGGGTAGAATTGATTGGCAGCTGCTCTTCCTTCAATGTCATTTGGAACAATTTGAGGTGTCAAACGCTGATCTTGCCAGATCACTTCGTGTACAAAAATGAACACATTGTCGTATTTCTTTTTAGAAGTGAGTTTCAGAAATTCGTTCAATTGACCATCCGTAACATTCCAGCCGTTTTCAAGCACATCCCACACAATGAACAAGCAATTTCCTTTCTCGAAATGCTGATTGCCTTTTCCGTAACGGTTTTCATACAAGGCTCTGTCGCGTAAATCCTGATTTCCCGGTGCGAAATACACTTTATATGGGCTGTTTTTAATCGCTTTGTCGATGGTTGTCCATGTAGGAGCATCGCATTTGTAAACGATATCACCTGTAAATACTCCAAAATCAATGGTTTTGTCTTTGCAGGTTTTGTCAAAATAAGCCTGAAACGGTTTATACAAACCACCAAGTGTGTCAACTGGTCCGCCACACACATGTCCGGCAACATAAAAATGCAAGTCTTCGCGTTCTGTTTCTTCCGCACAATTTGTGAAAAGCAACAAATTCAAGGTTAAAAAGGCAAGTACGTAAATTTTCATACAGTGAATTATTTGACGGTAAAGATACATTTGTTCACCACACCAACGCCCCGTTTTGGTCAACAATAATTGGTTCCGGTGCTTTGTAATAGGGCGACGATTGTGGTGTGAAAAGTTTAAACGGCGTTAACAGGAAATAACGCTCATCAGTGATGCCGTTGTTTTCAAATTCGTACGGGTAAACCGATGATGGTACCGGTGGAAAGTAACTCTGGCAGAATGTGTTTGTGGCAATAAGCAGTAGCACCACGAAGCGAAGTCCGTTATTCAAGAAGTGTAGCATTTTTTTGAATTGGTTATCGCAAAGTAATGTAAATTTGGTTGTTCAACTGCATTTTAATTGCTCAAATGAGCGATTTTGCGATGAAAAAAGGAGCAATTCAACATGCACGATTCCAATATGTTCAAGCAGTATCTATCAGATAAACGATCAACATGGTTGTTATTGGTCATACCTGTTTTGTTGTTGTTTGTTGGAACACTTCTGATTGATTTTAACGGACTCTACGGTCAGGATAGTCATACATATCTCAGTTTTGCAAAGGAACTGAAAACCGAATGGCTTTCCGGAACCGAAGCACCTTCTTTTTTCTGGCCAAAAGGATATTCTGCAGCCGGAGCAGCGCTTAGTTTAACCGGATTGAGTGAATTGTGGTCATTGCGAATTATTTCTCTATTGGCACTTACCGCGAGTTTGTTGTCGGCGCGATCCATTATCCGGTTTGTGTGGAATAAAGACGGATCGTTGTTCCTGATGCTAGGTGCTGCAACGCAAATTTATTTTGTGCGTGCCGGATTTTTGGTCATGAGTGATATGCTCACTGCGTGTTTGATTTTGGCCATGATTTATGCTTATTTGCGGTACTTAAAAGAAGCTTCATTAACCTGGATGGTTGGAGTGTTTTTCTTCGCGGCATTGGCGTTTTTTACACGATATGCTTGTGTTCCACTTCTGCTTGTTCCTGTTACGCATACCATTATCCGATGGTTGAAACAACAAACGTTATTTCTTCGGGTAGGCACGTTGGCACTTGCTATTGGAGTAGCATCGGGATTCATTTATTGGAACAACAACCTCTTGGTAGAATCGGCTTACCGGTTGGGGAATTGGTCGGTGGAACATTTTTTTGCAATGGAATTTGAAAACAGAGATGGAGCCACTATTAAAACCGTTCCCAATGTGCTCTATATTTTCGGCAATTTTCTGCATTTCGGCTTTTTAAGCATCGGAGTGTTATTGTTGCCGTTTTACAGATCGCTTGATAAAATCAGTTACCACTTGTTGCTCATTGCCGGTATTTACTTGTTGTTTTTGGGAGGACTATCTGAGCAAAATTACCGTTTTTTATTGGTGGCACATTTGGTGATATTGATCGCCTTGTTTCCTGTGTTTGAAGCATGTTTGGCATGGATGAAAAAACGGCAACTTTCGGTTCTGCTGATTATTGGTACAGTGCTTTTCAATTGTGCTTTCGGGGTGTATTCCTTCCGCAAAACACTGGCCGCACATCGCTTGGAAAAAGAAGTGGTGATGGCCGTAAAAGCCGAAGCGAAGAATGAACCGATTTATAGTTTTTATGTAGATCAATCGTTTCCGTCTTATGGCATCAACAACCCTGTACGCAACTTTTTCATGGCAGAATATATTACCTTTGAAAAAGGAGCCTTGGTGGTGTTTAATGAAAAACAATTCGGCGAGCAATGGAAAAATCATCGCGTCATGCGCAATTGGAACCGGTTGAAAGAGCTCCATCACCTCGACACACTTCAACGTTTAACCGATAATTGGTACATCTATCGCATCCGATAAACACATAGCAATCATAACGCCCGGTTTTGCGGCAAACGAACAGGATTCCATGTGCATTCCTGCGCTGTGGATTTTTGTGCGCGAATTGCACCGGCAAGGAATTGCAGTTACCGTTTTTGCACTGCACTATCCGTATCAGGCAGAAGCGTATGCTTGGTTTGGTATTCCGGTGATTCCACTCAATGGAAGAAACAACTGGTTGCAGCGAAAAATTGGTGTTCCAAAGCGATTGAAGCAGTTATTTTCCGAGTTACATCAGAAAAATCCGTTTACGCACATTCATTCTTTCTGGTTGGGTGAAGCAACGTATTTGGGAATTCAATTGGCCCAAAAACACCGATTACCGATTGTTGCAAATGCTATGGGGCAAGATGTGCTTGCAGAGAATAAGTACCTGAGAAAGATTGATTTGCAAGCATTGAAAGGGCTGATTACGCTTTCGGTTTTCCAACGCGATCAATTGCTTAAATCCACCGGTTGGTCGTCAACGATTGTTCCGTTTGGGTTGCCGGAAATAAAACCGATAACCGAAACCAAAACTGTTGACCTGATTGGCATTGGAAGTTTGATTCCGCTGAAAAATTATGGTTACTTTGTTGAGCTTTGCGGTCGACTGATACAACAATTTCCTCACTTGCGAAGTGAAATCATTGGTGTAGGACCGGAACAGGAGCGTTTACAAACACAAATCGATACACTTGGTTTGGCAAATCATCTAAAATTGGTTGGACTTTGTTCTTACGAAGAAACGCAGCAACGCTTAGCTTCGGCAAAACTCTTATTACATCCTTCGGTGTATGAAAGTTTCGGAATGATTTTTATCGAAGGATTGGCATTGCAAGCACATGTTGTGGCCAATAAAGTCGGATTTGCTATGGACCATCCTGCTATTCATTCACTTTCGGGAAATCTAGAGGATGATGTAGCAATGATTGCTTCAATTTTAGCGACACCAACACCAGAACGAGAAGTGCATGAAATCAAGACAACGGTTGAAGGGCATTTGGCAGTTTATGATGCTTGAATTGGTTAAATGTTGTTGCTATACAATACCTTTACCCGAAATTAATAAACCTCAATAATATGAATCTTTCACTTAAAAGAGTTCTGATTTTCGCTTTCATTTTAATGACATCAATAACTCAGTTAAATTCACAGGTTTCCAACGAAAAGCGAATCGAATTTGAATTAAAAGAAGGTTACGAAGACTTCAGTTTAGTTCAGTTTGGTGAAAATGGTTTAGTAGTATATTCTCATGCCGAAAAGTCAGTTAAGGATAATCTTACGTGGAAAATTGATCGATATTCGACTGATTTGGAAATAATTGAAAGCAAAGAAATAATCCTTTCAGAAGATTATAAATTGCAAAAAACAATGCAAGACGATCGACATTTATACCTCTTTTTTTTACATCACCGGGATGAATATTTATTCGTTAGAATCGACTCAAAAACTCTTGAAGTAGAACAAATGGAAGGTCTGCTACCGGTAAAGACCTATTCTGAGGAAATTGTTGTTATTAGTAATAAGGTTATTGTCTACTGTAATTCTAAAAAATCAAAAATGTTGAGAGTGCTAGACTTCACAGCGAAGACTGAAGAGGACATTTTTTTTAACATTGAAGGGTATGAGCCAATTGATGTTTCACTAATGAATATTCAAGTTGATCATGATAGCCAAGAATTGTATTTTTTTCTTAATGCTAATTTAGAAAAGAGCTACAGCTTATATATAATGCGTTTTAATAAAGCGATAGAACTTCAGGAAACGCTCAATTTAAGTGAAGATTTACCATGGGTGTTTAGCACAATTTCGGGTACTTTTTTAGCTGAAGGTGAATACATGTTCACTGGTACCTATTCCGAAAAATCGACCACTAAGTCTGAAGGGATTTTTATCTGCAAAACAACAAACGGCAAAAAGGATTTTCACAAGTTTTACAACTTTTTAGAGTTTGAAGAGTTTTTGGATTATTTATCTGAAAAAGAGCAGAATAAGATTGAAAAGAAGAAAAATAAAAAAGAGGCACAAGGGGATGAGTTCAAACTAAATTACCTTATGCTATCACACAATGTGCACTATATGGATGGAATCTATATCTACATTGGTGAAGCGTATTACCCGACGTATTACACCTATACTGTTACAACGGCAACAGGTTCAAGTACTACCAGAGTATTCGACGGTTATTTTTATACCCATGCAACCATCGCTGGCTTTGATCAAGAAGGTGAAAAATTGTGGGATAAGACGTTTGAAATAAAACCCGCAGTGAAGCCGTTTTCGCTTATCGAAATGGTTCAAGTTACCGAAAATAGTCCAACTGAACTAGGATTGATGTTTGCCTCTGCAGACAGTGTGGAATCTAAAGCAATCAATACCGTCGGAGAAGTGGTGGATGACCGAATTGTTGAAATGATTGCAAAAACTAGTGAGAATGATGAGAATAAATGGACATACAGTGCTTTAACTTATTGGTATGATAACTTTTTTCTTGTCAGTGGTTCGCAAATAATCAAAAATATCGAAGAAAAAGAGGAAAGGGGTAAACGAAAACGTCAGGTTTACTTCATTAATAAGATTTCGTATTCTTTTTAAGAAGCAGAAAGATCAGTTATTTTAACCGTTTAAGGTTTTGTCGATTATCCCAAAAAGCAATTAATGTTATTTGATTACTACTTGTGATTCGATAAAAAAGTGTGCTATGGGGGTGAATGACTGCCTTTCTGGTAGAGCGGAATTTTCTTATTTTGGAAATGGGAAACAGCTTTGGGTGAGTTTGTATGATAGCAAGTATTTCGTATGTATCTATGATGAAACGATCAACTTCTTTTTCTGTAAACCATGTTCGAATATAGGCAATGATCTATTCAAAAGAACTCTCTGCTTCACTTGTCCAAACAATGTTCATTACAACTTCAAATGTGGAAATTGTTTTCGGTGTTTTGCTAAGACTTGCTCATGTGGAGTGACTTTTTTTTCAGCTTCCTGCTGAAGTCCACGCAGGATACTTTTTACAGCTTCTTCCGAAAGGTCGTTTGCCCAATCACTTTTTGGAAGATCCTTATTACCGGAAAGAAATGAATAAATAGCATTAAGTGTAGTGCTGTCTTGAACACTGTCAATCATCTTGTGTAAGTCCAATTTCAAATCTGCTACACTCATACGTTCAAATATACAAAAACGAACTGAATGTTGTTACGATTTCAATTCTTCAAAATCACCACCCATGGAAATGGAGAATCTGTTTTGAATAACCTAAGAATACGATTCGGTGACCGGTAACGCACTTGATGGTTTGCCGGAAGATCGTTCCAAGTAAGGTGATAATAGTAAGATTGCGCAGCTGGTTCTTGCTGTTGGTCGAAGTAGTTTACCGAGCGTTCTTTGGCGGCATTTTTATCCGTTGGTACGTAAATAGGGCTATCCAATAGGTGAATTTCTCCACCGGGTTTCAATAAGCGAAACAGACTTTCCCAAAACGCATTCGTTGGTTCAAAATACTGTACGCTAGCGTTGAAAGTGATGAGGTCGAATTGAGCTTCGAGAAGCAAACCAAGATCATTACAGCAGGCAAATTTCACGTTTTCGGTTCCAAAACAACGAGCTGCTTGCTCCAATTCTTCAGTTCCTACATCAATGCCGAGTATTTCCGAAGCAAAAGGTGCCATTTTCGCCGTGAACCAGCCATTTCCACAACCGATATCCAGAATCGACGGGCGATTTTTTGACGCTAGAAAACGACAAAAACGCTCTTGTGTTTTTTTGCGCATCAGCCATTCTTTTGCATGCGGATGAGTTGCTGAAACAACCGGAAGTTGCTTCACAAAAGCATCGTCATGAACGCGTTGTTCTTTGGTGCGCAAGCGGATGTATACTTCTTCGAAAGCCGTTTTTGGTGGTGTAAGGTAATGTACCCCGTTTTGCGCTTCAGGTAAGTACGTTTTCATCATTTATTCCATTTCATAAGTGCCAAAGCCGCTTTGCTTTTCAAACGATGCTTGAGCGATTGATCACGGTGCGCCAACCAACCGTTAACCAGATATCGAATCGAATAATTGTAAAACTTATCGGAATAGGGTAATGAAAAGCGAATGTCGCGATCGGTGCTTTTTTGCCAATCTAAAACGGTTGTAATGTCGTTTTCAATTTCGGCATAAAGTCCCGTTCCTTTGATCGGATAGGCTTTGGTAATGGTCAATAAATGCGGATTGCACGCTTTGATGTGTTCCATCGTTTGCTGAATATCTTCCAATTCTTCGCCCGGATAACCAACCATGATAAAGGTGCCGGCTTCCATTCCCAATGCACGTGTTTGCTGCATGGTGGCTTGCACGGTTTCCAGCGAAACCCTTCTGTCCATGCGATCAATGATGCGTTGTGAACCGCTTTCGGCGCCAATCCAAATGCGGAAACAACCCATTTCTTTCAGTTGTTGAAGTACGGTTGCGTTGAGCCGTTCGGCGCGGGTAATGCATTCAAAATCGATCGTCAGGTTGTTGCGTTGAAATGCGGCGTGCAAATCGGCAATCCACTTGTGACTCACCGTAAATACATCGTCTACAAACCATAATGCTTCCACATCAAAGCGGTCTTTTAAGTCCAAAATCTCGGCCACTACGCGTTCGGGATCGTTGCGGCGGTAACTTTGTCCGTAAACCGCAGTGCTGCACCATTTACAGGTATACGGACAACCGCGTTGCGTACTGATGTTGAGTGTGCGCTTTCCGTGATGGGTTTTCCACACATCGAGGTATTTTTCAATCGGAATGGAGCTACGATCAGGAAAAGGAAGGGTTTCCAGTTCTTTGATTTTGGTACGCGCTTCGTTGCGGATAATTTCTCCGTCAGCTGCTTTATAAGCAATTCCCTGAATTTCCGAAACAGCTGATTGTTGTTCAACCGCATTGCTCAATTCCAGCACCGTTTGTTCTCCTTCGCCCGAAACGGTATAGTCGAAACCGGCATTGAGATAATGTTCAATATTATACGTAACATCCGGTCCGCCAACAAGTGTGACGGTATTCGGAAGTGTTGATTTGAGCCAACTATTGAGTTCCAAGATGTTCAACTTGGTCATCAGGTTCGAATAAAAAGCCACCAACCCGGGTTGTAATTTTACTAACTCGGCTTTCCATTCCTCTTTTGATAAAAACGTGCTGTCTACAATGGAAACATCTTTTCCGTCGGCCTTGAGGTATGAACTGATGTACAACAAACCCAGTGTAGGGTAGGGGCGCATGATCTCCAATTCCTTCGAATCATTGGCCAAAAAATACCCGTGTGTGAGAACCAGTTTCATGTGTTGCGTCAACGCTTTTTTAAACTTAACAAATAATGGTCGGATCGGTTGGCTAAAAACGAAAAAGAAAAACGCTTGTCCATCCTGATCAGTAAACGGAGCGTTCGCGGTCTTTTGGTGAAAAAAGGCGCCATGTAAGAAGGCGGAACAAACAACCCAATGGGACGGAGCATTTCCACTTCAAAATAAGGATGTGCCAAACGAACGGTTTCTTTTGGTGAATAATACCAGGTTGAAACCATGGTTCCGTTTACCGGTACACTTACGGCTTCATGTGTGTTGCGTCGGTTTCGTTGACTAAAGCGACCTTTCAAGGTTAAGTACCAGCGATCCCAGGCTGTTTTTTTCCCCATGAGTACACAGATCACCCGTTCATTCGTGGCGAGTAAATCACTTGCTTTTTGAAAAAACACTTGCAGGTCAGATTCGGGTAAACAATTCAAACCACCAAAGTTGGAAAAAATGGTTTGCGGTTCGTTACTCAGCTGATCCAATTCCAATAAATTCAACACACGGAAATCAATATCGGGGTGTTTTGCTTGTGCGAGAGCAATCATTTGGGGCGACAAATCCGAGGCGATAACGGAAAAACCATTCTCCTGCCAGCGTTTGGCATCTTCGCCTGTTCCGCAGTTTACTTCCAGTACTTTCGAGCCAGCTTTGACGGGCAATTGACGGAGGTAATGCCAAACGCGTTCGCGCTGTGCTTTTCCGACCGTTGTATGTGTAAACGTCTGATCGTAATCGCTTGCTGCTGCATCGAAATCGGCCACGTTCATTTAACGCAGTTTTAGTTTCAGTAAAGATGCAAAAGCGGCATTGTAAGGAACTAAAAAAGCATAACGCCAGGATGTAACGCGCGAAGGTGCTTTCCATTTCTCGATTCCTTGACGTGTACGGAACGAATGATGCACATATCGCTGCAACTTGCGGTAAAAATCGGCATGAAAAGTTCCGGCAAACAACATGTCCAAATCATCTGAATCTTTCCAGTTTGATTTGGAGCCCATTTCCTGTTTTACACGTTCGTGAAACTTTGTGCCGGGCAACGGGTAAGAAACCGAAATCCCGATATCGTCAGGACGGTTAGTACGAACCATCTCAATGGTCGATTGAATGTCTTCTTTGGTTTCGCCCAGGTAGCCGAATTGCAGGAAATAGGCTACACGAGCACCTTTTTCTTGCAAGAGTTTGGTGCTATTGGTAATCTGTTCGATGGTGATGCCTTTGTCCATCGCATCGAGGATTTTTTGCGAACCACTTTCGGCTCCCATCCACACTTCTTCCAAGCCTGAGGATACCAGTTCTTCAATGGTTTTGTCGACCAATAACAAATCGGCACGACTTTGAATTTTATAGCGGATGTTCAGTTTTTTCTCCTGAATCAATTCGTTGAATCGGGTTACCCATCCGGGTTTTAAGCCGAAAATGTCGTCGGTAATCCAAAAGTGTTTGACACCGTATTTTGTGTTGAGCAACTGCAATTCTTCCACCACGTTTTCTGGCGAGCGCGAATTGTAGCGATTACCGTAAATGGGTTTAGCGCACCAATTGCATTTAAACGGACAGCCACGTGTTGTGCTGATATTCAGCGTAAACGGAAATTTACCAGCATCCCAAATAGCTTTGTACGCAGGAATGTTAATCAACTCCCAACGCGCCATCGGAAACACATCCAGGTCTTTTTCGCGGGTTCTTGGCGGTGTTTTCACCAATCCGGTTTCGGTAAGAAAACTAATTCCTTTCACGTCAGAAAATGACTCTTTTCCAGTAATTCGATCCACACATTCCACCAATGTTTCTTCGCCTTCGCCATGAATAACGATATCGGCGCCTTGTTCATGATAAAGCAAGGCGTGGTCGGTAGAATCTGAACTGGAAACCAGCACGGTGGCTCCTAATTGTTTGGCCGATTTAATGAGCTCAAAACACGCTTCACGCATATTGGTGAGACACATTTTGGTGAGGTAGTTGAATCCGTCGTCGTAAATGATCACGATTTGCGGATTCATGGTGTTCATGGTTTCGATGCACTTTTCCGGTCCGGGATCGAGCGCTACATCGTAGAATCCAACCGGACCATGTGTTTGATCAAGATGTGCGAAAGCGGTAATGGTACCCAAAGGCGGGTAAGGCGTTTTGTTGCGCCACTGTTTAGGGTCGAGCTGATAGAAATAACTGTGTGTGAGGAGTATTTTTGTCATAATTCGATTCCTTCGCTTACCAGGTTGTCGTTCATGTGTGTTTTATAGCGATCAATCAATTCGCGGTGTTTATTCAATACCTTTGTTTGAAAATCACTCGGATGATGTTTTGAAACGTACCTTCTTGTCTTTAATGTCAATTCAAACTTTTCGGTTTGAAAATAACTGAATTTTTTCTTCCAGCGACGAAAAGTAATGTGCATACAGCGTTTATCTGCCCATTCGCCCAAGCCTCCTTTCAGCATTCCTGTTATTAGCCGGCTGAACCACGGTTTTTTTTCTTCAGGTAGCACTACTTCCGAAAACGGAGCTCCCGGATAATAAGTTCGCACCCACGCATTCGCATCATGAAATTCGGGTAATACTTCACCTACAACGGGAATCAAGCTATGAATTTCGGTTGCAGTAAACAAATTCTTTTCCTCAATTTCCAGGTTGATATCGTCGATGAAATAATTCACGCAGAAGTACTTTTTGGAATTCAGCAGGAACAGTTTCTTGTAAAGAATGAGTAATGTTCGGGCGATCCACAGGCGATTGTTTTGGGTAATGATGAAAAAATCAAAATCGCCGTCTTGATGCAAAATACCTTTTGATAACGAGCCCGAAATACCGACACCTTTTACAAACGGAAAACTATGTATGAACCGCCCGGTTTTCAGGGCTTTTTCGTACAATTGTTGTGCGCGTTCCATGCCTTCTTTACGTCGTTCAATTTTGTTTTCCTGATCGAAAACACCGTAAAATTCGCCGTGTTGGAAAATCAATCCGGAAGCAACCATTTCTGACAACAAATCAGCGGTTTCTCCGGAATTGGCACTGATTCCTGCACTGATTTCAGTGGCTGTTAACGGATGTTTGAAAACCTCACTGTACAGGAGCCGTTCGAGCACTTGTTTTTTTAGAGAAGAAGGAAACATCATATTAACCGCAATCATGTATTGTTCAGTGATGTGACGGCTAAAATAAGAGTTTTTCCGACAACCGAAGACGAGAATGAGAATAATCCGGAGATCATGTGATAAAGTCGTGGTTTCGGTTAGTGATTGACTTTAGATCGCTTATCCATAAAATTAACTTATGAATATTATTTTAAATATAAATATTAATTATTGAATCATGGTGTGCAATTTTGTCCAACTCTTTCAGGTAGTTCAAGGAAACAACTTGCAGCTGAAAAATTGACTAACAAAGGAACTGTAGCTTGCGCCAAGTGTCAAACTCTAGCATTTCAGATCAGGATTATGCTACACTAGGTTCCAGAATAAAATGGAATCCGTCGGTTAAAACGGAGAATGATAAAAACGGATTACTAGCGGCGCTGTTGGAAGGTAAATTGGATATTATTGCGACAGATCATGCGCCTCATACGCTTGCTGAGAAAAATGGCCATTATTTTCAAGCCCTTTCAGGTGGTCTGCTTGTTCAACATGCGCTGCTTGCGCTTCTGGAATTAATGCATCAAGGTAACATTAGTTTGGAAAAAATTGTTGAAAAAACAAGTCATCATGTTGCTGAAATATATAAACTAAAGCACAGAGGATATATTCGTGAAGGCTATTTTGCTGATTTGGTACTTGTAGATCTAGATAGTTCTTGGATGGTTACACCAGAGAACATTCTTTATGGCTGCAAATGGTCGCCGTTTGAAAACCAAGTATTTAAAAGTAAAATCCTAAAAATCTTTGTAAATGGAAACCTCGTATACGCCGATGGAGTAGTTAATACGCAGTGTAAAGGTCAGCGATTAAGATTTGAAAAACACAGGTAAATGAAGATGAGCGTTAAGTATTCATTGGGCGCGACGAGTTATTCTAGGCGATTTAACTGAATTCTTATCCAAAACACGACTACTCATTTCAAGGGGCTAAAAGATGTGGATGAATTTTTATATCTTTGAAAGTATGAGTACGGCAGAAACAAAGTTGAATTTAGTTCAAATGATTATTGAATCGGAAGACAAAACATTTGTCACGAAAGTTTTGGCGTATGCACGTTCGTTAAAAACGCATAAAGAAGATTGGGCTGATGATCTTCCTGGTGCTTTGTTAGAAGAACTTGATTTAGCTATACAAGAAGCTGATAATGGCAAAGATGTAGGTGTTCCGAATGCGGAAATACTTCTCAAGTATCAAAAAAAGTATCCTCATTTGAATCTATGATCGAAATCGTTTGGAGTAAGAGGGCTGAACATTCTTTTGATACAATATGTGATTACATTCGCTTTGAATTTTCAACAAAAGAAGAAGATGTATTTGTAATAGCCGTTTTTGAAATGCTAAAGCATATTTCTAGTTTTCCAAAAGCATTTCCGGAATCAAAACGATTTAAAAACACAAGAAGGGCTGTCATCCATCCTCATACAACACTATTCTATAGAATCGAAAGCAAAAAGAAAATACGATTGTTGATTTTATGGGATAATCGGAATAACCCGAAAAAACTTAAATCAGGAAAAAGCACTTGATTTTCTTTGATGATAGTGCTTCAAAGAAAATCAAGCATTCTTCAACTGTCTCAATCGCTCATACAAAATCATACCCGTTGCAACACCCACATTCAACGAAGAAATATCTCCGGCCATCGGCACGCTGAGGCGCACATCCGACATTTTTAGCAAATCGTGTGAAATCCCGTTTTCTTCCGAACCGACCAAAATAGCTGTTGGACCGAAAAACGAATAATTCTCAACACTCACTTTCGATTTTTCTGTACAGGAAACAACCTGAAAACCGCTTTGTTGCAGGTAAAACAAGCTGTCTTTCAATAAATCTGTTTTACAAACTGGAATGGTATGCAATGCTCCTGCCGAAGTTTTCACTGCATCTGCCGTAACAGTAGCATTTCCTTTGGATGGAATCAAAATGGCATCAACGCCCATACAAGCAGCTGTTCGGGCAATGCCACCAAAGTTGCGCACGTCTGTGATGCGATCCAGTACCAAAATACACGGTTCTTTTCCTTCCGACAACCACTTATCGGCAAGTGTTTCGATGTTTTGGTACACAACCGGAGAAGTATACGCAATAACACCTTGGTGATTGGAAGCCGTAATTTTATTGAGTTTTTCAATCGGCACAAATTGCAACTGAAAATCTTTTCCTTTTAACGTGTCTTTCAATTCGGTGAACAAGTCTTTGTCCATTCCTTTTTGAATCAGGATGCGGTTCAGTTCCACCTCATTTTTGATGGCTTCAATCACAGCACGAATTCCGTAGATCAAATCTTCGGGATCTTGTTTTTCTTTTCCGCCGTGTGAACCGAATTTGCGGTAACCTTCTTGTTTGAACTCGTCACGCGCTCCGCGATCACGGTTGTTGTCGCGATTATACCCGCGATTTTCTTTCTTATTCTCCATCTAACTGTATAGCTAATTCAATCTCAATTCCTGTATCAACGGATTTGGCAACCGGACATGCTTTGGCGGCACGTGCTACTTTTTCACCCGTTTGGGCATCCCATCCGTTACCGCGCAAATCCAATGCAATCACCAGCTTCCCAATTCTACGCGGAGAAGATTCCATGATTTTGGTCACCGAACCTTTTCCTTTGCTGAAGTGGTAACCGTGCTCGTTGCAATAAATCCCAATGATAGTGAGCATGCACGAAACATAAGCAGTAGCTACCAAATCGGTGGGTGAAAATTGTTCACCTTTCCCCTGATTGTCGGTTGGTGCATCGGTGTAAATAACCGTGCCTGATTGCACATGTTTGCATTCGGTGCGCAATTCTCCCAAATAGGTTACTTCTGCTGTTGCCATCGTTTTTCCGTTGCTTCTTTGTACTTTTGTACACGATTGAATAATGCGCCAAAGGTACAGTTTTTTAAGTCGATTGGGCGGTTATTTAGCGTTTACTTTTGTAGTGATTTAGGATAACCTTTTAGCAAAGGTTTTTAGAAAGATTGAAATATGTCAGAAGAAGTAATTACAAGCGATAACAACATCCGCATTAAAAAACCGAAATGGCTTCGCGTAAAATTGCCTACAGGCGAGAATTACCGCAAAGTCCGCACCTTGGTGGATGAACATAAATTACACACCATTTGCGAAAGTGGGAGTTGCCCGAATATGGGCGAATGCTGGGGCGAAGGAACGGCAACGTTTATGATTCTGGGCAATATTTGTACGCGTTCGTGCGGATTTTGTGCCGTGCAAACCGGCCGACCGGATGAGGTAGATACGTTTGAACCCGGACGTGTGGCCAACAGCGTGAAAATCATGGGCGTAAAACATGCCGTAATTACATCTGTAGACCGTGATGATTTGAAAGACGGCGGTTCTGAGATTTGGTCGCAAACGGTACGTGCCATTCGTCATCAATCGCCGGGAACAACTTTAGAAACCTTGATTCCTGACTTTGCCGGGAAATGGGAAAACCTGCAAGCGATCATCGATGTGGCTCCCGAAATCGTTTCGCACAACCTGGAAACCGTTCGTCGTTTGACTAAACAAGTGCGGATCCAAGCCAAATACGACCGTAGCTTGGAGGTGTTATTCCGCTTGAAAAAAGGTGGAATGCGCACCAAATCGGGGGTGATGCTTGGTCTGGGTGAAACCGACGAAGAAATCATTGAAACCATGCACGATTTGCGTGCAGTCGGCGTAGATATTTTGACCTTGGGGCAATACTTGCAACCCACACCGAAACACTTACCGATAGCCGAATTCGTCACTCCTGAACGTTTTGATAAATACCGCGAATTGGGTCTTGAAATGGGATTCCGTTATGTGGAAAGTGGTCCGTTGGTACGGTCGTCATATCATGCTGAGAAGCATATTTTTGATCTTTAATAGACTGAATTGAAAATTGAAAATGTAAAATTGAAAAGGAGGGACTAATCTTTTCAATTTTCAATTTTACATTTTCAATTAATAGCTACCTTTACACTCCAATATTACAAGAAAATTATGAGCACATTTGATGTTACTATTATAGGTTCAGGTCCCGGTGGATATGTAGCTGCAATTCGTTGCGCGCAATTGGGAATGAAGACCGCTTTGATCGAGAAATACGCTACACTTGGCGGAACTTGCTTAAACGTAGGTTGTATTCCATCCAAAGCAATGCTTGATTCTTCTGAACATTACTTCAATGCAACACATTCCTTCGCTGCCCACGGAATTAAGGTGGATAAAGTAGAAGTAGATTTGGCTCAGATGATTGCACGCAAGAACGAAGTGGTAGCACAAACGTGCAACGGCGTGAAATTCTTGATGGATAAAAATAACATTACCGTGTATCAGGGAGTTGGTTCGTTTGTAGATAAAACAACCATTGCCATTACTGATACAGAAGGAAATAACACAACCGTTACTACCAAAAATGTGATCATTGCTACCGGATCAAAACCGAATTTCTTTCCGGGAATGGAGCCGGATAAAGATCGCATTATCACGTCTACCGAAGCTTTGAACATGAAGGAAATTCCGAAAAAACTCATCGTGATTGGCGGTGGTGTGATCGGGTTGGAACTCGGTTCGGTTTACGCTCGTTTGGGGTCGGAAGTAGAAGTGGTAGAGTTTGCCGACGCTATTTTCCCAACCATGGATCGTGGATTAGGAAAAGAATTCATCAAAATCCTTAAAAAAGAAGGGTTCAAATTCAACCTTGAAACCAGTGTTCAGAAGGTTGAAAATACCGGAAAAGGTGTAAAAGTAACGGCTGTAAACAAAAAACAGGAAACGGTTGTGATTGAAGGTGATTACTGTTTGGTTGCTGTAGGGCGTAAAGCCTATACCGACGGATTGGCGCTCGACAAAGTCGGTTTAACGGCCAATAATCGTGGTCAAATTGAAGTGAACGATCATTGTCAAACTGCTGTTCCGAATATTTACGCAATTGGTGATGTAGTGCGCGGAGCAATGTTGGCTCATAAAGCGGAAGAAGAAGGTGTGTTTGTAGCCGAAACATTGGCTGGTCAAAAACCACACATCAATTACAACCTGATTCCGGGAGTAGTGTATACTTGGCCTGAAATTGCGGCAGTAGGAAAAACCGAAGAAGAATTGAAAGCTGCCGGAGTGAATTACAAAGCCGGACAATTCCCAATGAAAGCCTTGGGTCGTTCACGTGCAAGTATGGACACCGGAGGATTTGTAAAAATATTGGCAGATGCTACCACAGATGAAATTCTGGGGGTTCACATGATTGCTGCACGTGCTGCCGATTTGATCATGGAAGCCGTTACTGCAATGGAATTTAGAGCATCTGCAGAAGATTTGGCTCGTATGTGTCACCCGCATCCAACGTATTCTGAAGCGGTAAAAGAAGCTGCTTTGGCGGCGACAGACAACCGTGCTCTGCATGTGTAACTAGTAGAAGAGTCAGGATGGAGTATGGCTGCTTGTTGGTTGCCCATACTTTATTACGGAATCTTCAACCAATTTCCATTTCGATTGTTTGATCAGTAAAGTAAATCAATGACAGCAAAAAAAACAGGAGTATTGCTCATTCAATTAGGAACTCCGGATAGCCCAAGTCGTGGAGATGTTGCCCGTTATCTGCGTGAATTTTTGACAGACCCACGGGTGATTGATATTCCGTTTGTAGCGCGACAATTATTGGTGCGGGGCATTATTGTTCCTTTTCGTGCTCC
>JBILJP010000069.1:0-16764 GCA_044377135.1 Fluviicola sp.
CGATCGCGAATTCATTCGGCAATAAGGCAAATCGTTTGATTTTCTCCCAGCTTCCGTAGAGTTCATTGTATTTATCGACTTCTTTCTGAAGTAAACTCACCACTTCCGGCGTGCACAATAACTCAGCATACGGAAGTTCTGCATTTACATTGTTCGATTTCGCCCAATCAATCACTGCAGTTTTGGCGGGAACAATCAATGCTCCGGGGAATTTTTGACTTTCACCCACCACCATCATTTGCTCAATAAAGCGCGATTCTTTGAATTTGTTTTCCATCGCTTGCGGCACAATGTACTTACCACCCGATGTTTTAAAGATTTCTTTTTTACGATCAGTGATTTTCAAGAATAACTCATCCACCCACGTGCCGATATCGCCTGTGTGAAACCATCCTTGCGGATCGATCACTTCTGCGGTTTGCTCGGGAAGGTTGTAATAGCCCATCATCACATTCGGACCTTTCACTAATATTTCACCGTCTTCAGCCAATTTTACTTTCACCCCTTCAATCAGCGGACCAACTGTTCCGATACGAATACCGCGCTTGAGGCAATTCACCGAAATCACCGGTGATGTTTCCGTGAGCCCGTATCCTTCTAAAACATTGATGCCAGCCGCCAGGAAAATCTGCGCCAATCGAGGTTGTAAGGCCGCACTACCGGAGGCGACAGCTCTTACGCGACCACCAAGCGCTTCTTTCCATTTCGAGAAAATCAATTTACGTGCAATCGCCAATTTAAACTTATACCAAGCCGTTTTACCTTTCACATCGTATTGCTCGGCAACGCGAATGGCCCAAAAGAACAACATTCGTTTGATGCCTTTCAACTCGTATCCTTTGGCCATAATACGATCAAAGACTTTTTCCAGCAAACGCGGAACTGCAGTAAATACTTCAGGCTTCACTTCCCGGATATTGTCCCCGATGGTGTCCATTGATTCGGCAAAATGGATGGATGAACCTTGATAAATATAGAGGTAATGCAACATGCGCTCATAAACATGACACGCAGGCAAAAACGTTAATACATTCGAATGCTGATCGGCAGGAATGGTGTATGCACATGCCAATACATTTGAAATCAGGTTATTGTGAGATAGCATTACTCCTTTCGGATTGCCGGTAGTTCCCGAAGTATAAATGATGGTAGCCAAATCTTCATTTCTAACATTGGCTTTCAGCGCAGTGATTTGTGAGGTAGAGATATGTTCTCCTCCTGCAAGGATCGCTTCGTAAAACGGCACCCCATCTGCCTCATCAAAGCAATACAACGCCTCCAAAGACGGGATTTGTTCGCGAATTTCCCAAATCTTGTGATAGAGTTCTTTGTTACCCACAAAACCGAAACGAATTCCGGCGTCATTAAAGATATGTTTATAGTCAGCGGCAGATATATTCGGATAAACCGGAACGACTACTCCACCTATTTGTAAGATGGCAATATCCATCATATTCCATTCCACCCTGTTGGGCGAAACAATCGCGACTTTTTGCCCCGGAGTCACCCCCAACGCTACCAATCCGCGTGACAAAGCATTTACATGCCCTAAAAAAGCTTGTGTTGACATAGGAATCCATTCACCATCTTTCTTAGTTACAAACATACCTTTATTGGGAAATGCACTTAACTGATGATATGGAATATCGAATAACCGCTTCACTTGATTCATATCCGTCTCTATAGTCCTCACAATATATGTATTAAAAATTAGCCAAAGATGTCGAAATATTCATTGAAAAGCGGGATTTGTTTTTTTACTTCATAACAATCATCTGCACCGATGTATTTTTACTCTGTGGGAAAATAGTTTTCTAAAATGCGATCAAGCGCAAGTCGGTCAACTAGTTGGAAAGTTATAAACGATTTTGGTTTGCGTTTGATCGTCTAACGATTTTTGGTTTGTTAAAAAGGTTCGTTTGCCGACGAGCCTTTTTTATTTTTATCCACTGCAAAAAATCACTCCGACGAATACCGCTCTCTTCCGCGGATAAATACCTTAAACGCATAATTCGATTCAAACTCCGTACGGATGCGAAACGGAAAAGCCAGAATCACAAACGTTGCTTCTTTTCCTTTCTCCAGAGTTCCGATACTCGATTCCTGAAAACTGGCGTAGGCAGGCCAAATGGTCATTCCACGCAGACATTCATCTTCGGTAAGTGCTTCTTCGGGTAAAAAACCGCCAATCGGATCGCCATCGGCATTGGTACGGTTCACCGCGGCTTGGATGGTCAAATACGGATTCGTTAATTCGACCGGGAAATCGGTTCCCAAGGCCAACATGCCCGTTTGATTGAGCAAAGTCTTATAAGCATAAGCTCCTTTCAATCGGTCGGAACCTAAACGTTGCTGTGCCCAACGCTGATCACTCACCGCATGTGTAGGTTGTACCGACGGAAACGCACCTGTTGTGGCAAACAATTCGAAATCTTTCGGATCGATAACCTGAGCATGTTCTATGCGCCAGCGATGATCGGCATTGCGTTCGCGAATCTGTACCAATAAATCCAACACCAAACGATTGGTAGAATCACCAATAGCATGAATATTTACCTGATAACCAATCGATTCTGCAATCAAGGCAATTCGCTGCAGATCTTCCGGAGAAGTGGTCAACAATCCATGCGAGTGTACATCGTCGGTATACGGTTGTTTTAACAACGCTCCATGCGAACCAAGCGCACCGTCGCCCATCACTTTAAATGAACGGACAATGAGGTTTTTGTGTTTGATCTTTCCGCTTTTTCGGGCAAACGCAATGTTTTCTTCCGTCGGATAAAGCATCACATACAGGTCTAAATGCAGTTTGTTCTGATCGACCATACGTTTCAGTAACTGATAATCTTTTTGTTCAACTCCTGCTTCGTGCACACCCGTAATTCCGTATTGCAACAATTCACCCTGCACATTTTGCAAACTGGCTACCAGGTCTTTTTTAGGAAAATCCGGAAAACGTTTCGACACCAATTCAATGGCATTGTCGAGTAACAAACCTGTGCATTTACCTTCTGTGTTTAAAGAAATGCTTCCGCCATCTACTTTCGTTTCCGGGGTAATTCCAGCCAAATCCAAGGCTTTCTGGTTCACCAAAGCCGCATGTCCGTCAATTCGGTGCAATAAAACCGGAATGTTAGGAAATAATTCATTCAAGCGTTCATTGGTTGGAAGCACATCGGTTCCCCACAACGATTGATCCCAACCGCGGCCAATAATAAATCCGGATGGATGCGCCTGACTGTATTTTTCAACCCGTACCACCAATTCGTTAAACGATTTACAGCCTACCAAATCAACCGACAACAATTGTCGGGCATAACTCATCATGTGTCCGTGCGAATCGGTCAATCCGGGAAAAACATCTTTTTTACCCGCATCAATGTATTCATCGGCGCTGTATTTATTCAGGATTTGCCGTTCAGGACCAACTTCCACTATTTTACCATCCTTGATAGCCATGGCTTCCTCAATGGAATTTTCATCGTTCATGGTATGAATGCGCGCATTGTGCACAACCAAATCAACCGATTTTCCTTTCATGCAGGAAAACAAGCTCAGCGCCAGTAAAAGTGGTAAGCAAAATTTCATATCACAATTTTTTATTAAAAACGGTAGAACTTGCCTGAGCCGTAGGCATAATTACCAAATCACTGATGGTCACGTGAGCAGGGCAATTGCACACATAAAAAATGGCATCGGCGATATCTTGTGCTTTTAACGGTTCAAAACCTTTGTAAACGCTATTCGCGGTTTCTTCATCGCCTTTAAAACGTACGATGGAAAATTCTGTTTCGGCAGCTCCGGGAGCAATGTTACTCACTTTGATTCCGTAATTCACCAAATCCAAACGCATGGAACGCGAAAGCGCATCTACAGCATGTTTGGTAGCGCAGTAAACATTTCCACCGGCATACACTTCTTTTCCGGCTATACTGGCCAAATTCACAATATGTCCGGATCCGTTGGCTTTCAATAGCGGAATAACAGCTTTCGATACGTAGAGTAATCCTTTAATGTTGGTATCGATCATACGCTCCCAATCATCCGTAACGGCTTCGTCTAGCGGACCGCGACCAACAGCCAATCCGGCATTGTTGACCAACACGCTTAAATCGCGAACAATGGATGCATCTAACGAATTGATCGCAGCAATCACTTCCGCTTCATTCCGCACATCAAAATGCAAAATTTCAACCCGGTTGGAAGCCGTTTTTAATTGTTGCTGCAGTTTTTCCAATCGATCCACTCTTCGACCGGTTAATACTAAATCCCATCCTTCATTGGCAAAACGAATCGCGGTAGCTTCACCGAATCCGGCCGTAGCACCTGTTATGAGGGCAACTTTTCCCATGTTTCTGTTGGTTTTGTTTTTCTAAAAAGTAATGCTGCTGCTACAAAAATAGCCAGATAGGCAGGAATTCGATAACGAACCATTGCACCGAGTACAGGAGTTATCCATCCGATCAAAAGAAGCAAACAAATTGCAAAAAAGAGCAATGAAGCCACTTGTAATTTGGTTTGTTTGGTAGCTGATTTCCAGAAGCTGAATGCGTAAAGCACCCAGCCGAATAACACAATCGTTTCTATTACAGCAAAGTACTTCAACCAACCGCCAGGATCACCGAAAAAAGGTCTGAAAGCGGCATTTGCCAGTGCTTCAGGAATATTTTTCAGGAGCTGAGTTGATGATGAATTGATCGACGTGACCGGAATGTAACTTTCGCAACCGTTTGACCGAAAGTACATGAACCACGCTTTTTTGTTCGGACGGAGATAGACATCTTTAAACGGAAGCGCTTTTCCGAGGGTCACTTTTTTCGCTTGTAAAGGGCGAGTTAAAAACACAGAATCTTGTTCGGTGATCGTTAGGTACTGAAATTGATCCGGACGAAAGAAATAAAAACACGTATCGGCATAGGCATGAATTCCTCCTTTACCGATATTGATAAAATCAAACTGTTTGCGCGTCAGGTAAAACACTCCTTTTTCGCGTTGGACCGGAAAGAGTGCCAAAGCCCCGATAACAGCAACAAAGAGCACGGTAAACGTTAGCCAAATGCGTTTTTTAAACACTTTCACTGTCAGCACATATAACAGAATAGCCGGCAGAAGGCATAAGAGTACATAGGGTTTAAACGCAATCAACAACACAATTCCGAGTGCCCATCGCCAAACGCGACTTCCAATACTCAATTCACCGAACCATGCTCTAATCACCAAACACAAGCCCAGAATCATTAACGGTTCTTTGATCATGCTGCCTGTCCAAAAAACCAGACTCGGAAATAAAATCAGCGCATACCAAAACCGGCGCTTCGGAAAGGAAATAACCGTTGAAAAAGTAAGGTATAATTCACGAAAACCCAATAATGACAGAAATGCGAATACAAGAATGTGCAGGTAAATATTGCCATTTGATAGAAAATAGAGCAAACTGTTTACACGGATAACGTTTTTGGAATCATTGATCAACGTAAGATCTCCCCCACTCCAATGCGTGGTGGCACTGAGGTAATGATCGATCATTGATTGGGTTTCCATTCCGGTTAAAAACCGCAAATAATCGGTAAATGATTCATGCGCAACCTGGTTCAATAACGCGCTTTCGTGCATGAAGGCTTTCGGATCGGCTGTTAATGTCCCGGAACCGTAATACTGCGAATAGACCACTAAAAACAGTCCGCCTGCCGCCAATTTGATCGCCCAGGCAAGCAATAGATCATACTTCAACAAGCCGTCGGTTGTTCGCTTCCAAAGGAACCAAGAGCCTAGCAATAAAAGTAGAAATATGACCATTGTGCCCCGAAAGTAAGTACTATTTCAGAAACACAGTTCGATTTAGGGAAGTTTCATCGATCGATATTTCCAGCTGATCTGTAAAAAGGATAAGCATTATTTTCCAAGATCACTTCCTGTCTGTTGATCACATTTACATTCTTTTTCTGCCGTCACACTAAAGCACCAAAAAACAGGCCCACCTTTCCGATGAACCTGCTTTTCACGATTAGTTCGATTAATCCTTGAAAATACGCAACGCCTTCTGTTCGCCATCCATCAAAAAGCGAAGGATGTAAACGCCTTTCGGTTCGTTTGTCAAATCAATGGAAGCACCTGTATCAGACACTAGAATTTCAGCAGAAACCTGTTTGCCCAATAACGTGTATACACTCACTTCGGAGAATTTTCCTTCCGCTTTTAACTGCATCAATCCTGTAGTTGGATTCGGAAAGGCCTCTACGCCTCTGTTTTCGTTTAAACCGGCTGATTTTACTGTACTGATCATCGGATCATCTATCGGAGCCAATTCACAACCCGGACAAGTAACATAACACGATTCAGTAAAGGTATTCGCCATTGGTGCTACCGCAAACAACTTAATGACCGATAAAACCGCAGGATTGTCGCGCTGTGTGAACTGAATCGTATAGTAATCAAACACACAAGAAACCGGCGCGATTGAAGTAGGATTATCACAACCATTATCTCCCAAATCTGACGTTTTCAATAAATGATAGTTATTGGGCACACCATTGTTTTGAGCTGCGGTGAAAATATTCATTCCGATGCCGGTATTGATATAGGTATCGTAAATGGCTCCTCCCCAATTACTCGGATTTGTGGTTCCGTAATAGGTTCCTTGTGTAAAAGCAAGTGTTGTTTGGTCAAAAAAGTAGTGCACATAACCCGGCGTGGCCGTATTGTAAAATGGTGCGGAACCAGACATCAATACTTTGTTTCCGGCAGTGTTTCTCACTTGTTGAATTTCAGGATTCATGTATGCCGCGCCTGATGAATAGTGCGATTGCAGCGTTACATTTAGCGTAAGCGGATCAATTCTTGCGAGCCAAAGCGGACCGTTTCCGTCGGCCCCCACATAAGAAACAGACGAAAGAATTAACGCTTTACCCGGCATAACCCACGTTCCGGCCGAACGGGCAGATGTGCACGTACTCGAATATTTATACAAACGCGAAGCAAGATAGTTTCCATTCAAATCGAGTTTCAACAACGTCGGACCACGATCTAACATCGAACTCAGATCAATACTAATGGCGCTCGCAAACAGACTCGTTCCCTGAAGGATGATATTACTTCCAAAATCATCCCGGGACAAGTTTTCATAGCGGTAATTCCATAAAATGGCAGGAGTAGCTGTTGATACGTCTATTTTGGTGACTCCCAAATCGGTTTGATTATTCACCGCATCATAGCAATTACTCAACACATATACATTGGTTCCGCCATCGTGGATAAAATCAACCGCTGTCATATCAAGGGTTCCGGCGGCATTACCTATTTGACGCACAAAAGCCAATGCATTGGTTGCCGCATCAAGCTTTACCAAACAAAACCGATTCAAACCGGCAACCGTAATGTTGAACAGCGCATAATAATCGGCGCCTTGTGTTCGAACGCGAACCGGAGAAAAAGACAATCCTGATTTAGACATGTAAACCACATCAACCAGCGCACCTGTACCGGAATTGTATTTGGTCACAATCATTCCGCCGTTGGAGGCAGTGTGATAGGAATAGACTTTGTTGGTACCATCGAAATGAATATCAACCGGATCCTGGTAATCTTTACCAACCGTAGCGCTGCTATGATCTTGTTGAAAATAGGGCCATTGTGCAAACGCTTGCAACGAAATGCTCATCAGAGCGAATAGTGTTATTTTTCTCATAGTGAATAGTTTATAGACATTAAATATATGTTTTTTTTCGTCCGAAAACGTTTTTTACTATTTCTAAAAACAGGTATTTATACCCATAGAATTTCGTGCGCTTTTAAATACATTTGATCCATCGTTTCATTTAAACTATTCGCTATGAAAAAGAACAATCTTTGGTGGATCCTGTTAATTCTAATAATAGGAATCGTCCTTTACCTTTATTTAAGTAGTAAACCGTCTCCTATTGTTTCCGGAACTACGGTTATTTATCCGGTTGAATTTCCTGACGAAGCAGTTTCAGGCATCAATTTCCCTACCGATTCTAACACGATCAATGGATGGATCAATGACACATCTTTTGTGCCAAACCATTATGATTCATTAAGTATATACACGCATGCCTGGGGTATTTGGGCTGGATTAACGGCTGAAACAAAACAACGTATTGATCCTTTAGAAAGACCTTTGCGTATTTATGAAACATGGATGGGTCTTAATGAAGTGCGTGATTATATCATTCAAGGAAAAGAGATTAATACAAAATCCATTCTAGATCGTGGTCGCGCGCCACTTACACGACCAACACAATTTGCTCATGCCGGACATCTTGAAAAATCAGTGAATCTGGTTTCAAAACAGTCAACATTCGGTGCTCCTGCTACTGGTTTTTGGGTGACTGTTTCCTACAATCCTGCCCAAGCTCAGTCTGCTGCAAAAAACAAAATCTTCAAACAATCGGTTATCAATTCTTATTACAACAAAGGAAAGATCGGCAGTATTCCAAGCTTCCCAAACAATTCGATTATGATCAAACCAACTTATCTTGTTTATTCGAGCAAAGACGATATGTTGCAAATGCCTGTTTGGATTGATGCTCCAAATCCGCCGGATTCATTGAATGTTTTTGGTCCGGATCAGTTTCCGCTTTGCGTTTATGTTGACACCAAAAACAAACAAGATAAAAACAAAAAAATCACACCCGTTCTCGCAACATCTACAAACAAAACCGCCATTAAAAACGCAACCTGTAACCTCAGCGATTTTATCAGCTTTAAGGTCGATGCCAAAACGGCTAAATTCATGAATCAGCAAGATAGCATTCAAGGATTGAATGGTAATGGAGCTGCAAAAGCAGGAGATCTTGCCGTACTTGTGGCAATGCACGTAAGCACCAAAGAAGTGAGTAACTGGACGTGGCAAACGTTTTATTGGGCACCAACACCTTCCAATCCCGGTTCACCAAGTTCTAAACTAGCGGCCAATACCATTACAAAAGAAGTGAAAGGTGCCGCCCGTCATTATGCATTGAATGCTGCCTATGTAATGACAACACCCAACAACAGTAATAATGCAGGCGCTGGTTCCATGTTTGGCTACAATCCTTATTTAGAAGGTGGCTTTGGACCTGCTACATTTAACATCACCAATAACTACAACAGTAGCTTCAAGTACGGTATGCAAAGTAATTGTATGAGTTGTCATGCTCTTGCCGTTCCGAGTAATCATACAGGTTATACAACTGATCAACCTATTAACCTGAATGATCCGGTATTTTTTAACAGTGAGGTGAAACTCGATTTTGCATGGTCGATACAAACTGCACTTATTAAAGATGCAGTGCCTTATTGGAAGAAACCGAAAAAATAAAACATTGATTTAAGAAAACACCTGCTATTTACAACAAGAGAGGCTGCCTAATTCGTTAGACAGCCTCTTGCTTTATGAACCGACAGACCTGTTTACCCCAATCGATCTTTTCGCACTTGCAACAATGCTTCCGATTCGGCATTGTGCTCTGCTAATGTCCAATCGTCCGTATTCACTGTTTCAATCCAGTTATTGTTGGCAGTCTTGCGAAAGACTTGCGCTCCCAAACCATAAATGGTACCAAGCCCTTGTTCCAGGTCATTCACCGTCATTTCAGGTTTAATTTCCCAATCGCCTTCGGTATGCCCCGATCTGCATTCACCGATTGTGATTGTCGGATCCAGTTTAAACTTCAACCCGGAAGCAGTCCCCGGTTTGTGCAGTTTCGAGAAAAATTCAATTTTCAAATACGGAAACTGTGCACTAAACGCTTCCTGAAGCGATTTCAGCGTCTTTTCATCATTAATTATTAGTGTCATAGCGTTTACTCGTGAATGGTTAATAACGGCAGCCCTGCGTGAAATGCCATTTGTTTGGTATTCGGTTCGTGAAACAAACGCTCCAGCAACGTGTGATTTCGCGGCATCATCACCACTAAATCCGCTTTACGGTTATCCGCAAAAGCAGTGATTCCTTCTACAATGTTTTCGCTCTCAATCTGGTGAAAAGTATGTGCCACATTTGCCAGGGCATGATCCAAATGAACTCCGGCTATTGCTTCATCGATTGAAGGTACGGAATGTTCATGAGGAGTGACATTCAAAATCAAGACATGCGCTTTAAACAAATCTGCCAATTTCACCAATGGTTCCAGTTGATCGTTTAAATGCTGAACACGTGCATAATCACATGCAAAAACAATTTTTGTAATCGGTTGGAAAAGAACATCTTTATCCACCACGATTACCGGACAAGTTGACTGATGAATCATCTTGGTAACAGCACTTCCAAACAATCGTTCGTCAAGATAACTGGCACCTTTCATACCCATTACCAACAAATCCACACGATGATCCTTCATGTACAGCCCAATTTCCTCTACCGGCCCACCTTTCACGGTAATCATATCAACGGTAATTTCCTTTCCGTAAGTCGAATGAATTTCAGCTTTTAAGTGCTTCAAGGTATTTTTGTAGGTCACCTCCAAATCACTTGCAGATGGCATCATGAATGTTACATCCGTCACCAAATCCGGGACATAAAATGCATGAAGCAATACCAATTTGGCACGTGTTTTTTTCGCTATTTGCGCTGCATAATGAACAGCACTAGTGGCACTTTCGGAAAAATCCGTCGGCACCAGAATGGTTTTGAATAAAGGTTCCATAATCGTATGTGTGTTATTAATTTGTTGATGAAATAAAGCGATTGAACGTCATTCGTCCAACACTGTTATACGTCCTGTATCAACTGTAATTCTCATTTTTGTGAAGTTACTCCCACACTAATTGATATCCTATGAGAATAGACAGGAAAACACAGGAGAAAAATCAGTATCTTTTAAGTGAATTTGTTCAACAAAAGGGAATGAACACGTCATTCATTCCCTTCTGATTGATTTCCGGCAGACACGCAAACGCGCTTCTATACTATTGGAAACACCGGAAACCGCTATCGAACAAATAACACGCTTTGTTCCCAATAGTTATTTTCTTAGATCGGAATAATCAACATCGGTGCATTTCCGTGAAACGCCATCCGTTTGGTTTCAGAACCTACCATCAGATTGTGCAGAAACGTATGTTCGTGCGGCACCATGGTCAGTAAATCAATGTGGTATTTTTCAATGAATTCATTCAACCCGTGTACCACATCGTTATCCTGGTATTGATGAAACGTATGGCTCACGCCTTCGAGCGCATGATCCAACGCCACTCCAACAACCGCTTGATCCGGTGTCGGAACTTCTAACGGATTATCCGCAATGTGCAGAATGTAAACATGTGCATCCAACAATCCAACCAACGATTTAAAAGGTGTAAACACTTTTTCAGGATGCTGAATAGCCTGGTAATCACACGCCAAGGCAATCTGTTTGATTTCTTTATAAGGAGTTTGTGTTCCCACCGCTAACAACAGACAAGGAGTTGAACGCATCACTGCAACGGTAACACTACCGAATAAATGTTCGTTGATAAAACCGGAACCTTGCATTCCCATTACAATCAAATCGGCAAAACATTCGGTGGCAAAACGTCTGATTTCTTCTTTTGCAAATCCTTGACGAAAAACATACGAAACCCTTGATTCATCACCCAAACGGCGAGATACATCTCCTTTTATTAGTTCCATTTCTTCGCGAATACCTTTTTCCACTTCCTCTATTGAAGGCATCACCACCGAAACATCGGTAACTACTGTGGGAATGTAATACGCATGAAATAAAACGATTTTAGCATTTGCTTTTTTAGCAATTCCAACCGCGTGATCGATCGCATTTGATCCCTTGTCGGATAAATCCGTGGGGACCATAATTGTTTGAATGATAGTTTCCATAATGACGTGTATTTGTTAGACCAAAGTTCGTTCTATGGCATTGCGTAAGGTATGATATCCATCAGTCAAAATCGTGATTTTTATCATAAAATGGCTTTTATTAACCTAAATTTTGAAAGGCAGTACTTCCAAAACACCTCCTACAGATGCACAGATTTAGCTCTCTGCCTAAGCCTAACTAGCTTGATTAATTACACCCCTATTTTTCACTCTCCAGCGCTGTCGTTGCACCTTTGCTGATCGCATGCCGCCAAATAGCTTTAGCGATGGCACAAGCTTCAGCGTAAGTATTAGGAGCGCGAAAAATCTGCGCATCTGTGGGATAAACAACATCTTGGCCAGCTTTCATTCACAAAAAAACCGGATTGTTCAAAAAACAGGATAACTCAGCCGACTAGGTTGAATGGAATAATTAACTTTGCGGCAAACATTTTCACCAATGAGTAGCACACTTCAACAAGTAGCAACAGTAGAACAAGCAGTAGAACTAGGTTTACGTACCGATGAATTTGAAATGATTCAAGAGATTTTAGGTCGCACGCCAAACTTCACCGAAACAGCCGTTTATTCCGTAATGTGGTCTGAACACTGTTCGTATAAAAATTCTATTTTCTGGTTGAAACAATTGCCGAAAGACGGCCCACACATGCTTGTAAAGGCAGGTGAGGAAAATGCCGGTTTGGTTGATTTGGGCGACGGAATCGGTTGTGTTTTCAAAATCGAATCGCACAATCACCCAAGCGCGTTGGAACCTTACCAAGGTGCAGCAACAGGTGTTGGTGGTATCAACCGCGATATTTTCACCATGGGAGCTCGCCCGGTAGCGCAATTAAATTCGTTGCGTTTCGGCGATATCAAAGAAGATCGCACAAAGTGGTTGGTGAAAGGTGTTGTGAAAGGAATTGGTGATTACGGTAACGCATTCGGTATTCCGATTGTTGGTGGTGAAGTATTTTTCGATAAATCATACAACCAAAACCCGTTGGTGAATGCTTTCTCTGCAGGAATCATCGATACAAAAAAAGTTATTTCAGCAAAAGCAAAAGGTCCCGGAAATCCGGTTTACATAGTTGGTTCTGCCACCGGTAAAGACGGAATTGCAGGTGCCGCTTTTGCCTCAAAAGATATCACAGAAGAATCTGCACAAGATTTGCCATCGGTGCAAGTTGGTGATCCGTTCATGGAAAAATTGTTGTTGGAGGCTACCATGGAATTGTCTATGACCGACGCGATTGTTGGTATGCAAGACATGGGAGCGGCAGGAATTACCTGTTCAACCTGTGAAATGAGCGCCGGCGGTGGTGTGGGAATGGAAATTCACCTCGATCGCGTTCCGACACGTCAAGACAATATGTTGCCTTACGAAATCTTACTTTCCGAATCTCAAGAACGTATGTTGGTGGTGATTCAAAAAGGAAAAGAAGATGTGGTAAAAGGCATTTTCGATAAGTGGGATTTACATGCCGAAGAAATTGGTACCGTGACAGATGACGGTCGTGTTCGCTACTACATGAATGGTGAACTGGTAGGTGATGTGCCAGCAGAATCATTGGTGTTAGGTGGTGGAGCTCCGCAATACCAACGCGAATATTCAGAACCTGCTTATTACCAGGAATACAAAAAATTCAACATCGATAGCGTAAAACAACCGGACGATTTGAAAAAGGTGGCTTTCCATTTGTTGAGCCAGCCGAATATTGCTTCAAAACGTTGGGTTTACGAACAATACGACTCCATGGTTGGAACAAAAACCATGTCGACCAACCGTCCTACAGATGCCGGAATTGTGCATTTGAAAGGAACGGAAAAAGCATTGGCGATGACCGTAGATTGCAACTCGCGCTACGTGAATGCAGATCCTGAAATCGGAACTGCCATTGCCGTTTCGGAAGCAGCGCGTAACATCGTTGTTTCAGGTGGTATTCCAAGTGCAATCACCAACTGTTTGAACTTTGGAAATCCGTACAATCCTGAATCTTACTGGCAATTTGTAGGTGCGATTAAAGGAATGTCGAAAGCGTGCCTGAAGTTTGAAACACCGGTTACAGGCGGAAACGTTTCGTTCTACAACCAATCAAACATCGGCGGAAAAGAAATTCCTGTATTCCCTACTCCAACCATCGGTATGATCGGTGTGATTCCTGACAAAACAAAAATCATGTCGCTTGATTTCAAACAAAAAGGCGATTTGATCTTTATTCTTGGTGACACTGTTAACGATATTTCATCATCCGAATACTTGGTTACTTACCATGGAATTGAAGCTTCTCCGGCTCCACATTTCGACCTGGAAAAAGAATTCATCCTACAAGAAGCCGTAAAAGGACTCATCAACATGGAATTGATCAACGCAGCTCACGATTGCGCCGACGGCGGATTGTTTGTTTCATTGGTGGAAATGTCGATGCCTCGCGGTCTTGGATTTGATATCGTAACCGACTCTGAAGTGCGCGAAGATGCTTTCTTGTTTGGTGAAGCGCAAAGCCGTGTTGTGGTAAGTGTTTCGGAAGAAACCGAAGAAGAATTCATCGAGTTCATGATGGGAAGTGGCGTAAGCTACACCTTACTCGGACACGTTACCAAAGGAAAAATGATGGTTGATGACGAGCATTTCGGATTTATCTCTGAAGCGAAAGACATCTTCGACAACGCCTTGGGTCAACTGATCGAAGGTTAATTTCCCGAAAATGGAATTGATCGAACGTTATTTCCCCGATTTAACGGAAGTACAGCATGCGCGGTTTTCACAACTGAAACCGCTCTACGAAGAGTGGAATGCGCAAATCAATGTCATTTCCCGCAAGGATATGGACGATTTCTATGAGCGGCATGTATTGCATTCTCTCGGAATAGCTAAAATCATGCTATTTGCTCCGGGTTCATCCGTACTCGATATCGGAACCGGCGGTGGTTTCCCTGGCATTCCACTAGCGATTCTTTTTCCCGAAGTGCAATTCCACCTGGTAGATTCCATTGGAAAGAAGATCAAGGTTGTAAATGAAGTTTCCCAAGCATTGGGATTAACCAATGTACGCGCAACTCATGCACGCGCCGAAGACATCAAGGAACAGTTTGATTTTATTGTAAGCCGTGCCGTTACTGCCATGCCTGCTTTCCTTCCATGGACGAAAGGAAAATTCCTAAAACAACACAACAATCCGCTCAAAAACGGCATTTTGTACCTCAAAGGCGGCGATTTGACAGAAGAACTTGCTCCGGTAAAACAACCGTTGAAACTTCATCCTTTGAACCAATTTTTCTCGGAAGAATTCTTTGAGACCAAGGCGGTTGTGTATGTGGACATGAGTAAGTGAAGTTCTCACTCCTTTTTAGCTTTACAACATGATTCCTAAAATTCTAGCAATTTCCGGCAGCACACGTAGTCATTCAAGCAACGGAATCATCCTTCGTTCCATCGCATCGCAATTCAGTAATCAGGCAACATTTGATCTATTTGAAGCCATTGACGATTTACCCCATTTTAATCCGGAATTGGAAGGAGAAACCTTACCCGCTCCGGTTGCCGATTTTCACAGACGGATCGAACAAGCTGATGCCGTGCTCATTTGCACTCCGGAATATGTTTTCAGTATGCCGGGAGCACTCAAAAATGCGTTGGAATGGACAGTAGCAACTACACTTCTTTCGTATAAACCAATTGCATTTATCGTGGCTTCGAGTTCAGGTGCAAAAACAATGGAATCACTGGATTTGGTATTGGAAACCCTGAAACAAGAACCACTCCCCGACTCACATAAACTGTTGATTCAAGGTGTTGGAAGTAAAATCCTCCCAGACCGTCAAACAGTTGATCCTGTTACAAATGAAGCAATCAAAAACTCAGTTAAAGCATTGCTTAAAGACTGTGTGCCTATTGGTTAAATCAAGTGAAAACCGTAACATTGTTCTTGATTCCGTATTAATGTAGCCAATGGCAAACCAAGAATTAATCGAACAACACAACCTAAAGCAATCATTCGTGTTTCGCGGTAAAATGTGGGCACTTACTGTTAGGCGGAGTCTTTTCAATTCTTTTTCAGGTCCCCGAAAACAATACCGCGGCAACGTGCTGAATAATGCTCCTGTAATAGCAACTTCGCATACAGAGTTATGGAACAAAAATGACAACTCTCAAAACTGGATTCTCACTGCCGGAAAAATAGAAAACTTACGCATTGCTGTTCGGTATATTAACGGACTTGAGGTGCCTGCAAATAATGTGTTTAGCTTTTGGAAACACCTCGGAAATCCCAATTGGGGAAAACGATATGTGATTGGTCGGGAAATCAGAGAAGGCTGTATTATTCCAACAAAAGCAGGTGGTTTATGTCAGTTGTCGAATGCCTTGTACGACGCCGCCCTCAATGCTCATTTCGAAATCATTGAACGACACAAACATACCAAAGTTGTGGCTGGTTCGCTCGCCGAACAAAACCGCGATGCAACGGTAAAATGGAATTACATCGACTTGCGTTTCAAATCGGAATACGCTTTCAGAATCGAAGCCCGGTTATCAGATAGCGAATTGATTGTGCAATTAAAAAGCTTGGGCAAAGCAGTTGAAAACAGCGACAACTCCTTTGTTTCGCAACCTGTAGCGGCCATCAACGATTGTTTTTCGTGCGGAAATACCACTTGTTTTAAACATCCCACCGGAAAAGAAGTGGAAGAACGAAGCGGAACTACAGCTTATTTGTTAGACGAAGCATGGCCGGAATTTGATGCTTACATTGCTGAAAATGCGAGACCCAATGACTATTTTGTGCTTTCGGTTCACAATAGCCGGCTCCTCAAATCGGCTCGTTATCGCTGGAAAAGCGGTTCCAATAGACCTGTAAAAGAAAACAACTTTGCCGCCTTAAAGCGATCGGTTCAACTGCGCCTGGCAGCTAAACGCAAGCAAAACCCGTTTCAGGCAACCTTAAAAGCAGATGATCTTCTTGCCCGAA
>JBILJP010000392.1:0-4643 GCA_044377135.1 Fluviicola sp.
CGCTTATAAACAGCCGTCTTCTGCTCGAAAAAGCACTCGATGTATGCCCGATACATCTCGTTCTTTTCGCTTGAATCCAGCTATCTCTAAGCGATCTGACTGAATTCTTATCCCGAACTCACGTTATTTTATGATTTCTTAAGCTCCGCGTCAATGCGAGTGAAACCACCACAAAAAACATGCTGTTGTAATAATTCCCATGAATTCACGAATTTTCACTCGGCTAATGCTTACGCTGAAGCTTGTGCCATCGCTAAAGCTATTGGCGGCATGCGATCAGCAAAGGCGCAACGCACTTGTTTTTTTTGAACAGTATAGTTGGCTTATCCTGAAGAAAAACGTTAACTGTTAGCGTGTCTGTTAAGTGCTCATAAGCTTTAGGCTGACGTGAATTCATGGGGAAAGAAATATCCGCCTGAGATGAATACCGTGATTATAAGTGAGCTGAAACAAAAAAGCCGGCTCAACTGAACCGGCTTTTCGTTTTATTTTCCTAGTGAGTAGAGCACTGCTGAATTCACCACAATCGGGTGTTTCTTAGCAAGTTCTTCCAGCCACATTTTCTCTAAGTAATTTTGGTAATCGGAAGTTGCAGCTCCTTTTGCCTCGCTCAATAATTTCGGACCAGGCATTAAGATCTCGTCAACTTTCACTACGTAAATCTTTCCTTCGTAGGTATATGATTTATTGACTCCCAAATTCAGGTTTTGACCTTTCAGGAAAGCTGTTTGCTCTACCTCGAATTTATTGGTGCGTACGCGCAAATTCAATTCGGAAGTTTTGTTGACAGCTCCAATGATTGTTTTAGAAGTAATGGTATCACTTGATTTCAACATCGTTGTTACCTGATCAGCTACATTTTGATTCAAGCATTCGTAAACAAACGCATTGTAACGTTTACCCCATTGGTATTTACCAGAATTTTGTTCGTAGAATGAACGTAAACCTGATGAATCTTTGATGGCTTTGTTCCACACTTTATCGGTCATTACTTCATACAATAAAATACCGTCGTGGTACTCTTGCATCAATGCTTTGAATTCAGGGTATTTGCGTTCCAACTGCATTTCTTCGTAACCAATGATTTCAGCATTTTGCCAAGCCAGGTATTGTTTTTTGATTACGGAAGCATTATCAGATGCACGCACATTACGGTAGTTTTTCACTAAGTAATCGGCAAATTGTTTTTGAGTGTATGCTTTTTTACCCAATTTAAACATCGCTTTGTTGCTTGTCAACTTAGAAGCATTCCATTGCCCCATGAAATAAGTAGAATCCAAATTCTGAACAAACCAAGCCGAAGTTTTTGAATAGCCGTCAGAGAATTTGTATTCTTTCTTCAATTTCTGGATGAACGAATCTTGCGTTTTCTTCGCACGCTCGTCTTTGTTTACTTTCGATTGAATTTCTTTTTTCAATTGATCAAACGAACGAAGGTCTGTCCATTCCAAACGTTTAATGATGTGGTATCCGAAATCTGTTTTTACCGGTTTAGAAATATCGTTGTTGTTTTTCAATGAAAATGCAGCTTCTTCAAATTCAGGAACCATACGTGTGGTTGTTCCTGTACCGAAAAGTGGCAAAACACCTCCTTTATCAGCTGTTTGACTATCATCTGAAAACTCACCGGCCAATGATTCAAAAGACTCACCTTTTTGCAATTTATCGTAGATTTCTGTTGCTTTTTTAGAAGCACTTTCTACTTCTTCGGGTGTTGCATCTTTTCCGGTAGCGATCATAATGTGCGCTGCTTTCATTGTTCCGCGAGCAGGACGTTGGTCAACCACTTTGATAATGTGGTAACCGAAACGTGTACGAACCGGGGTTGAGATTTTACCCACAGGGGTGTTGTAAGCTGCTTCTTCAAACGGATACACCATTTGGAAAGCGGTAAAATAACCCAAATCGCCATTGTTTCGTTGTGCAGACGGATCATCAGAACCACCTTTACTTTTAGCAATTGTTGCGAAATCTTCACCGTTTTCGATGCGTTTTTTCAACGACATGATGCGGTTGTAAGCTGCCAATGTATCTTCAGGCGAAGCACCTTCTTCTACACGCACCAAGATATGTGAAGCACGCACTTCCGTTTTCATACGGTCGTATGCCTGACGCACCAAAGCACTGTTTTGAGAAGAATCTACCAGGTACGGTTGTGCCAATTGCTTGCGGTAACCGTCTAATTCTTTCTTTAGTTTCGGAATAGTGTCGTATCCGAGGGCTTCTGCTTCCGCTACTTTGAGTTTGAATTTTTTAAACAATTCCATGTACTCATCCAGCGAAACCTTGTCATACTTCGGATCGTTGTTGTTTTTGAGGTAAATCTGTAAAAACTCCGATTTGGTTACTTTTTTACCATCGATTTCAAGTACGGTTGCATCCTTTTTTTGAGCGACTACTTGTAAGCTAAATACCAGCCCAAGCGCCAGCAACAATTGTTTTTTCATGTGTTGACTAAATATGTTAACCCTAATTTACCATCCGCCCAAGGCGGATTAAACTTTTCAAACCAAGAACCCAAATTTACTATTTTGTTTTTGGAAACGAGAATTTGGTTGCTATTTAAGAAAAAATTAAGAACTCCATTATTGGATTACTACCTTTCTAAACGCAAAAAGCCCCCAAAAGGAGGCTTCAGCAATTTTTTATTTTACGTTTAGCTTATTTCAAACTATAGTTTGGAGCTTCACGCGTAATGGTTACATCATGCGGATGCGATTCGCGCATACCTGCAGAAGTAATGCGTACAAACTCCGCACCTTGTAAATGCGTGATCGATGCTGCTCCGCAGTAACCCATACCGGCTCTTAAACCGCCCATGATTTGATATACCACTTCGGAAAGATTCCCTTTGTAAGGAACTCGACCTGAAATTCCTTCCGGAACCAATTTTTTGATATCGTCTTCAGCATCCTGGAAATAACGGTCTTTGGAACCTTTTTGCATGGCTTCCAACGAACCCATTCCGCGGTACGATTTGAATTTTCTTCCTTCGAAAATGATGGTTTCGCCCGGAGATTCTTCCACTCCGGCAAACATTGAACCGATCATTACCACATCTGCTCCGGCAGCAATCGCTTTTACAATATCACCGGTATAACGAATTCCACCATCGGCGATTACCGGAACACCTGTTCCTTCCAATGCTAAAGCCACATCGTTTACAGCTGTCAATTGAGGCACACCAACACCTGCAATAACGCGGGTAGTACAAATTGATCCGGGGCCAATTCCCACTTTTACTGCATCTGCTCCTGCTTCTACCAAGTATTTGGCTGCTGCTGCTGTTGCAATGTTCCCAACAATTACGTCAAGTTTCGGAAACAACGCTTTTACTTCTTTCAATTTTGTGACAACACCTTCGGTATGACCGTGAGCCGTATCGATTACGATAGCGTCAACACCTGCTTCAACCAAAGCTTGTACACGTTCAATCGTATCTGCCGTAACACCAACCGCAGCGGCAACGCGCAATCGACCATATTGGTCCTTACATGAATTCGGGTGCGTTTTTACTTTGATGATATCGCGGTAAGTGATCAATCCGATCAACTTGTTATCGGCATCAACTACCGGTAATTTTTCAATTTTCTTTTCCTGAAGGATATCTTCGGCAACACTTAAACTTGTACCGTCTTTGGTGGTAACCAGATTTTCGGAAGTCATTACCTCGCGCACCGGACGTTGTTGATTTTTCTCGAAACGCAAATCGCGGTTGGTAACAATTCCTTTCAACACTCTGTTGGCGTCTACTACCGGAATGCCTCCGATTTTGTTTTCTTTCATCAGGTACAAGGCATCTTTCACCAATGCATCTTCTGATAATGTAACCGGATCGAGGATCATCCCGCTTTCAGAGCGCTTTACTTTGCGCACTTGCAGGGCTTGATCGGCAATGGTCATGTTTTTGTGAATCACACCTATTCCGCCTTGTTGAGCAAGAGCAATAGCCAGGTTTGCTTCTGTCACGGTATCCATTGCTGCCGATACGATGGGCGTATTGACTTCAATGTTACGGGTGATTTTGCTTTTTAACTGAACGTCGCGCGGTAATACTTGTGAAAATGCCGGAACTAAGAGTACGTCGTCGTATGTAAGACCTTCTCTGACTGAATTGAGATTGGACAATGCCATGTGAACCTATTTTCTGAATAAATTCCCGCAAAACTACTCTTTTTTCTCGAGATAATAACGATTTAGCAAAAGGTTTATATAATTCAATTTCTTTTTAGAAAGTGATCTAATTCCAAACTCAACTGAATTCTACGTAAGACAATACGCGACTAAAAGTCACTAAATAACGTGAGTTTGATAAATGTAAATCTTGTTATAGCAGCTTTAGGGCTGAATAGATACGTGACCATTAAACTCGTAATAACGATCAGTGTATTTTGATTTAAAGGTCAATAGCCATGTATAGACACCATTTTGACACATTTTACCGTGATACGTTCCATCCCATCCTATTGAAACATCACTTGTTTCGAAAACCACCTCACCCCAACGATTGAATAGCACTAATTTATAGGTTGAGATGTCCATTCCGGAAGTTAATATCGGTAAAAAGACATTATTGAATTCATCTCCGTCTGGCGTAAACGAATTGGGGACATAAAAAACTAAATCTTCTATTAATTGAATAA
>JBILJP010000393.1:0-4638 GCA_044377135.1 Fluviicola sp.
TAAAATGTTTTAAAATCATTGGCTATTTCATTGCGGATAGCCGTGTCTGCACTTCCGTCGCCTTCGCAATGCGAAAGTACATCCCACAACGCAATGTGTTTGCGGTGCAGTAAGTCAATGCGTTTGTCGTAATCTTTTGTAAAAGGTTCGTCAAAGAGTGAAAAGAGGATTTTCCAGAAATGATTTCCGGTGTGACCGTAATATTGCTGCAATTCCAACGAACGAATTCCGGGCATGGTTCCTAAAATCAGAATCTTGCTTTCTGGATCGATGATGGGTGCAAAGGCAGTTTTCATGTTTTCTCCACTTCAAATACCGAAACAATCGCCTGCCAACAAGCATTGGCTGTGTGATCCCAGGAAAATAATTTTCCGCGTTCCAGACTGGATTTTGCAAGGCGATCATATAATTCCTGATCGTCTACCAATTGGTGCATAGCCCCGGTAATGGAATCCACATCAAACGGATCGCAATACAAAGCAGCTTCGCCAGCTACTTCAGGCAAACTGGTTTTATTTCCTGAAATAATCGGAATGCCACATTTCATGGCTTCTACCAACGGAATTCCGAAGCCTTCGAAATAAGGAACGAAGACTAAACTGTGTGCTGCGCCTACCAAATGGGTTAAATCGGTTTGTGACACATGTCCGGTAAAGTGAATGCGACTTTTCACTGCATCATTCAGTTCGGGCAATTGCAGTTGATTGTTTTTCCAAAGATTTTCGCCCACAATGAGCAAATCGATCGTTGCATTTCGTTCACAAAAATGCTTGTAAGCATCCAACAAACGACCTACATTCTTACGCGGATGCAATGCTCCCACAAAAATAAAGTAAGGTCTTCCGGAACTGTGTTGGGTGCGAACTGCAACAATTTCAGCTTCATCTAAGGGTTTGAAGAGTTCCGAAGCTCCATTCCAACCTACAATTACGTTACTTTCAGGTACGCCGTAAGTGGCACTAATATCTTGTTTAGAGTAATTCGAAACAGTGACAATTCGCGTTGCTTTTCGGGCAAATTTCGGGAAGAAATGCTTTAGATATATACGTGGTTGCCACGGAATGTCCTGTGGATAATGTTCAAAATTCAAATCGTGAATCACACCAACCTGTGGCACTTTTGAACCCAAAGAAAGGTAGCCGTCGGGCGAAAAAAACACATCGATCTTGTACTTTCTCAAGGCGCGTTTCACCGACCATTCAAACCAGATATAAAACAAAACAGGGTGTCTGGCCGGCGGATTCAGTACAACAGGTGTTACATTGGGTCCGAAAACATATTTCGGGTCAAAAGCACGATCGAAGAAAAATACAAACTCGTGTTCGGGATGTTGTTCTACCAATCGTTTTACCACTTCATAGGTATACCATCCGAATCCTTCCATTTTGGAAGACAATAAAAAACGAGTGTTGATGGCAATGCGCATGAAGGTCAAAATAACTCATTTTTGTGCAATCACGTGATCAATTAAGCAGAATTCAGTTCATTTTTCTATACAAAATCACTACATAATTGCACAATCAGGCAGGATTCCTATAAATAAGCAACTAATTGTTCCTTTGGGTTTCCAACTTTTCCTAACTTCGCGGCATCATATCGGTGAATGAAGAACAGCGTAAAATATCTATTGCAGAAAACACTGGGTTTACAAACCTATCTTTATGTGTTCGCGCTCTACAAAATCCGTACGCTTCGTTCCGATAAAAAGGAAAACGATTTTTTCACCTTCCTTTCAATGCTCAAAGACGGTAAAGGTGATGTGCTCGATATTGGTGCCAACCTCGGAATCATGACCGTGCATTTGGCCAACCATCTTCCCAATTCAACCATTCATGCTTTTGAACCGATGCCAACCAACGCATCTATTTTGAAGCGCATTATCGCAAAATTCAACTTAAATAAAGCCAAAATTCATGAAGTTGCCTTGGGTGACGATTCGGGAATGGTGAAAATGGTGTTACCGGTAAACGGAGCTACCGTGATGCAGGGATTGAGTCATGTGAAACATGAATCCATCACCGAATGGAACGAAGGAAAAGAAGTAGACGTGAAATTGGATAAACTGGACAATATCATCAACGGTCAGGTGATTCAGGGAATAAAAATAGATGTAGAGAATTTTGAATATTTTGCCTTGAAAGGAGGCACGCGCATCATCAGCGCACATCATCCGATTATTTACGCTGAATTGTGGGACAATGAGAACCGCAAACAGTGTTTCGATTTGTTGAGTAGTTTTAATTATTCGGTCTTTGTGGCAGGTAAAAACGGTCTTGAACCTTTTCAACCGCTTGTGCATCAAACACAGAACTTTATCTTCGTAGCTGAATAGCACCCCGCGCATGCAGCAAATCTTTCTTAGAGGTCTGGGAATTACACTTTTACTTAATTTATTAGTAAAACCTGCCACCATATTTGGTGTCGATGTGGTGATGCAAAATCAAATCGGTGCCAAACCTTACGGTGATTTTTCCGCTTTTCTCAATCTCACGTTTTTGTTTTCGATGTTATTAGACATGGGAATCACCAATTACATGACGCGCCTGATTGCCCAACACCCGCATTTGATTCGCCAATACAGTCATCAACTGTTTACCATGCGTCTGGTATTGGCCGGAGTGTATGTTCTTTGGACGGTTTCACTGTATTTCATCATCGGTTTTCCTATCAATTATTGGTGGATGCTCGTTTTGCTCATCATCCATCAGGTAAGTATCAATACCGTGAATTATGTGCGTGCGTACACCGGCGGATTGATGAAATTTGAATTGGATGCTGTGCTTTCGGTAGTTGAGCGTTTGGTTTACTTGCTTTTCGGAGTGTTATTGCTCTACACCACGTTTATCCGACCTATTTCACTGGGATGGTTTGTTGGCATTTTCGTGGCCTCTTCTTTTATTTCGTTTCTGTTTGCAGGTTTTGTATACGTTTCACTGGTCGAATTTCCGAAGTGGAAATGGAATACGATTTTTTTCAAAGCCATTTTCAAGCAATCGTTCCCGTATGCGTTGTTGGTGATTTTGATGATGCTCAATTCACGGTTGGATACGGTATTCATCAAACTGATGCATCCTGACGGAGCAACTCAGGTAAGTTATTACGTTCAAGGGTTCAGATTATTAGATGCTTGCTGGATGTTCGGTATTTTGTTCGGTGGAATCTTACTTCCTATTTTTTCACGCTTGCTGAAAGAAAAAGAAAGTGTTTCCAGCATTATGACCAATGCGTTTAACTTATTGATCAGCGCCGGATTGCTTATGGTTGTGTTATCAATCGGAACGCGCGAAGAATTGTTCAGCGCATTGTATGTAGATGCCAATCAGATGACCTTCGATTCGTGGATTTTTCTTTCCATTTCCTTCCTGCCAATGTGTTTTACCTTGGTATTCGGAACCTTACTTACCGCCAACGGAAGCCTTCGTCAGCTCAATATCATGGCCATCATCGCGCTGTCAATCAATATTTTGCTCAACATTCTGCTCATACCGGTTTTAGGAGCGAAAGGCGCGGCAATAACTACGCTAACGGCTCAAACAGTATTTGGTGTCTTGCAATGGATTTTGGTGCGTTACCGCATGAATGAGCGTTTGCAGAAGGCAGCATGGATGAAGTTGGCAAGCCTTGGAATCATATTGGGAACCATGCTCGTTTTGCGTTATGTAGTTGAATGGAACATTATCTATTGGATCGCAACACTGTTTTTGGTGTGGTTTGTTTGGACCTTCTCGCTGCGCATCATCGATGTAAGAGCTGTGTTGTCCTTGCTTAAAAAGTCGTAAAGTTCCGTTATATTTAGCATTGAATATGAAGAAAACGGAAAAGATACTCGTTACAGGCGGTGCAGGTTATATCGGATCACATACCGTTATTGAGCTGTTAGAGCAAGGTTACACGCCTGTTATTCTGGATAACTTCTCGAATTCACATCCGTCTGTCATTCCGCTTATCGAATCGATAGCCGGAAAGTCGGTTCTTTTTGTAGAAGGCGATTGCAACGACAGCGAACTGCTTCAGACCTTATTCTCAGAACACAATTTTGCCGGAGTTATCCATTTTGCCGCATTTAAAGCAGTAGGCGAATCCGTTGCAAATCCGTTGAAATATTACCAAAACAACGTTGTAAGCCTCCTTCAGTTGTTGCGTACCATGGAAGAATTTAAGGTTTCAAAACTCGTTTTTTCTTCATCATGCACTGTTTACGGAACACCTGTAGGCACAACCAAAGTAGATGAACAAACGCAATTGGGCACACCGAATTCTCCTTATGGCTGGTCTAAATTAATGTGTGAGCAAATTCTTCGCGATGCGGCAATCGCTAATCCGGCCCTTCAGGTAATCTTTTTGCGTTATTTTAATCCGATTGGTGCGCATCCTTCCGGTAGAATCGGTGAGTTTCCGCAAGGAGTTCCCAACAATATTCTTCCGTACATGACCCAAACGGCGAGTGGTGTACTTCCGCAATTAACCGTTTATGGTGATGATTACGCAACACCAGACGGTACGTGTATTCGCGATTACATCCACGTTTCAGACTTGGCTAATGCCCATATCCGGGCGCTTGATTACCTCAACGAGCCACGTGAACTGACGGTATTTAATATTGGAACCGGAACAGGAGTATCTGTGTTGGAATTGATC
>JBILJP010000394.1:0-4624 GCA_044377135.1 Fluviicola sp.
AAATTGTCTTTCCACCGTAAGGATGGCTAACATTTGTTTTGCGGTTTAAGCTGGTTCCTGAATCACAATTGCACCATTCTACTGGTTTGTTGTAAAACAAGTTTCCTGTTTGATCGATAACCGCTCCAATCAACGCAATCTCAGAAGAACTTACTTATCTTTACCTGTCGCAAATAAAGGCTTCATTCAACTAGGAATAATTTATTGGTTTATGCTCTTTCAGGTTATTCTTTTGATTGGTTCACTGATTCCGGCCGGAATACTAGCATTTACAAACTTTTCGTTTTTCCGTGAATTGTGGCTCGATCTGCGGTTGGGACGAATTTTTCATTATTTCGTGCTGTTTCTCTTCGGTTTTGTGGTGCATAATTCCTCCATTGTGCAGTTGGAAGAAGTGTCTTCTTTGACATGGATCAAGTTACCGCTCTATTTTATTGCGCTTGTTTACGCTGCCGTGTTTGCTATAGCCACCAACAACAAAGAAGACCTCGAAATCGATAAAATAACCAATGTCAATCGGCCTTTGGTGAAAGGCACTGTCAACCCGAAATTCTACTTACGAGTGGCATTTTTGAGTTTGATTGTATCGTTGGTCGTGGCCGCTTGCGCCAATGTGGTCTTGCTGTTGGCAATTGTTGGAATTTCAGTGGTGTATTATATTTATTCTTGTAAACCTTTTAAAATCAAGCGATTTATCTTTTTAGCTAAGTTTTTGATTGGTATCAACTCTTTCATATCTGCACTTTGCGGTTTTCTTATTAGCGGCGGTGAATTTGCTGAATTTCCTGTTTTCTGGACGGTTTTCATCTTGGTTCCCGTTTCACTCATGGCCAATTTCATCGATTTAAAAGATACCGATGGCGATCGTTTGGCGGGAATAAAAACCCTTCCGGTAATTTGGGGCGAACCGATAGCAAAACGATTGATTGCCTTGTTTACGTTTTCGGCATATGTTTATGTGTTTTTTTACTTTAATTCACTTCTAATCGGTGTATTATTGATGGTTACGGTTTCCATTCACATCTATTTGATTTTAAGACAACCGTATCAGGAAAAACCGCTATTTTTATTGCACAACAGCCTGTTTTTGGGATTGATACTGTTGCTACTAATTCAACCGTACATACATGATTAGTGTGGTGAAAAAACAAGGGATTTTATTACTGCTTTTGTTGCTGAATGGTTCGTTTCAGGTTCAAGGTCAGTTTACGAAGAGCGATTTAGTGCGTTCTACCGGTCGGGCAGCTGCTTTTTTGAAACAAGCACAAACCGAATCGGGTGCTATCAACGATTCTACCAATGCCTTGTTTAGTATTTGGGAAACCATTTTGGTGACAGATGCGTTATTAGATCAATTTCCTGCGACCGATTCTACCATTCAACGCGCTGCCACATGGCTTCAATCGCTTGAAACAGAACAAGGATTGGTGTGTCATAACGTGAAATGCGCACACAATTATTGCATCGAAACTTCGGCGTTATACATTCGTCTGTTGGCACGATTAAAAGCAACGGATAAACTAGAAGAACGGATAAAAACAATTGAACAGTTGCAGGAAAAAAACGGCTCGTGGAAGGTTGGTAATCCGGATGTATTGGATAAAACCGATTTTCCTTCCGTAACCGGTTTTGTTCTCAACTTATACTCTGACCTAAATTATCAAGCTGCCAGAAAATGGGATGCTTATTTGTTTCTCATCAGTAGTCAGTTAGAAAACGGGTCTTGGGGACAAACCTGGGAATATTACAATTGTCCGGGCTACGCGCTTTGGCAATGTCTTCCAGCTATCAAAAAATGTCCTTCAGGTGGAATTACGTTTGAAAAAGCAAAAGCATTTATTCTTTCCAATCAGTTGGAAAACGGTAGTTGGTATATTGCTGAAAATGAACAAACAAATCACGTTTCGGCCGAATTACAAACTGCTTTTATGCTCAGTTGTTTGCAAGAAGAAAAAGATGTAGCATCCCGAACGGCGTTTTCTAAAGGAATCTACTTTTTATTAAGTAAACAATTGCCAAGCGGTGCATGGGAAGGCGGTTTTTTTCCCATTCCGAATGAACGCTATAAAAAACGCGAATACCTCATAACAACCGCCTTAACCTATAAGTTATTGATCGCCACCTGCAACAACTTTAGTGATGAGTAAATTAGGTTGGTATGGTTTGCTTACGTTTGTTCTTTTTGGGTGCGGTGCGAGTAAATTGAAGCCGAATGAGTTGTTTTTGTCGCCCGATTCTGGTAGCGAAAAGATTTATATTCTTTCTGCTTTTCCGGAAGAAACAGATAGTTCGGGGCTTTACCTAAGTGCATTAATGGTGAAGTATTCACATGAAGATAACCGACAACTCACAGCATTTGTAACCACTTACAATCGTTCCACACAACAAGTTACAACAAGTCCATTTTTCACCGATTCATTAATGTTGTTGGATGGCACGCGCTTTCCTTTGCTTCTAAAATCAGTCTCATCAGATTCATTAAGCCCCGCATTTACCTTTTCGTTGGATCGCAATTCACTGGAACTAACTGCTGATTATTCCAACGGACAGGAAATTGAACAGAAGTTGGTGTTTCCAAAACAAAAACCATTCAAATCAACTGTTAGAGGTACCAAATTTAAGTTGACAGCAATTAAACCTTTGCAAGCTACACTAACGAAATGGAATGATCAACCGACAAATCAATCGAGTGATTTGATGCTTCATACGGTTGACAACGGCGAGTTACTTTTTGAATCGCAGCCCAACAATAACTATTGCTGGCTTGACTGTAGAATCGATGGGAATAATTATAGCCTTTTCTTTCAGTATGATTCGTTGGGGAAAATCACTCCCGTTTATTCGACCTTTCCGGAAGGTGCACCCCATTCCATTGAGCCCAATTCGATTTTTGAAATGCTAAAACAACCCGGTAATCAGAGCTCAAGCACATTTACAATGAATTTTACGACCGAAAATGGATTCGATAATGTTACCATTAAATTAGCTCCTCAAGAACAGAATCGTATTTTAACTAAAAACACCTTTTCTGTAAGAGCGGTAGATGTTCTCATTAACAATCGCTTGACGGGAACCGGAATTCTGTATATCTTGTAACCGACTCATGCAGAAATTACAATCCTTTTTTAAGCAAACGGTAGCCAAAATAGAAGATTATCCACTTCCGCTGAAACGGTATTTGTTGTTATTCATCGCTATTTTAAGTCTGCGCCTTTGCTTAGAGTTTTTTGCCAATCATCGGTTATTTCAGTCAGATGATGTGATGCACATAGGGCTTTGGTTTTTGTTTATTGTACAAGCATTTATGGTGCAATTACACTTGTTTTCAAAAGTCAAGGTAGAACAAATCGTAAAGCTAGTAGTCTGTTGTTTTTCAATTGCGCTCACCGCTCCGTTAATTGACTTAGTTGTATCGCAAGGCAAGTTTTCAAAGATGAATTACCTCTCGGTGAATTCGTTTTCTGATATCGCGTGGTCGTATATTACCATTGGTGGTGCCAGTTTAAGTCGTGGGGCTACGTTGGGTATTCGAATAGAAATAGTGTTGTTGGTGATCGCCAGTTTCAACTATGTGTATCTTAAAACAGGCAACATTTGGCGCGCTTTAGCCGGAACACTTTCCATTTACACCATCCTTTTCCTTTCAGGTGCTATTCCGTATTTTCTGGGGAAAATCAATACGACTTTTAACCTTACGTATGGCGAACACGATCAATCTTCCAGTTACCTGTTGTTTACGTTAGACATTATCTTATTTCTGTTTCTGGCTTACCGTTTCAATCGAAAAATGATTCCGTTTAAATGGTCTTTTCCGATTGTTTTCAAAATGGTTTGTTCGTTAGGACTCGTGATTTTTGGAGCTTATTTGGCGCGGACATCTTATACAACCAACTGGAATTTAGATCCGACAACCCTTTATTATTTCCCGTTATTGGTGATTGTAGTGCTGTTACTTTTTGCTTATGAAAATTACGGAAGGTTCCGGTTGACAACTGAGACAAGCAATTTCACTGTTCAAAATGGTCTTTTACTGGTGCTTATCTGCACAAGTGCCTGTATTTCATTTCACACCTTGTTTGCGGTTATGCTCGCTTGGGGAATGCTCTTTTTCCTATACGAAAAACCTCTGCGATTCACCAATATCCCTTACTTATCGTTCTTATTTCAAGCGTGTTTGATGTGTGCCTACTTACTAATTGGTTTCATGGCGTTTGGAGCTCCGATGATAGGGATGGATGGAAACGTTATATTCTTCACATTAACTATTTCATTTTCAATCTATTTGGTAATGTTTTATTTAAATCGATATATTTACAAAAAGTAACACACTACTAATGCTTATGAAAACGACGTTCCAACTCCAAGGTTCGCTATTCACACTTTTCTTATCACTTTTTTTCGGGCTCAATTCATTTGGTCAAACCGTTATTTGGTCAGATAATTTTAATAATGGTTGTGCAAGTAATTGTATTGCCTCAACATGGAATGGCTGGACCATCGTCAACAATGTTGGTGGAACATCCGGCAGTTCACCAAATGAGTGGTTTGTCAGTTGCGCGGAAGAAGGCATAGCGCCTCCAGGATGCGGTTCAAGCTGCATTGGTGACGCAAGTTTACACATCGG
>JBILJP010000395.1:0-4605 GCA_044377135.1 Fluviicola sp.
CAATTTTATCCCGGTTACCACTCACTTTCGCAATCAAGTCGTTGGGAGCAAACCACAAGCCTTTCAACCACGATTGAAATGTTTCATCGGCTACATTCTTCGTGATTTTAAACGGCAATAAATACTTCGGTTTGATGATTGACGAAGTAGAAGCATCTTTTATAATCAACGATGTATCACAATAAGGACAATTCTCGCTGGTTACATTGGGTTTCAACGTGGTTGAAGCACCGCAACTACCGCATTTCACAGTGGTTACGCTTTGTGTTTCTTCAACATGAATTTTATCTGCAATAAACGACTCGTAGTCAATCTCTTCAATGTCAACCTGAGCAACCTCAATCTTGTTAATCGTTCCACAGTGCTGACAATTCAAACTATCCGTACCGGGTTTGAAATTCAGGTTTGAACCGCAACCGCTACATTTGATTTCAGCATTTATCTGAGCTAAATTTTCTTCCATAAATATAAGAGCCTGTTTAAATTTCCCATTTTAAATCGATTCCGCCTCTTTTCGGCTATAAATTCGTTGCATTTTTCGCCGTAATCATTCCATTATGCCTGCAAAATGCGCCTCTTCTCGCTCGAAAATATGCAATAATCATTTTTAAAGAAGAATTTTAAACAGGCTCTAAACTATAATTAACCGATTGGCGGAGGTGGTGGAACCATGGCAAACAACTGAGCCAGTTCGGGTTGTAATTCAGCCGAAGCCCAATTGGCCATGCCTGCTTTCCAGACCATGGTAGAGCGACTAACTTCTCCTGAATTCACCATTACCTGCAATTGTTGCATATCAAACGGTCCGGCCTGTGCCCCGTCTTTCACTATAAAAAAAGCGGTAATTGGAGGTGGCGTTGCGTTTACCGGATGTTGTGGTGCGGCATTATTGGTCATCATATTGGTAAACATGTTCCCCACTCCAACGCCCATTCCCATGGCCATTCCTGCTCCTCCGATACCATCGTTGTTGGCTACATCTTTGATGGAATTAGCCATGTTTAGTTGCGCTAACTTTTGAGCATCGATGGCACCTAAACGCGAGTAATTGAAAATTTCCTTTTTCAATTCTTCCGGCATACTCACATTTTCGACCAGAAATTTGGTGATATTGATACCGTATTCCTTGAAATCTTCGTTTAATTTCTCTTGACCTAACTTGGACAATTCATCCATGTTGGCAGCAAACTTTTCAATCGGAATATTTCCTTCGCCAACAGCATCGGTAAATTTGGAAACTATGATGGTTTTCAATTGCTCTTCAATCTCGTCTGCTCTATAGATCAGTTGAGTTCCCGCAATTTCTTTGATGAATTTTCCTCCATCTTCAACACGATAAGCAAAATTTCCGAAAGCTCTTAATTCAATGAAACCAAAACGCGGATCGGAAACCGTAATCGGGTTCTTTGTGCCCCATTTTTGATCGATGAACTGTTTGGTACTGATAAAGTAGATGTCTACTTTAAACGGACTGTCGAACCCGTATTTCCAACCACGTAACGTGGATAATATCGGTAAGTTTTGAGTGGTCAACGTGTGCATTCCCGGACCGAAAACATCAGCAATGACGCCTTCATTCATCAAAACCGCCATTTGTGTTTCGCGAACGGTTAATTTGGCACCGTTTTTAATTTCGTCCTGATACCTGGGGAATTTCCAAACAATGGTATCATTTGTGTTATCAACCCAGTCGATTATATCGACAAATTCACCTCTTATTTTATCAAATAGCCCCATTTAAATCTATTTTATTTTTCTTCGAAAATAAGAAAATTACGCTTTGAAAAACGCAAAACACCTATTGATGTGAGAGGTCTAAAAAGCAATCATAAAAAGAGGTTGTCTAACCGAATAGACAACCTCTTTTCAAATTCAATTAAGATTGAAAATCAATTCATTCCACCTCTTACATAATCGCTGAACTTATCGCGGAAAGTGGTGCTGTTGTCTACTTGTGATTTACTGAGTTTTTTACTTTCTACCAAACCCCACAATACAAACTCTTTCAAGAAATGCTTTTCGGCCGGTAATACATTGGGTTGGTATTTTTGAATCAGGCTATCCAATGGAGCGATCGCATCGAGTTGTGCTTGATAAGTCGCATCGTCGGCATCATCTGTAAGCGCAAATTCATCTTGGTCAAAGAACCAATCTACCACTCCCTGATACGGACCGCTTTCGCCTTGTTTTTCTAATTTCTCTACTTTCGGGAAATAACTTTCGAAGAGCGTTTTTACCGCAGAACCGATCAATTGTTCGGCTACATAGGTACTTCCCTCCTGCTCGCCTTCGTACACCAATTCCATTTTACCTGTCAAAGCCGGAATCACTCCCATGAAGTCGGATAAGCGAACACTCGTTTTAGGATTCTTGCTTTTCAGACCGCGTAATTCGGCAGCACTTACCAGATTTTCAAATGCGGAAATACTCATACGTGCACTCACACCGCTTTTGCTGTCGATGTATTCACTTTCGCGGGCTTCAAAACCGATTTGCTCAATCAAGTCCATGGCCAAACTTGGTACACTGATGTTTTCTTTCTGAGCGCCTTCCAATTTGGCTTCCTGCTCGGTAATGGTGCGTGCAATGCGAATCGTTTCCGGATAATGCGTCAAAATCTGCGAACCGATTCGGTCTTTCAATGGTGTTACAATGCTTCCGCGATTGGTGTAATCTTCGGGGTTGGCAGTAAACACAAACTGAATATCGAGCGGAAAACGCAAATGGAATCCGCGAATCTGAATATCGCCTTCTTGCAAGATGTTGAACAACGCCACCTGGATGCGTGCTTGCAAATCGGGCAACTCATTGATCACAAAAATGCAGCGATTGGCGCGTGGAATCATCCCGAAATGGATCACACGTTCGTCGGCGTACGACAATTTCATGTTTGCGGCCTTGATCGGATCTACGTCACCAATAATATCGGCAATGGTTACGTCGGGCGTTGCCAGTTTTTCAGCAAAACGATCATCGCGGTGCACCCACGCAATCGGGGTAGCGTCGCCGTGTTCGGCAATTAAATCTTTGGCATAACGCGATAAGGGGCTCAACGGATCATCGTTGACTTCCGAACCTGCCACGATGGGCATCCATTCGTCCAATAAATTGACCATGAGTCGCGCCAAGCGTGTTTTTGCCTGACCACGCAAACCCAATAAGTTGATGTTGTGTTTGGCCAAAATAGCGCGTTCCAATTGCGGAATAACGGTATCTTCATAACCGTGAATGCCTTCAAACGGTTGTTTACCCGCTTGCAACGCTTCAATTAAGTTAGCGCGCAATTCTTCTTTCACGCTTTTTGTTTGGTATCCCGAGGCTTTTAATTCGCCTAATGTGGTGTTTGTTTTCATAATTTTTTGTTATAGACTCAAGACTGAGAGACAGAAGACTAAAGACGGACTTTTCGTAAACACCATCTTTCGTCTTTTAGCGAAGCGGTCTATCAGTCTTTCGTCTTGATTTATCCTCTAATGCGTTTAACTCTATTTGTTTGGTAATCTTCGAAAATCATTTGTCCCAGTCCCTGAATACCGGTATAGAATGCTTTTCCTTGATTGGCTGCCGTAAATTCGCGGATGAATTTTTGCAAGTACGGGTCTTGCGCAATCATGAACGTGGTAATGGGAATGTGCAACTTTCGTGCTTGCTGAGCGGTGGTGTAACACTTGTCTACAATGTATTTATCCAATCCGTTGGAATTCATGTAATACGAGCCGTCGGGCTCAATGACGCAACTCGGTTTACCATCAGTGATCATAAAGATCTGTTTGTTGGTATTCCGCTTGCGGCGAAGTAAATCCATCGCTAGTTCCAGACCGGCAACTGTGTTGGTGTGATATGGTCCCACCTGCAAATACGGTAAATCTTTCGCTTCAATTGCCCAGGCATCGTCGCCGAACACCAAAATATCAAGTGTGTCCTTTGGGTAGCGCGTTTTGATCAGTTCGGCCAAGGCCATCGCTACTTTTTTGGCGGGTGTGATACGGTCTTCGCCATAGAGAATCATACTGTGACTGATGTCAATCATCAGCACCGTGCTCATTTGGGCTTTGTAGAAACTTTCCTCTACTACCAAATCGCGTTCGTGGAGTTGAAAATCGCCCAAGCCGTTATTCACTTGCGCATTGCGCAGACTTTCGGTCATGGAAATGCGTTCGATACCATCGCCGAAGTTGAATTGCCGGTAATCGCCGGTTTGTTCGTCGCCATTGCCGCTGTGTTTGGTGCGGTGATTGCCCACTCCGCTTTTGCGCAGGTTCCCGAAAATCTGATCGAGGGCATGCTGGCGGATGGCGCGTTCGGTTTTGGCGGTAATCACGGTTCCACCAGTACCGTCGTCATTGACCTTGTCTTTGATGTAATTTTTCTTGCGCAGGTCTTCTACAAAATCATCGATGGTATAATCGGGCGTGGTGAGTTCGTATTCTTTATCGAGTACCCGCAACCAGTCAATGGCTTCATCGAAGTCGCCGGAGGTGTGGGTAATGAGTTCTTTAAAGATGTCGAACAACCGATCAAAGGGCGATAATTCCGGCGCAGAATAGGGCGTGAATACAAATCCTGTTCGTTTCATGTTGTTTGTCTTGTTAGTTCAACAACCGA
>JBILJP010000396.1:0-4582 GCA_044377135.1 Fluviicola sp.
GACCGTTGATGGCACTGATGATTTCGCGACTGGTACTGGCATTGTTTTACCTCGGATTCTTGTTTCAAACCATGTATTCGGCTTGGGTGGCGCTTGCAGGAGTGTTGATTACCACTTTATTTCTAGTAGCATTTCGTAATCGGATTCAGAAGTTTTACAGCAAAATAGAACTCCGCTTTTTATCCAATCTCAATCAACGCGAAGCAGAATTGAATTTGGTGACGTCTATTGAAACTCCATGGGATTCGCACATGGCTTTGATAGAACTACACGCAGGATTGCCATTTATCGGAATGCCACTGATGGAATCGAAATTGCGTGAAAGCTTCGGTATTAACATTGCCGTGATTCGGCGCGACGGAATGATTATCAATGTGCCAAACAGGGATGAGCGCTTGTATCCGAATGATGTGTTGTCTGTAATAGGAACGGATGAACAGTTGCGCAAGTTTGAAGAATACATTGTCTCTTCGCTTCAAAAAACGGTAGAACCAACCTTTCAAACAGAAATTTCACTGTACCATTTTACAATAGGGCAACAGTCTGATTTTATCGGTAAAAGCATCCGGGAAACGGCTATTCGTGAGGTAACGCATGGGTTGGTGGTAGGAGTGGAGCGCAATGGTGAACGGATCCTAAACCCCGAGTCTGATTTGGTGTTTGAGTTATACGACACTGTTTGGCTGGTTGGAAACGAAAAACGCATTCAGGTGATTATTAACAAGCAGGCGGAGTAAGGGGAATAAAAAAATCCCGATCCACCTAAAGAAGATCGGGATAATTGAATTATGTAGTAGCTTTAATTAAGCTGTAACTCCAATCACTTCGGCCATTTTAGCACCGATTTGAGCAGGGGAATCAACTACGTGAATTCCACACTCGCGCATGATACGTTTTTTAGCTTCTGCCGTATCGTCATCTCCACCTACAATAGCACCTGCGTGACCCATTGTACGACCTTTCGGAGCAGTTTCACCAGCGATGAATCCTACAACCGGTTTTGTACCGTGTTCTTTGATCCAACGAGCAGCGATAGCTTCCAGGTTTCCACCGATTTCACCGATCATTACGATTCCTTCTGTTTCCGGATCGTTCATCAATAATTGAACCGCTTCGCGTGTTGTAGTACCAATGATCGGGTCACCACCGATTCCGATAGCTGTTGTGATTCCCAAACCTGCTTTCGCAACCTGGTCAGCAGCTTCGTACGTCAATGTTCCTGATTTAGAAACAATACCGATTTTCCCTTTTTTGAAAACGAAGCCTGGCATGATACCAACTTTCGCTTCACCTGCAGTGATCACACCCGGACAGTTAGGACCGATCAAACGCGTGTCAAAAGCTTTGATGTATTCTTTGGCTTTCACCATATCGTTTACAGGAATACCTTCCGTAATACAAACAATCACTTTGATTCCGGCATTAGCCGCTTCCATAATCGCATCTGCTGCAAATGCAGGCGGAACGAAAATAATGGAAACATCAGCTCCGGTTTTAGCAACGGCATCTGCCACTGTGTTAAAAACAGGGCGATCCAAATGAGAAGAACCTCCTTTTCCGGGAGTAACACCACCAACAACGTTGGTACCGTATTCAATCATTTGTCCCGCGTGGAACGTACCTTCACTTCCAGTGAATCCTTGTACAATTACTTTAGAGTCTTTATTTACCAGAACACTCATGTTTGAGAGAAATTAGATTCGTTTTTAAATCGAACCCAAAAGTAGGAGTTTGATTTGGTTTTGACAATGGTTTGAGTGAATTTCATCGGAACTTAATCCACTACTCAGTTGTACGAACGATTGCAGGATGAATAACGATGATTTTTCTTCCCACAGATACACGGATTTCAGCTCTCAGCCTGAGGCTGACTCGCGGATTACGTCACTCAACACTAAAAATGGAATCTTCACGTTGATGTAAAACACAATTCAAATTCATTCATAAACCGATATGACATATTCTTTTCATTTCAAGTTAATTGCAACGGTATTTGCGTTTACTACAATTTATTCTACCGGTCAGGCACAAGAAGCTAAACCAGAAAACCGTGCTGTAGAGATTGCGTTGACATTTGGAGGTGGTGATAGTTATTCAACTAGTATAAGTAATACTACCTGGAATAAATATGCGCCAGATTTTGTTATTCCGGCCGATTCTTCAGGATACCAGCAAGGTTATTCATCAGGTTATCCTTATGGCAATGGGTATTCGGTAAGCTCCTATTTACTCGGATCGGTGCATGTTTCGTATAAAAATGCGTTTTTGGATTCAAAAAAAATCCGTTCTTCAGTAGGACTTGTTTTCGGAAGCGGAATCGGATATCGATCTGATCAAAGCTGGACCAAAACGGAAACGTTTGTCATTGATACCTTAACGTCAAGTCAAACCGGGCAACAATATACTATTGACTCTACACACAATCAAACCTTAGGCCGGTCTTATGAAGCAAACGAATTTATGATTGGCGTTTCGCACTTTTTTCAAACCAATCCGCTACGACGTTTTGCATTGCATGTAGGAATCACGGCTTCTTACGGATTTTCTGTCAACGCCCGTATGAGTACTTACCAAGGCGATTGGTCGTCTGTTTCCCCAAATCTTGGAGTGGATAGCTATGAAAACAAGTTCTATCGCGCTGAAGTCGCTGATGCACCAAAATCGCATTCCATGACGCTGCAATTGCCGGTTGAACTGAGTTTCAGACCATGGAAAAACGGGAAAGCTTTACAAGGATTGTCGCTCGCACTGGCTTATCGCCCAACACTCAAACATTTTGTCATTGCCGACCAGAAAGCAACGAATATTAGTGGTTGGATGGGGATGACGTTGAGGATGACGATATAATTAGCGCTTCTTCCCTTCTTCAAACACCACATACCCAAACTGCGCCACATCAAACGTGCATTTTTGGTTCATTGGTAGTTGTAATTGCTGCACACCAGAATTTGGATAGATGAATAAAACACTATCACCAACGTTTACAGCAACTTTCATGTTGAATTCTGCCGGTAGTTCTTCTTTCCAGTTGTATTCAAGTATGGAAGTTCCATCAGTTGATTTGATGAATCGGCACTCCAAAATTGGTGGAGTAATACGGTTTAAGTAAACGTCAAAATAGGGCGTAAAATCTCGACCGCTTTTTTCATTGAAGAAGGCGATGAACTGATTGGTGGTGAAATTGCTTTTTGAAAAATGTTGTTGTGTGGTTTTAAGAATGCTGAAAAACAGCGAATCATTGTTCAATTGCATACGCAGGGTGTGAAGGAGCATAGCACCTTTGTCGTAAATATCCTGATCATAGTCATGTACCAGGTTGTTATAGCGCACATTGTAGGGTTTTACAACCGGTCGTTTGTTTCTGACCTGACTTGCATAATAGTTAATGAAATAATCATAATAGCCTTTTCCCTGAAGCGCCTCAACAACCAGCGCTTCCGAATATTGTGCAAAACCTTCGTGCAACCAAAGATCGGCGTAATCATAAGCCGTACTGCTATTTCCCCACCATTCATGACTCAGTTCGTGCACCAATGTGTAATTGATTCCAATGAATTGGTACTTGTAGGCATCCGTCATTGAAATGGCCGACTGGTGTTCCATGCAAAGCCCTTTGTGTAAAGCAGTTTCAACAATTTTACAACCGTCGTTCCACCAAGGATACACACCGTACAAGTTTTCCAGTTTTTGAAGAATAATGGGCGCCTGATTGTAAAATGTATCGGCAATCTCTTTGTTGTAGTTGAGTGTATAAAGTTGGATTTTACGGTCAATCCCGTTGATATCGCGATAGTCCTTTTCCAGTTTTACGTAATCACCTACATTGAACGAAATGTTGTAGATATTGATCGGATTGCGAACAGCCCAATGATAGATCTTTTCAGATTCCGTTTCCGTTACGCTATCCAGCTTTCCATTTGCTACGCCAACCAGGTCTTTTGGCACACCAACGCGAATGAAACAGCTATCGGGTTCGTCGTAAAGCAAGTTTTTACAAGGCATCATGTGGTGTGGACCGATTCCTTCGGTAGCCGTGCAAATCCACGGATTCTCGTTGGCGTCTTTGCTTCTGTTAATAGCCGTATTGCCTAACATTGTTGGCGGTTTTCCGTGGTAGGTTATTTCCAACGAAACATTTTCTCCGGCGTGTAATTTCCGGTCAAACACAATGAACAGCGCATCTTTTTTGCGTTTTGTTTTCTTCAGCGGAATAGAACAAGTGATGTGATCGATGGATAGATGTCGTTCCAAATCAAGCAGTATACTATCGCCATCCAATTCCACACGGAAGTTGATTTTCATGACTCCGGCGATCGTTTTGTGCTCGGGCTGAATATGAACCGTCCAATCATAAGACGTTACATCATAACCGGCACGCAACGGATTTGAATTGGAACCAATCACCTTATCCCATTTTCCGGAATGCGCAATATGTGTTTTGGCAGAAGGGAAATAGTATTTCAAATAAGGCCTGTAACGGCACGATTGCAAGGAAATTAAGATCAATAAAAATGCAACCGTAATTATCTTCATAAAGCTTGACTGGGAACTAGTTCGTTTGGTTGTGATAAGTAATAAAAGG
>JBILJP010000397.1:0-4577 GCA_044377135.1 Fluviicola sp.
TGAATCGAAAGCAGCCGGTGCCGATGCCGTTTTGCTCATCGCCGCGGTTTTGGAAAAACAACAAGCGCATCACCTGACCATTGTTGCCCAAAGTTTGGGCCTGGAAGTGGTGTTTGAAATCCACACCTTGCACGAATTGGAAAAACTTAACGACGAAATAGACATTATTGCCGTGAACAACCGCGATTTGGCGGCTCAACAAACCTCATTGGAACACAGTTTTACACTTGCTCCGTACCTACCCGCTTTTGCACCGGCAATTACTGCATCGGGAATCAAAACCATTGCGGAATTGGACGCCTTAAAAACTGCGGGATATAAAGGAGCTCTGATCGGTGAAAGCATTTTGCGCGAACAGCATTTGGCACAATTAACCTTCAACGTATGAAACTGATCAAAGTATGCGGCTTGACCAGCAACCTCGAAAGCAAACGTGTAACACTGATTCCGGAAGTGGATTTCATCGGATTTATTTTTGCGGAGCAATCTCCACGGTTTACGCAACAAGCTACACCTTCATTCGGGAAACAGCGGGTTGGTGTTTTTGTCAATGCTTCGCTTGAAACAATCAGACTCGCCATTGATGAACATCTCTTAACAGCCGTGCAACTTCACGGAGATGAAACGCCCGAATTTTGTACACAATTGCCGAACAACATTTTAGTCATCAAAGCATTCGGCATTCAAACAACAGCTGATTTGGAGGTTACATCTGCCTATTCGCATGTGGTGGATTATTTTCTGTTTGACACCAAAAGTGATCAGCGGGGCGGATCGGGAAAAACGTTCGACTGGGAAATTTTAGCCCATTATAAAGGTCCACGATCCTTTTTTCTGAGTGGTGGAATCGGGATGGATACACTCGTTTCTCTTAAACAGTTCGATCATCCGTTTTGTATCGGCTACGACCTCAACAGTTGTTTTGAAACCGCACCTTGCGTGAAAAACGTGGCACTCATCAATACATTCATTCAACAATTACAACATGAAAACACAATCTTATCTTGAAACCGACGAATTGGGTTTTTACGGCGATTTCGGTGGTGCTTACATTCCAGAATTGCTTCGCGAAAATGTCGAAAATCTGGAGCGAGCCTTTCGCACTTATTGTTTTACAGAAGCCTTTGAGCGCAATTTCACGTCGTTGCTCAATGATTATGTTGGCCGACCGACACCTTTGTATTATGCAAAGCGTTATTCTGAAAAATTCGGTTGTGCGGTTTACTTCAAACGCGAAGATTTATGTCATACAGGCGCGCACAAAATCAACAATACCATCGGTCAGATTTTATTGGCCAAACACATGGGTAAAACCGATATCGTAGCTGAAACCGGAGCAGGTCAACATGGCGTAGCAACCGCAACCGTTTGCGCACTGATGGGGTTGAATTGCATTGTGTACATGGGCGAAAAAGACATTGAACGTCAGGCACCGAATGTGCAACGGATGAAAATGCTCGGAGCGAAAGTTGTTCCGGCCACTTCAGGCAGTAAAACCTTGAAAGACGCTACCAACGAAGCCATTCGTCACTGGATCAATCATCCGGATGCGTATTACCTGATCGGAAGTGTAGTTGGACCTCACCCGTATCCTGAAATGGTGGCCTATTTTCAATCGGTGATTTCCAAGGAAATTGGTGAGCAGCTGTTGGCAAAAACGGGAACCCGAAATCCGACCAAAGTTATCGCATGCGTTGGTGGTGGAAGCAATGCTGCCGGGGCCTTTTACCACTATTACGATCAGCCGGAAGTCGAATTGATTGCCGTTGAGGCCGCCGGTTTGGGCATACATTCCGGAAAATCAGCTGCTACCTCCGTTTTAGGAAGTGCCGGGGTTTTGCATGGAAGTTTCACCTTATTGATGCAAGATCAAGGCGGACAAGTGATCGAACCTCACTCCATTTCCGCTGGATTGGATTATCCCGGAATAGGGCCGTTACACGCGCATACCATTGCAACCGGACGAACAACAGCCCTAGCGATAACCGATCAAGAAGCATTAGACGCGGCGCTGGAATGTGCTCGTTTGGAAGGAATTATTCCCGCTTTGGAAAGCGCGCATGCATTGGCCGTGCTTCATCAAATCTCACTAACGCCAAACGATTGCGTGGTGATTAATCTTTCCGGTCGGGGCGACAAAGACATGAATACGTATCAATCTGAAATTCAATTATAAAAGCAGGTCATGAACCCATTTCACCAAACATATAAACAAGTAAGCATTTTTACCACAGCAGGATTTCCTCAGCGTAATAGTCTTCCTGATCAACTGATTCGACTTCAGGAAAGCGGTGTTGATTTCATTGAAATCGGGATTCCGTTTTCAGATCCTATGGCCGACGGTCCAATAATTCAACACACCAGTTCCATTGCTTTGGAAAATGGAATGACGCTTGATCTACTATTCAGGCAACTGAAAAGCGTACGAAGTCAAATTTCTGTTCCGTTGGTATTAATGGGATACTTGAATCCGGTATTGCAATTTGGTTTAGGAAATTTTCTGGCGAAATGTCAGGAACTCAACATTGCTTCACTTATCCTTCCGGATTTGTCGTATGAGTTGTATTCCACTCGCTACGCCAAAATTTTTCAAGCTTACGACGTTCCGGTTACGTTTCTCATTACCCCGGCAACAGATAATGAACGAGTAAAAACCATTGCCCAATCGTGCGCAAGAAGTTTTGTGTATTTGGTTGGTGAAACAAGCATTACCGGAAATGGTTATCTCATTGATGAAGCAAAACAACTACGTTACCGCGAATTAAAAACCTTGTGCGGAGAAACTCCCTTGTTTTTAGGATTCGGTATAGATTCACCCGAAAAACGCGATCAGGGTTTTCAGGAATGCGATGGGGTGATTATCGGTTCGGCTTATTTGAAAAGTCTGGCTGAAGGCATTTCCGAATTGTTTTTGGAAAGCATGATTTGTGTCAGCTAGCCGTCACATTTGTTTCCCACGAATGCATTTCAGCCTTACGCTGATGCGTGCCTAACGGACACGCTCTAAGTTTGATAATCGTGTAACCATTTAATTGTCAGCGAGTCCGTTAGGCGAGCTAAATTCGTGCATTCGTGGGAAACATTTTTAACATTTCATCTGCCGGAGGTAGATGAACTCGTGGGAACACTTTTTAACAGAATAAACTCGGGTTTAACGGTAATTACACCTAAATTTGCGCCATGAATTCCGCTGAAACGCTTCAGAAAAAGGACGCTTACACCACTGTGTTTCCGATATTATTTGCCGTTTGCTTCGGTCATTTTCTCAACGATCTGATTCAATCGGTATTGCCTTCGGTCTATCCGATGCTCAAAGCAGATTATAGCCTTTCTTTTACCCAAATCGGATTCATCACGTTTGCTTTTCAGGTAACGGCTTCTATTTTGCAACCGTTTGTGGGCAATTTCACCGATAAATACCCCAAACCGTTTGCCTTTGTGGGCGGCATGTTGTTTTCCTTGACAGGAATAGTGTTACTGGCATTTGCAACCGGATTTACCACCATTCTATTGGCCGCTTGTTTCATCGGAATCGGTTCATCGGTATTTCATCCGGAAGCATCGCGTGTGGCGTATTATGCTTCGGGTGGAAAACGCGGGTTGGCACAGGCCATTTTTCAATTGGGTGGAAACGCAGGTGCTACTTTAGGTCCGTTATTGGTCGCCTTTATTGTAGTACCTCACGGACAACATCATATCGTTTGGTTTGTCGGATCGGCCTTGATTGCCTTAATGGTACTGACCTATGTTGGTCGTTGGTATAAAAACTACCTTTCTAACCGATCATTCAAGCGCAATGCCTACAATGATTTACCTATCGATGTTTCCAAACGACGGATTGTCATTTCGATCGCCATTTTGCTGTTGCTCATTTTCTCGAAGTTCTTCTACACCGCCAGCATTAGCAACTACTTCACCTTTTACCTGATCGATCGTTTTCAGTTGTCGGTGCAGCAATCGCAATTGTACCTGTTTGCATTTATGGGCTCGGTTACGTTGGGCACGTTGATCGGCGGACCGTTGGGCGATAAATACGGACGTAAGATCATTATTTGGTTTTCGATTGTTGGAGCCGCGCCGTTTTCATTGTTGATGCCGTATGCCGATTTAACCATGACGTGTGTATTCAGTTGTTTGGCAGGCGCCATTTTGGCTTCGGCTTTCTCCTCTATTTTGGTGTACGCTCAAGAATTACTTCCCGGGAAAATAGGAATGGTATCAGGCCTGTTTTACGGTTTCGCATTCGGAATGGGCGGTTTAGGTTCGGCGCTTTTGGGTTATTTTGTCGACAAAACCAGTATTTCATTTGTGTACCAGATTTGTTCGTTTTTGCCGTTGATCGGGATGGTGACGTTGTTTTTGCCGAATTTGCATAAGCGGAAAAAGGTTAAAATCACCAAAAAAAACCGTTCGTAATATTGCAAATTGGCATGTCAAATAAACCCATGTGATTTCGCAATATTACGAACGCTGAATCCCAATAACCACCGAGATTTTAGCTCATTTTAGTTTCAAGGATAATTGCTTTCATTTTAAACGAATTTGAAGGACAGTAAATTGACCTGATCCTCAATACA
>JBILJP010000070.1:0-16374 GCA_044377135.1 Fluviicola sp.
TATTCCTCCTTGCGTGAACAATTTCTATTTTGTGGTAAGTGTTACCACCAATCGCGCGGATGAATTATTGTTTGTAGATGATGTACTCTTAACAACGCCTCAATTAAACGTCCCAACTGCACAGCCTTCTCCCATTTCGGGCGTTGTATCTGTTTGCGGTGGAATTGAAAATTACAGTGTGACAGGTGTAGCTAATGTGATTTATACCTGGAGCGGCTTACCGGCCGGAGCACAATTTGTTTCTGCCAATGGAACCACTTCTTCAAACAGCATGGATGTCAATTGGGGATCTGCAGCTGCCGGAACGTATCAACTTACCGTTACACCATCCAATGCATGTGGGGTAGCGGGGCCACCACAAACAATCTCAGTTACGATCATCGGTGCACCAACGCCGCTCACCATTTCAGGACCAACCACTTTTTGCGCAGGAGATGTGGTTACGTTAACTTCCAACTACGCGAGTGGCAATGTGTGGTCTACAGGTGAAACAACTCAAAGCATTCAGGTTGCTGCTTTTGGTACGTATTCGTTGGATGTTCAAACTACTTGTACTACCTTGAATGCATCTCAAACACTTACAGCAACGAGTGCTACGGTGGCTTCTATTACGGCAAGTGGTCCAACTGCTTTCTGTAACGGTTCAAGTGTTACGCTTACATCCGGAAGCGCCAATAACAATACCTGGTCAACCGGCGAAACCACTCAAAGTATTGTTGTTTCCGCAGCCGGAACTTATTCGTTATCGGTTGTTGGAACTTGTAATACGGCGAATGCTTCCGAGCAAATCACCATCATTCAGGCACCTGTTGCAGGAATTATAGCGAACGGTCCACTTGAAATCTGTCAAAGTGATTCTGTGCAATTGGTAGCAAGCGGTGGAGATACCTACAGTTGGTCTAACGGTGATGCAGGTACTTCCATTTATGTGCATGCACCCGGAAGCTATACAGTTACCGCAGTCAATCAATGTGGTTCGGATACCTCTACTGCTATTATCGTTACCGCATTATCGGAACCAACTGCTCAGATTACAGGAAACTCGTCGTTTTGTGAAGGAAGTTCGTTGGTATTGACAGCAAGCGGAGGTAACAGTTATTTATGGTCAACTGGAGCTACCGGAAATTCCCTAACAGTTTCTAACGCCGGAACGTATACGGTTGACGCTACCAATCAATGCGGAACGGTTACATCCAATCCGTTTACGGTGATACAAAATCCACTTCCGACAGCTCAAATTTCAGGGAACGCTTCGTTTTGTGAAGGAAGTTCGTTGGTATTGACAGCAAGCGGAGGTAACAGTTATTTATGGTCAACAGGTGACACGGGCAACTCCCTAACAGTTTCTAACGCCGGAACGTATACGGTTGACGCCACCAATCAATGTGGAACAGTTACATCCAATCCGTTTACGGTGACGCAAAATCCGCTTCCGACAGCTCAGATTTTGGGAAACACTTCGTTTTGTGAAGGAAGTTCGTCGGTATTGACAGCAAGCGGAGGTAACAGTTATTTGTGGTCAACAGGTGACACGGGCAACTCCCTAACAGTTTCTAACGCCGGAACGTATACGGTTGACGCCACCAATCAATGCGGAACAGTTACATCCAATCCGTTTACGGTGACGCAAAATCCGCTTCCAACCGCTCAAATTACCGGGAACACCACTTTTTGTGCAGGTGATTCTGTTTTGTTGACAGCCAACGGAGGCTTGGCTTACCTGTGGTCAAACGGAGCAACAACAACTTCCATTTATGCAACAGTGGCCGGCAATTATACCGTTACTTCATTCAATCAATGCGGTCAGGTAACTTCAGCGCCTTTTTCCGTAACGATCCAACAACTTCCGGTAGCTCAGATTACAGGTAATCTTTCTGTTTGTTCAGGCGAATCGTCCGTCTTAACGGCTTCCGGAGGAAACGCGTATTTGTGGTCAACCGGTGCACAAACAGCTTCCATTACCGTCCTCACGCAAGGAGTTTATTCAGTAACAGTGAGCAATTCTTGTGGTACTTCATCTATCTCTGTTACACTAACTGAAATTCCGATCCAGGCCGGATTTACAGCAACACCAACCAGTGGCAGTGCGCCATTGCCCGTTAATTTCACAAACACAAGTGTCTCTGATTTGTCGACTTGTACGTGGGACTTTGGTGATGGAAACACTTCCAATACAGTGAATGCAAACCATGTTTATGCAGAACCCGGAAACTATACCGTGCAACTCACAGTAACCAACTCGTTGGGTTGTACCGATGTTGAAACACTTGTAATTTCGGTGCTTTCCGAACCTTCGTTGATCATTATTCCGAATGTATTTACGCCAAATGGCGATGGCAATAACGATTTGTTTCTGATCACAAGCGAACGAATAGAAAGTTACCGTTTGCAATTGTTCAACCGTTGGGGAAACCTTATTGTTGAAAGTGTTGATCCTTCCAAAGGGTGGGATGGACAGATCAATGGCGAACCGGCCTCCGAAGGAACGTATTTCTACCAATTGGAAGCCATTGGTTCAGACCTGAAAGAATACACGAAAACAGGTTTTTTTGACCTACTACGATAGTGCGCATTGAAGGAACGTGAATTCACTAGCAGCATTCGCGTTCCTTCATTGTTTACCAGATTAATCAATAGTTTATTTGCCCGACGACTGTTCAGCAGGTCACGGAACTATTCCGTACTTTTGTACCCTGACTATCATCTTATGCGCTTTTTCCTTTTTGTGTTCGTTTTTCTATTCCATTCAATAGCAGTATTGGCTATAGACGAATCCAGGATCATCAAACAAGCTGATATTCTGGTGAAACGCATTCAAAAAGAACATGTAAAACCGCGCGCCATCAACGACGATTTCGGGAAAAGTGTACACCGCCTGGTGATGCAGTACCTCGATCCGCAACACCGTTTTTTTACGGCAGAAGACCTACAAGAGTTTGAACGATTATCGGCTTCCATCGATCAGGATATCGAACAACAAAAACTGACCTATTTTTCGGTGGTTGCCAAGCGTTTTGAAACCCGTCTGGCTGAACTGTCGGCCTTAACGCAAACGTATTTGGCGAATCCGATCAGTTTAAAGAGTAATGTGCGCATTCCTTTTTCCGTTTTTGATCATCCTGCCGCAGCGAGTAAACACCACGAACGCTGGAAACAAGGGTTGCAATTGGAAGTAATGGACCGCATGCTCGGTTTACTCACCGACGAACAAGATCAATTTCCGGCCGATTCCGTACCCGTTTGGGAAAAACGAATCAGCGACGAAATCAGTGAGTACTATCAAACAGTGACCACCGAATTTACAGAAGATCAACGCATGTTGGAAGATGCTTATTTGGAAGCCATTGCCCTGGCTTTTGATCCGCATACCTTGTATTTTTCGCCGTCGCAAAAAAGCGAGTTTGAAGAAGAATTAACGCCCGATCGTGAATTGTTCGGTTTTTCTTTCGGAGAAGACGAGTCGAAAAAAGTGATCATTACCGACGTGTTTCCCGGAAGTCCGGCTTGGTTGAGCGATGAAGTGCATGAAGGAGACATTTTGCAAGGTATTCAACTCGGGAAAGCCAAAATGCTTGATCTGACCGATCCTAAAAACGGAGCAACAGCTGTGCGCGATTACTTCGATTCACATGATGAAGATGAAATCAGGTTGGTGATTTTAGACGAAGCCGGAAAAGTGCGCGAAGTTTACCTCACCAAAGCGCGCGTTTACAGTGATAGTGATATCATCAAAAATGCCGTTTTGCATGGCGAAGAAACCATTGGTTATGTGACCTTACCCGATTTCTATGTCAATTGGACCGATACTTCCGCCCTCGGATGTTCCAACGATTTGGCCAAATGCATTCTGAAACTCAACAAAGAAAACATCAAGGGACTCATCTTGGATCTGCGCGGAAACGGAGGTGGTTCGTTGCATGAAGCGGTTGACTTATCGGGCTTGTTTATTGATTACGGACCGGTTTTGGCCATCAAAGACAAATCGGGCGAAGTGGAAGTACTCAAAGATTTTAATCGCGGTTCGGTATACAATGGTCCGTTGATTGTAATGATCGATGAAGGAAGCGCTTCGGCCTCTGAAATTGTAGCAGGCGTGTTGCAAGATTACAACAAGGCTGTTATTGTGGGGCAACGTTCGTTTGGAAAAGCAACCAGTCAGAGCATTCATCCGCTCGATCCGAATTACAATGACCTAACGGCATATTTAATGCAGGAAAACAGCGATTTTGGTTATGCCAATATTACCGGTGGTGTGTTGTACCGTGTAACACGCAGTTGGAACCAGAAAAACGGTGTGATTCCGGATATTACGTTGCCTTTTCGCATAGAAACCGGTGAATCGATTCGTGAAGAAACCTATGAAAATGCACTCGTTCCCGATTCGATCACGAAAAAAATGACCTTTACACCAAATGCGGCTTTACCGGTGAATTTGCTCAAAACAGCTTCCGAAAACCGTGTTCAAAACACCACATCATTTGCAACTTACGTAGCATTGATCAACGAATACGAAACGATGTATGAAAAAGACACCGTTCTGGTATTGGATTTAACCGCTCAGTTGAAGCAACGCAACGAATGGCAACAATTGACCGATAAATTGGAAACGTTTCAGGATGGTTTAACAGCCGGTTTTGAACCCAAAGCCAACTTATTCGACGCCGAGATTTATCGCGCCAATGACTTATTGCGTCAGTACAACGATAAGTTTCTTGAACGATTGAGCACCGATATCGAATTGATGGAAACGGTCAATATCATGAACGATCTCATCAAAAGCAAAAAATAATTCGAACTTTACAACCAAATAAACAATACAATGAAAAATCAATTCAAACACCTGCTCACCGCAATCGTATTGGTGATTGCCGGAACGACCTATTCTCAAAATGCGGCCTTGGACTACATGAACGTATTTAGCACCGAATACCGCAGTATTCAACAAGATATGTGGGATTATACCAGCTCGGTTTCTCACGGAAAAAGCGCACGTAAAGTAGAAAAACGTCGTGGTGAACTGATTCAAACATCCAACGCAGCACTTTCAAAAGCCAAGTCGGCTAAAGGTTTTGGCGGTTCTAATGCTTACCGCGATTCGGTGATTGCTTACTTCACCATGGTTAACCTGGTTTTGAAAGAAGATTATGCAAAAATCGTAGATATGGAAGCCATTGCAGAAGATTCGTATGATGCCATGGAAGCCTACATGACTACCCGTGAAAAAGCCAACGACAAATTGGTGGAAGCCGGTAAAATGGTTGGTCGTTCGCAAAAAACGTTTGCAGAAGCCAATAACATCAATCTGATTGAAACTTCCGATGCTTTGGATCAAAAAATGGAAATTTCTGGTCAGGTATACGACCACTACAACGAAGTTTACCTGATTTTCTTCAAAAGCTTCAAACAAGAATTGTACATGATGGATGCCATCAATCGCAAAGATTTGAGCGCGATCGAACAAAACAGAAATGCCTTGAAATCAACTGCTGAAGAAGGGTTGGAGAAATTGGGTAAATTGACCGGCTACTCCAATGATGCGTCCTTGATTGACGTAACGAAAGAATTGTTGAAGTTTTACATTACGGAAGCTGATAAAGACGTTCCGAAAATGGCCGATTATTTCTTGAAAACCGAAAACTTCAACAAAGTAAAAGCTGCTTTTGATCAGAAAAAAGAACGCGATCGCAAACAAGAAGATATTGATGGTTACAACAAAGCCGTTAACGAAATGAATGCAGGTGTTGAAACCTACAATAAAACCAACGATTTGTTGAACACCTTGCGCAGTAAGTACATCGATAATTGGAACAGAACCGCACAAAAATATACTGACAAACACGTTCCGAAAGGAAAATAATTTTTTATGTTGAATGTTTGATGTTGGATGAGGCTTTCCGTATTAGGTGAATCCTCCATCAAAAAATAAGCATCAAACATTCAACATTAAAATTTTACCTTTGCCCCTCATGAACTTGTTGAATCGTCCTATGATTAAATACAAAACCGCAGAAGAAATTGAAATCATGCGTCAGGCTGCCTTGGTGGTAAGTCGCACGCTTGGACTCATTGCCGCTGAATTGCGTCCGGGAGTGACACCACTCGAATTGGATACAATGGCAGAGAAATACATCCGTTCGCAAGATGCTATTCCCGGTTTTTTAGGATTATATGGTTGTCCGAGTACACTCTTGATTTCCATCAACGAACAAGTGGTTCACGGTTTACCTACTTCACGTCCCATCCAGGAAGGTGATATCGTTTCCGTAGATTGCGGAGCGGTTTACAAAGGTTATTACGGCGATCATGCCTACACATTTGCGGTTGGTAAAATCTCACCCGAACGACAAAAATTATTGGATGTCACCAAAGAATGCTTGTACCTCGGTATTGAGCAAGCTGTGGTTGGTAATCGCATCGAAGATATTGGTTACGCCATTCAAACCCACGCTGAAAAAAACGGTTACGGGGTAGTGCGCGAGTTGGTAGGTCACGGTTTAGGAAAAACCTTGCACGAAGATCCACAGGTTCCCAATTACGGCAAACGCGGCAGAGGAAAGAAAATCATGAACGGTCTTACCATTGCCATCGAACCGATGATCAATATGGGAACCGAAAAAGTAACGCAGTTAGAAGACAACTGGACTATCGTTACTGCCGACGGTCAACCAAGTGCTCACTTTGAGCACGATATTGCGGTCGTAAACGGAAAACCGGTCATTCTTTCCACCTTCGATTACATAGAAGAAGCATTGGCGAAGAAAAATGACTAGGGAACACGTTGTTCGACTAACCATTCTTACTGCTTGTATTTTTGGATTTTCCATTTACATGCAAAAAGACACATGGATCTTTCCGTTTCCATTGTATGAAATCAGTATGCTGATTGCCATCGTGATGTTGTACATCGCCGATCGCAAAATGCCCGATTTGATTGGTTTCACTGCAATTGGATGGGCTGTATTTCAACTGATTGCTTCCGATTTTGTACTCGAATTCTTTATCAACGAACGCAATTTTCACTGGTTCGAAGAAAGTTTGTTTATCGATTATCTGTTATTGGGATTTGCGCTGGTGTTTCTTGTATGGGGCTTGCTGGTAACCTGGCAATGGAAAGAACTGTCTCTGCGTGTCACCGGAATGCTATTGGTTGCCGGGTTTGTGGGATGCTTCATCTTTAATAGTTACCTCATTGCCATGGCGCCGCTAGTTGCTTGGTTGGTCTGTTTTTATGCAGATTCAAAAGAAGCGAGTATACACCGCAACATTGTGTTTTTGTTCACCTTTTTCTTTTTGACCAAACATCTCACGTTGGCTTTTATGGCTGAATAGCGGTTCATTTGAGACCCTTTACGAATCATTTTGTCAAAAAAAACCGATCGATATTTTGGTTGGGTGTTCGGGATATTCCGAACACCAAAATTCCCGAATTCCGGAATTTTGTCCCGCTTTTTGGACTGAAAATTGTAACAAAGCTGTTTGTGTGACATTAGGTTAAAAAACGATCTGTATGAAAAAGTGGTATTTAATAGCGTTGATTATCGGGAGTTTTTTGTCTGCAACAGCTCAGCAAACAGCCGATGAACTAATCGCAGATGTCATTGCGCTTGCACCGCGTTCGTTGGTGAAATACGAAACCAAACCCAAAACCAATGTTTTCTTATTGCGCACCGGTTTCAACGATGCCATTTACCAGGAAAAAGCATCATTGGCGGCCTTAAAGGGAAAGGTAATCACCAAGGTCGAATTGATTTATACCACGTATCGCAAATCAGAAACCTTCGATCAACACGGGTTGAACCGCAAACGCTTACGAGCCTTATTTGCCGCCGCTCCTCAGTTACTTAGCCAACCATCGGTTGAGTGGGTATTGATGGCACAAACAGGTTGCACATCTCCGGAAGAAGGAAAAGATTATTTCCACGGTGTTGCGATCACGTATCGCGAACCCGCTTCGGCTGCGTTGCGTGAGACGGAACTGGAATTTTTGAAAGGAGTAGCAGACGGCACTGTTCCACCTTCTGCATACGATACTTACCTGAAAAATGAATTGAAAGGTGATACCTCAGGAACAGCCGCCAGTGCTGAACCGCCTAAAATCAAAATGCCCGATTTTCCCGGTGGTGAGCGTGCCCGCATTGATTTTTTTACCCGGAACCTCAAGTACCCGACAACTTCAGAGAAAAGTGAGGCTGAACAAGTGGTGGTGCAGTTTATCATTGATAAAGAAGGAAATATTCAACACATTTCATTGCCTGGGGCTGAAAAACCGACTCCGTATCACGATGAAGTTTTGCGCTTTATGCGCACCATGCCGAAATGGTCACCCGGTTCGGTAGGTGGTAAAAAGGTCGATTGTATGGTGATGTTTACGGTCGATTTCCTTGAGCGCGGAAGCATTGTTCCCAGTCCGTTGGAAGTATATGCGATGGATAGCGAAGCCGCACCGTCCATACCGAAATTCGATTATTCCCGCATCAAACCCACACCGCAAGGTAAATTTGTTTCCACAACTCTGGCCAATAACAACTGGAAACAATCCATTCTGGTATGTGACGTAACGGCAAGTATGGCTCCGTATAGCGCGCAGGTGCTCGAGTTTATCAAAGGACAATTTGCCAAAAAGGACACATCCATGACGCATTTTGTGTTTTTCAATGATGGCAACGACCGAAAAGACAACACCAAAAAAGTTGGAAGTGTAGGTGGCATCTATGTGGCTAAAGCAACCACACTCGACGAAGCTTTGACCAACATGTCGGATGCCATGAAAGCCGGCTCGGGTGGCGATTTGGAAGAAAACAACATTGAGGCCTTATTAAAAGCGGAAGCAGCTTGTCCAACTTGCCAATCTACCGTACTAATTGCCGATAACATGGCGTCGCCGCGAGATATGTCTTTGGTGTCGCAGTTAACCAAGCCGGTGCATGTGATTGTGTGCGGTAATTCGCCTATTTTGAATGAAGATTACATGAATCTGGCACGTTTCACCAAAGGAACATTGCATTTCAGCAACAAGGATTATTCCAACCTCCATACTTTCGAAGAAGGAGCAACTTTTCAGGTGGGGAAAGAAACATTTGTGGTGAAAAAAGGTAAGTTTGTGAGGAGGGAAAATTAATGGTTCGGTAACGAATCAAGAGCTTGCTTTTTTGTAGTTTTACTTCAAACGGTTACACCATGGCCTTATTCACTGGAAAAAGCAAACCTTCTTCAGAAAAAGTTGCGCATTCATCTGCGAATAGACCACCATTTATTGGCGTACAAGCAAAATTACTGGTGAATCAACCGAATGATTCATTTGAACAAGAGGCGGATGCTGTTGCTGATAAAGTGGTTGCGAAAGATAAAACCACTAAAACGCCAAGTTATGTTCCTTCAACGAAGCCGATACAACGGGTTGAAGAGGAAACGATCAATCGAAAAGAAAGTGGGGAAGCCCCAACTGTTTCACCTGCTTTTCAACAAGGATTGGCAAGTAATAGAGGGAAAGGGAGTCCTTTATTAAAAGATCTGCGCGAGCAAATGGAATCGGGAATTGGGGCTGATTTTGGAGCTGTTCGCATTCATACTGATGCACAATCGCAATCGTTGAGCGGTTCCATTCAGGCAAAAGCGTTTACACATGGAAACGATGTTTATTTCAATAAAGGGCAATTCAACCCTAATTCTACTGAAGGAAAACATTTATTGGCGCATGAATTGACGCATACCGTTCAGCAGAAAGCTTCTACGCAACTCATTCAGCGAGATCCCGGCGACGATGAAAAGAAAGTTTCGTTCGTAGTTGTGATACCAGATGGAATGCCCTCTAAACAGGCTTTTAGAAGGTATGCCGAATTGCAGATTTTTGGGAGAGTACTCAACTTGGAATGGACTGCCGCCCCCGAAACAGAAGTCCTTTACAACGATTTAAGCAAGCATTACGGCGAATCGGTCACGTTTACGGTTAGCCAATCAACGCTCGATTTATATAAAACAGATAAGAAAGATTCCAAAACTACTGATGCCGAATACAACGGATTGGAAGGCGTAAGTAAGGATGCTGTTTCGGGTGAAATTGATAAACGCTATTACGAAAGTACGGGTGTTGTGCCCGGAACAAAGATCGGAGCAAATGACGAGGGAAGTGCGGCTGTTTGGAACGATTTCAAGCAACAAGTGATGGAGCAAAAACAGTTGCTCGATCAATTACCACCCGAAATAAAAGAATTTCTACACACAGAAGGAGGAGCCAAACCCGAAGATTTTGAAAAATTGGTGAAAATTGTAGCATTGCTTAAGCAATTTACCACCGCCGATTTCCTCGAATACAAAGGGATTGTGAATTTCGAGACCACCGATCTTGAAGCATTGCGCAGTTCGATTGCCCAATATTTAGCCGGAAAGAAACAACGACAAAAAGAACTAGAACAGCGGGAAACAATTAAAACGAAGTTATATGGTTTAGAGGAATTGTACAAACGTTACCATACATTCAAGGTGTTTATTGAAGGTCAGGCCGAAAAATTGGAACCTGATGAAGGCGGATCGGAAACCGAAGAATTTAAAGAATTCAAACAAGCCTTTATTGATCGTGAACAACGCATCAAACAACAATTAACCGATGATCTGATTGCAAGTGGCTTTGAAAGCATCGACGAATTCGGCAAATACATTGCAGATTACGAGAAGGCATTTGAAAAAGAAACAATCGCCATTGCCGAAGATCATTTGTTGCGCTATCGCCATTTGTTATTCGAAGAAGAGAAAAAACTCAACGATGATAAATACATCACGCAACTCTTTGATGCCTTAACCAAATCGGGAGCCCAAGCGCATTATGATGCTGCCGATTCCAAAGACAGTCAGGCAAACGGAATACACAGAGATTTGGGCGGTTATGCGGCAGGCGACACCCAATTAAAAAGCAGTTTGCAGCAGCAAGCTTCATCCGAAAGAGCTGACGGTAATTCAGCTATAGAAAGTCTTCCGTCGGAGCTGGTGAAAGAAGATGGGTTTGACAAAGAAGCGTTTGCAGGCGTTGGTTCAAAAGAAGAACTAAAAACGTTCCTGCAAGACTATCTCGATAGCAAAAAAGAAGCCATCGACGAAACGTGGGCAGATATTCATGCGCATCCGGATCATATCTACGAATTGGATCAGTTGCTGTCGGCATCAATGGAAGCGCAGCAAATTGAAAAAGACAGCATTTTCGATTTGATCATCAAAGACAAAGCAAAACGCATCAATGGATTTAAAATCTTAAAAGCAATTTGTTTTGTGGTGATTGCGGTTGCGCTAACCATTGTGACACTTGGAGCTGCGGCACCCTTAGCTGTAGCTGCGGGAGTCGGTTCGTTGGGCTTGAGTTTGTATGGCGTGTATGAAGCAGTAGAAGACTACAAACGCCAAAACGCAGCGAATGATGTGGGATTATTGACCGATGATCCATCGTTGGTTTGGGTTGTATTGGCTATAGCGGGCGCTGCCATTGATACTGCAGCTTTGTCAGCAGCCTTTAAGGCCGCCAAACCAATAGCAGAAGCCACTACGGTATTCAACAAAACCGGTGATGTGGTGCAACTGGAAAAAGACCTGGCTACCATTGCAGATATTAGTACTCAGGTACGAAGTAATATTCTAAAAGCGGCCAAAGCTCGTGCGCAAGCTAAAGAAATGCTCAAAAGTGTATTGCGTCCAACCGGCGGAATGGTACGTATGGTCATTTTACCGGGAGGCGAAGAGTTTGCAAAATTGGTGGCAACAGCTTATTATTTCACCAAAGCAAAAGTCTATGATTTTGGTGCGTTCATCCTTGAATTAAAAGCCGCTAAATTAATAGACGAAAGTGTTGGGTTAACTGCTGATGAGCTAACGATACTGAAGAAGGCATTTGAGAGAGGTAAACAAGTTAAGACACATGATAAGTTCTTTGTTGATGAAATAGAACATTCAATTTCTGAGGGGAATTTCACAAAACTTAAAGAAGTATTGGATGAAGTCGACGAAGTGCTAAAGGTTAATTGGAATATAAAAAGTGAAAAAACATTTGGCCACGCATTTACTAAACATGGAAAAAAACAGTTTAGCTCTTTATTGAATGGGGCGAAAGGACGAAAAATACCACAAGGATATTGGCTTAATGATGAACTTGCGGCAGAAGCGATTAGAAAGAATTGGAGTAAACTTGTAGTTGGCGAAAACATTATCGATATTCCCAAAGGTGTTGGAGGAGTTATTTTACCTGACGGAACTGTAGTTGATGATGTTACGAAAGCTGTTGTGGTTAAAAATCCTCCGGGACATAATAATCTTCTCAAAACTGCATATCCGAAAATTATTGATTAATTTATATTATGAAATTCGATCTTGAATACACAGAATTATCCCCTCTAACTGATTTTGAAATAGATATCTATGAGGGTGATTTGGATTACCTCAATGCTTATTTGCGAGTAATCGAAGATGCACTCGATGCAACAGGAAACGTAACGTTTGTTTTTGACTGTTTAGGAGAGAATTGGAATGTTTATATCTGGGGTGATCTTTGTGTTTTCTGTGAACACTTAGTAGGTCTATATGATTTTTGCACAATAGAAACCAAAGAAGTATTTATGCTTGATTTTTATGAGCAAGGAACCGAGCGCAAATTGGAGTTCTCTACCTATGAAGGTTATGTTTTGAAAATCAGCAACAAAACCAAAGGTTGGGAAGCTCCATCCGACGGAGAATTGATGAGCAAACACGTTTTAGCAAAAGAAATCCGCATTTTTGTTAACAAAATAAAGCAAGCTGTTGCCATTGTTTGGCCACCGTTAAATAAATTGGAAATGATTCAACAATGGTATGCTCATTTTGAGAAAGATGGATTTAATGAGAAACAATAATCGTTTGTGGCTTCTTTTTAGTTTGATTTCCGATTTGAAGAATAATTAAAGTAGATTTAATGCAACTAAAAGACACGATTATAATTGAACCGGTTTCAGGTGTTCCTGAAGGAAGATTGTCTATAATCCCGAAAGATTTAAGGGTACGTTACTCACCTTTTCGGATGAATGAACTAATTGAAGATGAGAGGCGAAAGTTAGTTGGGAGTCTAGAAGATTGGCTCCACATGAGTACAATTGATACTTTCGGATTTGACGCTGATACGCTTTTAATTAAGTTGTTGGAATTTCGTTTGCCGGAACAAAATATTGACCTGCCACAACTATCGGAATGGTTAATACATGCAAAGAAATGTTCGGGTATTCCCAAATTAGTAAGTGACACAATCAATTTTGAAATTCTACCATTTGATTATCGTTGTTTTGACATGGATGAGCAATTACTCATTTGTTTTAGTGATTCATTAATACAAAAGGGAATAACCATTGAATGGAAAATGACACCGAATCTTTCGTTGTTTTTTAATGAGGAAAGCTATTGTGCTTGGGGTGTTTACCAACCCGAAATGTATTTGACCGATTCGATTTATGATAGTTTAAAAACAGAAAATTCAAGTGAATTTTTACAGCATAGTTTCAAAAAAACGCTTGATCTCATTACTTTGGAGAATGTAGATAAGATGGAAGTGGAAGATAAAGAAACACTTTTTCAATTAGCCGATTTGTTTCAAAAAATGAAAAATGAATCAATTAGTAATCCCAATTATAAATTGGATGTGCTGTGCCGATGGATTACTGATGTTGCGGATCGGTTTTACCCTGAAGAGTTGATTCAACGCTATTTTAGTTAGAAGCAATTCACTCTATGAAAGATCAGTTTTATGGGACTAAGTATAGAAGTATTACCAACAAAACCGTTGTCGCCTAATTGGGATCAGCAATTGTGTGAGCGTCTTGTCTTACTTGATGAAACAGTAACTTTTGAGAAGATCGTTGAAAATGCGATTCGTGTTTTTGTCAATCAATACCCAACATTCGATGTATGGTTTGCAAAAAAAGAACGGTCAATTTATACGGATAAGGATTATGTTGAAGGTTTCAAAGGGCTTGAAAAAATAGACGTGCCGTTGTTTTTGGAAAAATTCAAAAAAATAGACTACAGTATTCGAATAGAAATAAAAATTAGTATAGAATATGATGAAAAACAATTGATGTTAAATGCTGCTAAAGAAGTAGCTCGGTTGTCGGAGGGGATTGTTTTTTTTGACCATACTATCGGAACATATATCTATGACCACTTTTATGTTATTTCCGATTTTGAATGAAATTTGATCTTGAATACATAGATTTATCCCCTCTAACTGATTTTGAAATAGATATCTATAAAGTTGTATTATCTGAAATGAAACGATTACAGCCAGTTTTATACAATGAAACATTAAATAATGGGATGGGAACCTGTATTATATAATGGTAAATGGTTTGATTTGAACAATCAAATTATATCATGGCTCCAAAAATTCATGGAGTTATTTTTATTACAAAGAGATCATCCGGTGTGGTTTAATGATGTATTGGCTGATTTACATGGGAACTTTCATGTGCCGCATGGAAAGTATTTTTTTGATGAAGAAATTATTGGTGATGATAGCGAACGATTAAATTATTGCTTAAAAATGATTGATCTTACGATTCTGCAAATGGAATCGATCTCTAAAAGAGATTTTTTTGAATTTATCAAAGATGATATCAAAGGTAGTTGGTGTGATATTTCAAATGAACTTCACAATGATGAATGGTTAAATGACTGTGAAAATTATAAAGAAAAATACATTGATTCGTTATTGAAATTAAAGACAATAATGGAAGAAGACTAAGTTGTGAACTATTTTTTAAATTTCAATTATAAACACTTATCGTCCTAAAAACGCATGATACAATCAGTAATACTACGTCTTGTTTTGTAGACTTAAAAAAGCGTATAAAACGATATGCAACTAGCGAAATTTATGGGAGCAAGCGTTGAAATTTTACCAACAAAACCGCTATCATCTAATTGGGAAAAGCAATTATGTGACCGCCTTGTTTTAATCAATGAAACAATCACGCTTGATACAAGAATTAAGGATTCTTATCGTGTGATAGTAAATCAATCATCTCTTTTTGGAGTATGGCTTTCAATAAAAGAGCGGTCAATTTCACCTGATGAAGAATACATTGAAGGAATCAAATGGCTTGAAAAAATAAAAGTTCCGCTGTTTATGGAACAGTTTAGAAAGATTGATTATAGCATTCGGTTGGAGATAAGAAGAGGAACAGATGATGAAGATCGGCATTTGATGATAATGGCTGTTAAAGAAATGGTTAGGCAATCGAATGGAATTGCTCTGTTTGATCATGATTTTTGTTCGTACAAACACCATCACGTATATCTTCTTTCCGATTTTGATTGAAAGGTCAGTTTAATTAGTTTGAATGAATTTAGTTTTATGGGATTAAGTATTGAAGTATTACCAACAAAACCGTTGTCGCCTGATTGGGATCAGCAATTGTGTGAGCGTCTTGTCTTACTTGATGAAACAGTAACTTTTGAGAAGATCTTTGAAAATGCGATTCGTGTTTTTGTCAATCAATCGGCTCTTTTTGATGTGTGGTTTGCAAAAAAAGAACGGTCAATTTATACGGATGAAGATTATCTTGAAGGTTTCAAAGGTCTTGAAAAAATAGACGTGCCATTGTTTTTGGAAAAATTCAGAAAAATAGACTACAGTATTCGACTAGAAATAAAAATGAGTGCTGATTCTGACGAAGTACAATTAATGGTGATGGCTGCTAAAGAAGTAGCACGGTTGGCGGATGGAATCGTTTTCTTTGACCATACTATCGGAGCATATATCTATGACCATTTTTATGTTATTTCCGATTTTGAATGAAATTCGATCTTGAATACACAGAATTATCCCCTCTAACTGATTTTGAAATAGATATCTATGAGGGTGATTTGGACTTTATCAATGCCTATTTATTAGTAATTGAAGATGCACTCTATGCAACCGGAAAAGTAACGTTTGTTTTTGACTGTTTGGGAGAGAATTGGAATGTTTATTTCTGGGGTGATTTTTCTGTTTTTTGCGAACATTTAATTGGGTTGTATGATTTTTGTACGAAAGAAACTACGGGGGTATTTATTCTTTATTTTTACGAACAAGGCACCGAACGCAAACTAGAGTTCTCTGCCTATGAAGGTTCTATTTTGAAAATCACCAACAAAACCAACGGTTGGGATGCACCTGCTGATGGAGAATTGATTAGCAAACTCGTTTTAGCAAAAGAAATCCGCATTTTTGTAAACAAAATAAAGCAAGCTGTTGACATTGTTTTGCCACCGTTAAATGAATTGGAAATGATTCAACAATGGTATGCTCATTTTGAGAAAGATGGATTTAATGAGAAACAATAATCGTTAGTTGTTTCATTTTCGCTAGATTTCCGATTTGAAGAATTATAA
>JBILJP010000071.1:0-16369 GCA_044377135.1 Fluviicola sp.
AAGAAGTTCTTTCTTCAAGATATAGACCATCTTTCTTCGGAAAGGTGGTTTTTTTGTTTTCTGCGGTTTTAATTTTTTGACTCGTTCATTCTCTTGAAATAGGGGATTGTAAGTCAGTCTTTATCCCAGTGTTTTCGGACTTCTTTGAAAAGTGTAAAAATTTAAAATTGGCCAATTTTAAAGGTTTAAAAATCTAAAATTTCACAATTTTCTCTGGAATTTTTTTCCTTAAGTTTGTTCAAACATTTTATACATGAAACTTCCCGTTGATCTTCGTTCCGATACCGTTACACAACCCACTTCCGCCATGCGCGATGCCATGTTTCATGCACCGCTCGGAGATGATGTATTTCAAGAAGACCCAACCGTAAACGAACTTCAACGCTTTGCGGCCGATTATTTCGGTAAAGAAGCCGCGCTGTTTTGTGCCTCCGGAACGCAAACCAATCAAATTGCAATCAATGTGCATGTACAGCCAGGTGGTGAAGTGATTTGTCACGAAGACAGTCATATTTACAAATACGAAGGTGGTGGAATTGCTAAAAATTCCGGCGCATCGGTCCGTTTATTGACCGGGAATAGAGGTCGCTTAACAGCAAGTGAAATTGAACAATGGATTATGCCAGACGATATTCATTTTCCGGTAACGCAATTGATTTCGTTGGAAGACACTTCTAATAGAGGTGGGGGGGCTGTTTACGATTTTACCGAAATAGAACGCATTTCTGCCTTGGCGAAAAGAAGGAATTTACCCTTGCATTTAGACGGTGCTCGATTGTTCAATGCGTTGGCTGTAAATGGTATTGATCCGAAGCGTTATGCTGCAGCTTTCGATTCCATTTCTATTTGTTTGTCGAAAGGATTGGGAGCTCCGGTCGGCTCGTTGTTGCTGGGGAACTCCGATTTTATTCACCGCGCTCGTCGTGTACGGAAAGTGTTGGGGGGTGGCATGCGCCAAGCCGGTTTTTTAGCCGCTGCAGGTTTATACGCATTGCAACACCAAACCGATCGTTTGAAAACAGACCACGCACATGCGCAATTACTTGAAAAAGCTTTGTTGCAATGTGCATGGGTGAAAACTGTTATTCCTGTTGAAACAAACATTGTGGTGATTGTGTTGAATCAACCTGAATTGCGTGACACGTTCATTCAACGACTCGCAGAGCAGCAGATAAAAACGGTGGCTTTCGGACCCGGAATGATCCGGATGGTGACACATCTGGATATTGATGCCGAACAAATTGACTACGTGCTGGCAACGGTCAAAAAAATGTGACCATGCGTTGTTTCTTGCTGATATTCATCGCTTTCATTAGCACAACGATCTTTGCCCAGCAAGCAGATACGATACAATGGTCAAACGATGCAATCACTCGTGCCGAATGGCTGAAGCCACTAGAAAACACAAGATCGGAACAGTTTATTGCTTATTTAGATGTGAAACTGAAAAAAGAACGCATCATTAAAACCACGCATGTTCATTATTGGGTAGACGCACTGTGGCTTCGTTCTGAAAGTTTTCTTGCCGATTCCGTGAAGTCTCGTTTTACACCTTTGGCGCAGTTGTTTTTCGATTGTTATGAATTGGAATCCAGAAAATTACAGGAACGGTTGAATGCTACCGACGCTTTTCCGGATGTTGAAATTCCCGAATCGAATAAACGGGTGAACGATCAAATCAATGCCCTGCGCACAATCACGAAGAACGGATTCGATACCAGTGAAATACAATTTTGGAGACAGTGGATGGATAGTGCGCTAATAGCAACTTCCCGGTTTTTCTTGCCGAATTTTGAATCGGGAAATGGGGAGTTGGGGTTTGATTTAGGTGCCGGAGCTTCTTCCATCAACGGTGATTTATCAAATTACTTTCAAATCTTGCCAGCGTTTGGTTATGGACTAAGTTTCGGATCAAAGCGTTTTCAATTCAATTACCACGCTTTACATAGTTATGCGCAATCAGATTCTACGTTCATAATTGGAGATTTTAAATTCGCTGATAGCAATCGTTTGCAAATCAATCAATCGGGCTGGACCTTTGGTTACCAGTGTATCAATCGCTATAAATGGACAATTACACCTTACGGAGGACTAAGTACTTTTCGCATTATCAACAGAGATGAACCCAAAGGCTCGTTGTATGCCAAAGGCCGTGCTTCGTTCAATTGGGAAATCGGTGCAATTGCAGAATGGCGTTTTCTCCAATTTTACCAAAGCAACAGCGTTCAGCTTTTCTGGAAATTGCGCTTAAAAGTAGGCTATGCCCCGATTTATTACCTCCATGTTGTAAGAGGAAATGCCCTGAAAATTCAACTCGGAATCGGTTTTACGATGAAATCGATCAGGAATTTATCAAGCCAATACTAGTTTTTGTACCTTTGGGTTATGTGGAAATACATTATCTCCGTTTTATTGCTCACCGCTGTCGCTTGTACCGACCAACCTGAAGAAACAGTCGGTTATGATGATCTGGCTCCGACTTCCGATAAGTATTCAGAACAACAAAACGCTAAAAAGATCGATTCTTCGTTTGTGAATGAACGTCCTGAAAGCAGTTTGTTTTTGGCAATTGTTGATACAATGATGCTTGATTCGCGCTGGATGAAATGGGATACCTTGTTGTTTCCGGATCGTTTCGGACCGAATGCCCAAGAAAAATGGATGACCATCGGTTCGAAGGATAGTTTGGTACTTCTACGCTATCAATTCAAAGACAGTTTACGTACCAAAAACGCCTTTTTTAATTGGATCGATTGTTTCGGGCCGAAATGCAAATCGTATACCGTGGGCGGAAATATCCGTATTCCGAAACGCACGGCCTTGTGGTTGGTGGGAAGTAAAGAAATGGTAATTATAGAAGGAAATAAAACCATTGATGAAAAAGTAGTTCGGGCCTTACTCAACAATGATCCGAAAAAAGAAAATTGGCTGTATTTGGTGAATATTCCCAAATCCGGCAAAACCACATGGAAACGCATCGATAAAGGTGTGGAAAAACCAATAGTAAAAACAGATGAAAACAGTTAACAGAGGATATATTTTGGTTGAACCGCTTCAACCGTTTTGCGATTGGGCAAAAGAACACGACGAAGATTTCGATTTCAATGAAGATGACGACATTGAAGGAACGGTTTACCTCATTGATGAAGATTTCTTTGAAATCGAACCTGTCATCGAACAGCATTTCAAGAAAATCATGCACAACGAATGCGCAGCTGTCACTGACGATGAGACACACTGGCCCAAACCTTCCATGGAGCTTTTCCTGGCCTGGTTTACTGTGCGCATTGGCGGAACAGTTTTCGATACGCAAAAATCCGATTTAATCGCCGATTAAAAAGCATGAGATACTTAGGGAATTGGGAACCGTAATTTTTTAGTTCCCAAGCTCCCCAGTTCCCAATCCCCACTATATTGCAGTTGTATTTAATGGTAAGTGTTTAATTTATAGCTTATTTAGTTTTTTTTGAAAAGATAATTCAAAACAGTAAGGCTAATTCGAAAAAGCAGTATCTTTCGCCAACTTAAACCATTATTACATGAAGATAACGAAGAAAAATGCCTATACACTTTCATTGGGAGTTCCCTTTTTCGGACTAATTTGTATCGGTTTTTATTCATCTACAGCACATGTTTTCGGTCACGTAGCACATGCTTTTGGTTTGTTTGTATTGACCGCCGGAGCTACTTTTTTACTTGGTGCTTTATTAGGATTTCTATTTGCTATTCCGAAATCTTCCGAAGTGAAAATGGATGACGGAAAACAAGTGTATCGCGCCAATACCAACTTGGAACAAATTTCAGATTGGTTAACTAAAATCTTGCTGGGAGTTGGTTTGACTCAAATGGATGAAATAGGAAACAAAATCAATTCCATTTCTCAAAGTATGGCGGGCGAAATGAACTTACTAGGGCACGAAGCGATGTTCATTTCTTCATTGATTGTGTTCTATACCGTTTGTGGTTTTTTAAACGGGTATTTGTTTACACGAATCGTGCTTCCGGGAGTTTTCGCGAAAACAGATGCAGGAACAACCGAAGATTCCGAAATTGAAACGAATCCGCAGGAAAATAACTGATCTAAAGGCTTAAAGAACCGTTGATGAGGTTAACATTGTAATAACGCGCATCGTCGCTTACTTCTTGCGCCAGCCATTCGGGATGCTCAAATGATTGGGCTTCATCTTCCAATTCTATCTCGGCTACAATTAATCCCTCCAGTTGACCGTGGAATTGGTCTACATCCCAAGTCATGCCGCCAACTTCAATGTTGTACCGGTCTTTGATCAATGTTTTTTCGCAAAACTTTTCCAGCAAAATAACCGCGTCAGCATACGGGATTTCATATTCGAATTCTGTTCGAGAAATTCCGGTGCTTTTCCCTTTAATGGTCAGGTAACCTTTGTTTCCCTTGGTGCGCACACGAACCGTTTTGCCATCAGCGCCATCGTAAATATAACCTTGACAAATAGCCAGCGGTTGATGTGCTTTCAATACTTCATGAATCAGGTTATTGACCAAAAATTTACGTTCGATTTCTTGCATAAGGCAAATATACAGGATTTGTTGTTGCTGCCCCAGTATATATTGTCAGCGAATCTACTAGACATTTTCCTCCAACATGAAATAGAAACAGTGGGTAGTGTCGTGAAAAAAAACTTATCTTGCATTAGAAAAAATGTAGAATCACTATGCTGAGAAAAGCTCGAAGATATACGTCTTCTTCTCGTTTGAAAAACAATAAGCCTTTTTTGGGTATTCAGGCAAAACAATTGGTAGGTAAATCTGAAGTCCGGCAAAGTGGAGGGCAGGTAGATTTCAAAAATTCTGAAACCACTCCAATTCATGTTCCATCAACTGCTCCTGTTCAATATAAAATGGATAATACCCGGCTTGTGAAACAGGAAAAACAAGCGTTATTCGCCAAAATTAATGTGAAGGATGGTGGTGATTACTTTAATGCAGATGGTAGTTGGAACAAAGAAATGAGTGAACAATACAATGGAGCCGACTACCACATTTTTATCTTGTCTGTAGATGGGAAATCGAAGAGATTATTAACGGAGATGCCCTTAGATACGTCAAGTGAAAGAGAAGTTGTTGAAAAAGTAATCAGAAACTATGCTCTTCAGATCGGTATCAAGTATGAAAAGGGCAATTATCGAAAGGGAAGTGGTCTTGTAAATCTTAAAAAAAGCCCCGACGGAACTCCCTCAAATCAAATTCCTGCCAACGGAAAAACGCCTGCGAAAGCCGGAAATCCAGCGTTCACAATAGGGAAAGATATTTCAATTAATTACACGGGAGGTAAGATTCATTCATCTTTGTCAAATTACCACAATCTTAAAAGTGTTTTGTACCATGAGTGGCAACACAAAATAGAATACAATAAAGATTTGAAGGATGATAGTATAAGTGACAATAAAAAAGGTACACAAGATGGTATTGAACATTTAAACATATATCTTTCTCAAATGGAAGAACCCGGGTTTAAGCATACAACACAAGAGTTTAAAAATGGAATGGCAACAGTTGGGGGGACAGCTTTTAAAGGCATATAATAAATGTTGGGGAGAAGAAGATATTGCAAAAGTAAACATCATTGTTGATAAGATGAATAATGTCCTCACTAATTATGGCATCACCATTCATAAAGGCTATAAAACTTCAGATATGGGAATGACTGAAGAACATTGGGTTGTTCCCGATCCAACAATCACTAAAAAATAAGAGTTATGAAATTTCTTTTACGCATAATTGCTTTAGCTCTGTTGTTGAATGGATGTGGTAACCCAAAAACTGAGTTTATACGCAGACTCACCAACAATAACAGTAAATACTGGAATCTTGTGTATGTTATTAGAAAAAATGGTGAAAAGGTAACTCTTCCTCGTTTGATTATTTGTGAAAGGTTTTCTGCCAATAGAGAATTTAAAGAGTTTTTATACAATGGAAATACTATTTATGACGAGCACCAATACTCCGATGTGATTGTACCCAATAGATGGGAATACATTGATGAGCATACAATTCGATTAAATGGTGGAAAAGTGCGGTTAAAATACCTATCTGAAGACACCCTTATTTACTATGAAAGTGGTGAAGTGCTTGTTTTCGCTAGAAGTTTATACAATTTAGATAGTTTGGTACAGGATAGACCTATGTCAAATGTTGTCATGTACTAATGGAATCCTAAATTGGATGAGCTAACCAACAAATGTGAAGATGTTTTTGATGAAGATATAATAATGAATGTGATTGTTGATAAAATGAATAATGTCCTCACTAATTATGGCATCACCATTCATAAAGGCTATAAAACTTCAGATATGGGAATGACTGAAAAACATTGGGGTGTTCCCGATCCAACAATCACCAAAAAATAAGTGTTATGAAATTTCTTTTACGCATAATTGCTTTAGCTCTGTTGTTGAATGGATGTGGTAACCCGAAAGCTGAGTTCATACACAAACTCACGAATAACAATAGTAAATACTGGAATCTTGTGTATGTAATTCGTTCAAATGGCGAAAAAAATGATATAAAGAAGAATACGATTACAAAAATCACCAAAAAATTTGCCCTAAATCGAGATTTTATGGAGTTTCACTATGAAGGCAAAAATATCTATAGTATTCATCAATATTCTGATGTGATTGTGCCCAATAGATGGGAGTATATTGATGAGCATACTATTCGATTAAATGGTGGTAAAGTGCATTTAAAATACCTTTCCGAAGATACACTTGTCTATTTTGATGGAGGTGACGAATTGATTTTCGCCAGAAGTTTATACAACTTAGACAGTTTGGTAATTGACAGACCAATGTCAAATGTTGTTATGTACTGATGCAACCAATGCTTCCAACATTGAAACAACAAAAAAAACTACCTTCGTATCATGCAAGTACTGTTTACCTTCGATTATGAATTGTTTTTCGGCATCAACACAGGTTCTGTTGAAAAATGCATGATTGAACCGACAGCGGCATTGCTGACATTGAGTGAAAACTACCAGGTTGGAATGACTTTTTTCATTGATGTAGGCTATTTACTCAAATTGGAAGAATTCGCGCCGAATCATCCGCAATTGCAAACAGATCTCACAAAAGTCAAGGCGCAAATTGCAGAAATGGTTCGTTTGGGATCTTCCGTACAATTGCACATTCACCCACATTGGGAAAGATCAACCTATGATGGTGAGAAATGGCAAATCGTTACTGATAATTGTTACAAATTAGATGATTTTTCCGACGAGGAAATCGAGCAGATCGTAAAGCGGTACGATTTATATCTTCAAGAATTAACACATCAACCTGTACATTCGTTTAGAGCCGGTGGTTGGTGTGTTCAGCCCTTTTCGCGCTTGCAAAAGGTGTTTAAAGAACTGAATCTGCGCATCGATAGCAGTGTTTTTCCGGGTGGAAAGTTTCAATCACCTCATTATGATTTCGATTTTACTTCGGTTCCGGCTTATTCTCCGGCTTACCGATTTGAAAGCGATGTCTGTGTTGTTGAACCAAATGGTCATTTCACCGAATATCCCATTGCTTCATGGCGCTATTCACCTGCGTTTTATTGGAAATTGTATGCGCTAGGTCGCTTACAGCCTGCCCGACACAAAATGATAGGCGACGGTAGTTTTTTAGCGCAACCCGGACGAAAAAAATCGGTACTCACCAACTTTACCTGGAACCATGTTAGCGCCGACGGTTATTATGCCGGAATGTTAAAACGACAAGCAGCCAGTTACCAATCAAAAGGTGTGGAGCATTTTGTGGTAATCGGTCACCCGAAAGGATTAACCGTTTATGCCCTTGAACAAATTGAACGGTTCTTGAAATCCACACGAAATAAGTACGCCTTTCCAACGTTTTCCGATCTGCCATGCAATTAATTTCAGCCGAAGCGGTAAATAAAACAGAATGGGACAAGCTTGTATGTCAAAGTGGTGGAACGGTGTTTTCTCTTTCGACCTATTTGGATGCAACCGCCGATAATTGGGCTGTTCTCTTTAATGATGATCGCTCAGGTGGAATTGTGTGTCCGTTTGCCATAAAAGCCGGAGTAAAAGTTTTGTATGCACCATTTTTTCATCGGTACATCGAGTGGATTGGTGAACAGCAACCTGCGAATGAAGTGTTAGTAAAAGAACTCCAATTGCATTTTCCGGTAGCTGATGTGAATGCCAGAATGTCTAATGGCGGATCTGAAAAAGTACACCAGGAACTGAAACGAGATCAATTAAAACCCAATCAGCAAGCCAAACGCATGCTCAAAAAAGCAGCAGATTTTCAAGTTTCACAAAAATGGATGCCTACCGAATTAATGCGATTACTGGAAACGGAATTGGCTCCGCGAATTGCTGGAATAGATGGACATTCATTGCCTAAACTTCAACGATTGGTGACTGATTTTCAGGATATGGGAATGATTCAGATCAATCTTTGGAATGGAAACGAATGGCAGGGCGGATTGTGGTTACTTGTGTTTGAAGATCGTGTATTGTACCTGAAAGGAACCGTAACTGCGGAAGCAAAAAATGCCGGCGGTATGTACCGTTTAATGGAATATGCTATTCTGAAAGCCATTTCAATGGATATGTTGTTCGATTTCGGTGGTTCCAATGCCGAAGGAGTGCGTCGTTTTAACTTGAATTGGGGCGCAACAGACACTCCATATCAACATCTTCATTGGAATAATGCACCTTTGTGGTGGAAAACAGTAAAATCATTGCGCGATAAATGGAACAACAAGTCATTTTAATTACCGGAGCCACAGGCGGTTTGGGATCGGCCATGGTGCAACATTTCGAAACGAAGAATGTGCGTTTAGCGTTGCATACCTATCAGCATGAAACGTACGCAGTAACTGGCGAACACGAGTGGTTTCAAGCCGATTTACGCGATCAGGATTCTATTCCGCAATTGGTGGCAGATGTAGTGAAACGTTTCGGTAGAATAGATGTGCTGATCAATAACGCTGGGATTTCCAGAAACGGTTTGTCGTGGAAGTTGGCCAATGAAGATTGGAATGATGTCATTGCCATCAATCTTACCGCACCATTTCTAATGACAAAAGCCGTGTTACCAGGCATGCGTGCACAGCAATTCGGACGAATCATTTCTATTTCTTCGGTGGTAGCACAAACGGGCGTTCCCGGAACGGCTGCCTACGCGGCAAGTAAAGCCGGATTATTGGGCTTAACCAAAACGGTTGCAAAAGAAACAGCAACTAGCGGAATAACGGTAAATGCATTGGCACTCGGATATTTCGATACCGGAATGATTACCGAAGTTTCTCCCGAACTACAAGAACAAATTCGACTCCAAATACCGAAGCAACGATTGGGATCTGTGGATACCATTTTGGCAACCATCGATTGGCTGTTGTTACCCGCTGCCGATTATGTAACCGGACAAACCATTTCGCTCAACGGAGGATTACATAGCTAGCACAATAAAACATCACACAGTAGCTGAGATTTTTCGGCTCATAACAGAGGCGCTTTTTGTTAGAATTCATTGGTTATAAAGCGAGGCCGTTAGGCGAGCTGAAATCTGTGTCAGCCTAAGGCTGATGGTAAAATAATGAGTCGGCCTGCCTGTTCGCAGTGCCAATTATTGAGAGATTCCGTTATTTTTGTAAGATGTTCCCGAAAACCAATACACCGCGTTGGATTATAATACTGCTCGACCTCGGATTGTCGGCAGTTTCGCTATTCATTGCGTATGTTATTCGCTTCGACCTGAAAGCCGATAAACAATTGTGGGTGACCGAATGGGAAATTTTATCCAAATCTATTCTAGTGTTTTTTGTGGTGCGATTTGCCACTTTTTACTTCCTTAAAATTCATAAAGGAATTGTTCGTCATACGTCAACAGTAGATTTCAGAAGGCTTTTTATTGCTGTAACAATTAGTTCAGCTATATTTTTAGTGTTAGGAATACTTCGTTATTACTTTTACGATGGTTATTTCTTATTTCCATCTTCGGTTTTGATCATGGAATACCTGATTTGTTTTTTCCTGATGACTGTAGCGCGTTTTGCTGTAAAGCTGTGGTATTTGGAATCGGTAAAAAACAAAGAAGAACATGTACGCATATTACTCTATGGTGCAGGTATTTCCGGTTTGATAGCTAAACGGACCATTGAACGCGATATTCGCCTGAATTACAAAATCATTGGTTTTATCGACGATAATAAAAAGATAGTTGGATCACGATTGGAAGGTATTCCGGTTTACCATACAACTGCTTTAGAGAAATTGCTCAAGGAAGAGAAAATCACTCAGGTAATCATCGCCATTCAAGATCCGGAAGAAGAAAACCGGGCTGGTGTGGTAAAAGCGTGTCTGGAAGCCGGTGTTGAAATCCGCAAGGTGCCTAGCGTTAAGAGCTGGATCAACGGTGAATTCTCCACAAAACAAATCAGCAAAGTGCGCATCGAAGACCTGTTGGGAAGAAAACCAATTGTGTTGAATCAGGATAAACTGGCCGCAGAACTGACCGATCAAGTAGTTTTGGTAACAGGTGCTGCCGGTTCTATCGGTGGTGGTTTGGTGCTTCAGATTGCTGAATACAAGCCTAAGTTATTAGTTTTATTAGACCAGGCAGAATCACCACTCTACGAATTGCAGTTTGAAATGCGACAGTTGTTTCCCGATTGTCCGATCGAAGTGGTCATGGGTGATATCCGCAATAAAGAACGAATGGAACGCTTGTTCGAAACCTTCAGACCATCGTGGGTTTTTCATGCGGCAGCTTATAAACACGTGCCAATGATGGAAGATAATCCGTCTGAAGCAGTGCTCACAAATGTAAAAGGAACGAAGCATTTAGTCGATTTAGCTCAGCAATACAGCGTGTTTAAGTTCGTTATGATTTCAACTGATAAAGCAGTGAATCCGACCAACGTCATGGGGGCTTCCAAACGCATAGCCGAAATCATTGCTCAATATTCCAATCAACACGGAAAAACACAGTTCATTACCACACGTTTCGGAAATGTGCTGGGTTCCAACGGTTCGGTGATTCCGCTGTTCAAGCGTCAGATTGAGCAAGGTGGACCAATAACTGTAACCGATGAGCGCGTTACGCGTTTCTTTATGACCATTCCCGAAGCTTGCCAATTGGTTCTGGAGGCCGGAGTAATGGGAAATGGAGGTGAAATCTTTGTGTTTGATATGGGCGAATCGGTGAAAATTATTGATCTGGCAAAAAACATGATTCGTTTGAGCGGTTTGGAGTTGGGCAAAGACATCGAAATTCAATTCACCGGACTCAGACCCGGAGAAAAACTCTACGAAGAATTGTTGAACGCTGCAGAAAATGCACTTCCAACACATCATCCCAAGATATTAAAAGCCAAAGTGCGCGAAAGTGATGCCGAACAACAGGCACAAATAGAAGCGCTCATTCACGCCGTTTCTACTTCTCCAAACATGGAAGTGGTGCAAGCCATGAAACACATCGTTCCCGAATTTATATCCAATAATTCCGAATTTTCTGTACTCGATAAAAACAACTCGATATGATTGAACCGTTAAGACTCAAAGTGCGTTTTTCCGACTGCGATATGATGCAGCATGTCAATAATGCCGTTTACCTGAATTATTTTGAAGAAGCGCGTATTCATTATTTCCGCCACATACTAGGAACAGATTGGGATTGGAAGCGTGAAGGAATTTTGTTGCGCAAGAATGAATTGGAGTACCTGAAACCTGTTTTTCTGCACGATCCGGTAGAAATCAGTGTGTTTCTCAAACACCTTGGTGAAAAAAGTTTTACCTTGACTTATGAAGTACGTGTGAATCAGGATTTACGTACAACCGGAACTTCCGTATTGGTATGTTTTGACAGCTCAGTGATGCGTTCCATTCCCATTCCTGCCAAAATGCGCGACGGATTGAACCGCATTCCGCTATTGTTGGAACAATAATTGATTTTGATTAGAACTAAAAAATGACGTTTATGAAATGGTGTACACTCTTGTTGCTTTTAGTTGCTATGAAAGCTGTTGCTCAGCCAGGAATTCCGGTGATTAAAAAAGACAGCTGCTACAAAATTGCCGATGCCCGCAAAGGAAAACGCTTTACCGAATGGGATTGTGGTAAACTGGCCGGAGTAGTTGATTGCAATGAGAAACTGGAGCTGGATGAAGCTTCCAATACAGTGATTACTGTTTCAGCTAAAAAACCATTTTCAGGACAATGTGAAACATGCCACATGAACGGTATTTTGGAACGTCGGGTAAGTTTTGTCAACGGCAAGCAAAACGGTACTGATACCACGTATTATGCTTCGGGTTGCCCCATGGTGATTCGTACGCACGTGCAAGGCGTTGAAAATGGTCATTGGACTTACTATTACGATTCGTTGGGAACCGTAGCTTGGGAAATGAATTATTCTGTTGGACAAAAACACGGTCCGCAAATTTTTTATTCCCGCAAACCAAAAGCTTCTTCCGGAGATACCACCAAGTATGAAAATTACATCAATGGTGTTTTACAAGGTCCGAAAGTAAGCTACAACAGCAAAGGCAAACGTACCAAACAAAGTAACTACGTCAATGGTTTGTTGGAAGGCGCTTTCTTAGTGTACAACGGCGAAGGTAAGATCATTGAAGAAATCAACTACAAACAAGGAAAACGTAACGGAATCAGCAAGTATTATTACGATGATGGAATTCTTTTGCGTACCGAAAGTTGGGATATGGATGTGAAAAACGGTGAGTTTAAAACATTCTATTACGAAGGATTTGTGCAGGTTTCGGAGAACTATAAAAAAGGGTTAAAAGAAGGTTGGTTTGAGGAATTCTTCCCGGATCAGAAACGCAAAAGCCGCGCACTTTACAAGAAAGATGTGTTGATAGAAGAACATGTCTGGGACGAATCGGGTAGAGAAATCAAAACCTTCGGTGGCAAAGTAAGTAGCGGAGTCGAAGATGATGCCGTTCCGACTGCGGGTAAGAAGAAAAAAGAGAAAAAACCGAAAGCCAAAAAGCCGAAGAAACCGAAAAAAGGAGAAGAACCGAAACCGGAAGGAACTGAACCGGCGAAAGAAGACTGATGGTTTTTGAGTTTGTAAGTTATTGATTTATTGAGTTTCTGAGTTTGTAAGTTGTGCATTAGTTTATAAACTCAATAACTATTTTTGAAACAGGGTAGTCCTTTTCCTTCGCGAACTTTGCGCCTTTACACTTTCGCTGAAGCTTTAGCGCAAGCGTTGCGTAGAATCGTTGTTCATCCGATTTGTAGTGCGGTAGATCTTGCATGTGTTTTAAATGGAAATACAAGTATAGTTTAAACGAATGTTTCTCTGATGCTTTTTACCGATCATTTGCCACCGTTTACCGATTCTTGATATTGAAAGACAGTTGGTTCGAAACAATCGGAAGGACTCGTTTGTTCAACTATGGTACATTTTTAAATAGCCTCAAAAACACAAACCAGAAGGATGTTAAACGGTTTCAAAAACTAAATTAGTTGCAATTAAACACTTTACCATTCATCCCACATCATTGCATTACGTACCATTCACCGATTTTAATTGGTCGAATTGGAATCTTACATCTACATTTGCAACGTAAAAAAACAAACGCATGACAAAACAGTTTACAACCCTATTTTCTATGTTAACGCTACTTTTTGTAGCATTCATTCCGTTGACAATTGATGCGCAAAGTACCATCAACGGCGAAGTGAAAAATCAAAAAGGACAACCGGTTAGTTTTGCCAGCGTTTCCCTTCAAAATACCACCGAAGGTACTACTACAGGTCCTGATGGTAAATTCAGCTTGACAACCAACCTAAAAGGAGCTCAAACCTTGGTGGTCAATTTGATCGGTTTTACCAAAACAACCCAACCCATCACGTTAGCCGATTCGGTGTATACGGTTTCCGTTCGATTACAAGAGGCTGCCACGCGTTTGGAAGAAGTAACCATTACCGCCGGAACGATAGAAGCCAATAATGAACGTTCTGTAGCTGTATTGAAGCCATTGGATATTGTAACAACAGCCGGTGCACAAGGAGATGTGATCGGGGCCATTCAAACATTACCGGGTGTGCAACGCAACGGTGGTGACCAAACCGGACTGATGGTACGCGGGGGCGATGTGAGCGAAAGCAGCGTGATCGTTGACGGAACAATTACCCAAAATGCTTTCAATAGCTCGGTTCCGGGAGTTGCTCAACGCAGTCGCTTGAATCCGTTTTCGTTTAAAGGAACAGCTTTTAGCAGCGGTGGTTATACTGTTCGTTACGGACAAGCACTTTCAGCCGTTCTTGATTTGCAGACCACCGATTTACCAGAAAAGAACAACATGAACATTGGCGCGAACTTTGCTGGCGCGTATGTCTCCGGATCAAAACTGATGGGGAAAAATGCTGTGGAATACGCTGCCAATTATACCAATATCGCTCCGTATCTGGCCATTGCCAATACCAATGTGGATTTCTATCAGGTTCCACAAGGAGGAGGTATTTCTGCACGTTATGTTTCCAGAACCGAAAACAACGGGATCTTTAAAATGAACCTGACGCATTCCTTCAACAAGTCGGGAATCACCATTCCTGATCCGTCATCTGCCGGTGCAAAACTCAATTTCGGGATTCAAAACGAAAACACTTTGCTAACAACGTCTTACAAGTACTTTATCAACGAGCATGTAAAGCTGTTTTCAGCATTTTCATTTAGCAACAATACCGATAAAGTTTCGTGGGGCGCTTCGCCGCTTTACCGAAACGACGGTCGTTTGCAGGGAAGAGTGGAATTGTGGTATGAAACCAAAGAACGAAAATTCAATCTATTGGTTGGGTCAGACGTACAGCGATTCAATTACACACAACGATTCGATACATTGATTGGTCAGTTTGACGAATTGATGAGCTCAGGTTATGTAGAAGCCGAGTGGAAACCGATTTTGTGGTTCGCCATTAAACCCGGCGTGCGCGGCGAGTACTCACAATTATTAGGAAAAGGAAACATTGTTCCGCGTGCTGCATTTGCCATTCGTACGGGCGAAGCAAGTCAGATTTCTGCTGCTACGGGCATGTTTTACCAAATGGCATCAACCAATTACCTGTTGCAAGGTTACCGACCAGATTTTCAACAATCCATTCACTACATGCTCAATTATCAGTGGATGAAAAAAGACCGCACCTTGCGTGTTGAAGCTTATTATAAGAGCTATAACCAGTTGGTGCGCGAGAACGGAACAACTTATACACCAAATCAATTTCGCTTCGATTTGGGAACGGTTGACAATTCAGGTTCGGGGTATGCTCAGGGTATTGACTTCTTCTGGCGTGACCGCAAATCAATCAAAAACTTTGATTACTGGATTTCATATAGTTATGTCGATACCAAGCGTTTGTACCAAAATTACATGGCCAAAGTAACTCCAGATTATGTATCGGATCACAACCTCAATGTGATTGCCAAATACTTTATCATGAAATGGCAAACCAACATTTCTGCCAGTTACAACTACGCGAGTGGGCGTCGTTTCTACGATCCGAACTCCACGGAGTTTTTGTCGGAAAAAGCCCCCGATTTCCATAATTTCTCGGTTACGATCAGTTACCTGACTACCATTCGTAGAATGTTTACGGTGTTTTACCTGAGTTTGGATAATGTAACCAATCAGAAAAATGTATTGGGTTACCGCTACAGTGCCGATGGAACACAGCGATTCCCGATTATTCCGCCCATGTACCGTTCCATTTTCCTGGGTGTGAATTTCTCACTCACAGAGTTTAATAAAGATGAGTTATAAAATAAGTTTAACCAATAATAGACCAATGAAAACAATCATTACATCACTTGCTTTACTTGCGCTAACAGTTTCAACTGCTCGTGCACAAGAGCCAACCATGGAAGACAACCTGAAAGAGGCATACACGATCATGGATTCGGCTAAAACAATGCCTTCACTGATGACCGCTGCGGCCAAGTTTGATTTGATCGCCAACAAATACCAGGATCAGTGGGTGGCGCAATACTACAGTGCGTACACCAAAGCTATTATCTCATACTATGAAACTGATGTAGCTAAGAAAGACTTGTACGTTGATGAGGCCGATATGTTCCTGGATAGAATCGTGGTACTTGGCGCTGAAAATGATCATGTTTATGTGTTGAAAGCCTTGTTGGCAAATGCACGAATGGCGGTTGACGGTGAAAATCGCTGGAAAGAGTATGGACCTATTTTCGAGGAAAACTTGAAGAAAGCAAAAGAACTCAACGAAAACAATCCGCACATTTATTACCTAAAGGCGGTTTCGGTATTCTATACGCCTAAAATGTTTGGTGGCGGTGCCAAAAAAGCAAAACCGTATTTTGAAAAGGCAAAAGAAAAATATGCG
>JBILJP010000072.1:0-16338 GCA_044377135.1 Fluviicola sp.
AGGGAGCCAGCAAGCAAATTTTCAAATTGCAATGGCAAAAACAGCAAAGGCTAGTGCCGATGTTCTTACAAAGAGAGGCAAGATGAAAGGAAGTCGGCTTGAGTTGAAAAATGAGCTTGTTGCCTCCTTGATCAAAGCCGGATTAAACGGAATATAAAGGTGTTTCACCTACCAAAAATGATAAAAACAGCATGATAGGAAAGACCAATCTGCTTTAATAACCGAGAGCGTGTTCTACGCAAAATAACGCACTCAATAAACCAACAATGATTATGTCAGATAGAGTTTCAGCACAGATTACGGACGCCGTAACACAAACAAACGTGCAAGTTGTAGCCAGTTCACCGGCCATTGCTATGAGTAATATTTACCAAACCGCCGCCCACTCAATTGGGTTGATGTTTGAAAATGCCGTGAACGCACAAGGTCAGCAAAACATCCTGGCTATGGCTGCAACTACGCAAGGAGTGATGCAAATTTATAGCATAGACACGGTTGCCGATGCATTGGCGATTTCAAAAATGATCCGAACGGCTTCCGAATAAGAAATTTAATTGATAACAACATTGTGGCTGGATAGTCCGGTCGCATTTAACCAGGGAGTGTTGTCCGAAAAAAAGAGGATGCACAACCACAACACTATAACTGATATGGCAGATCATGTTTCGCCTCAAGTTACGGATGCCGTAACGCAATCGAATGTAAAAGTAGTTGGTGAATCACCGGCTATTGCATTGAGCAATGTTTACCAAACTGCAGCCCATTCAACGGGATTGATGTTTGAAAATTCAGTGAATGCGCAAGGTCAGCAAAACATCCTGGCTCAAACAGCTACTACGCAAGGAGTGATGCAAATTTACAGCATGGACACTGTCGCTGATGCACTTGCAATTTCAAATATGATTAAAACGGCAAACTCCTAATCATAGCATTGCACAAAAAACAAAGAAGAGCAACCACTACTTGTTTTAAAAGCAAGTGTTACGTGTAGCATTAAGGGAGGTGTGAAGATGCACTTCCCTTTCTTCTTTCGTGTTATCGATCTACGAGAATAATTTCATGTGCATCCACAATACCGTTTTGAATGGCGTAGATCACCAATCCGGCCATGTTTTTCACACCGGTTTTTGCAATCAGATTACTCTTATGTGTTTCAACTGTTTTATCGGAAACAAATAACTTATCAGCTATTCCTTGCGTTGTGTGCTGTTGACATAAAAGCTTTAGTACCTCAGCTTCGCGCGTGGAAAGCGCATTTTTGTTTGGAAAATGAATCTTCGGCGATTTTGATGAAACCTGAGAACGCATTATTTCTAGCTGACCACTCCGAAAGTAATAGCCCTTTTCCGAAACGGTCAGTATTACTTCCATGAGTTCAAGCCGGTCGATTTCTTTTGGTAAAAAAGCAGCCACATTTAGCTTCATCATCTGCCCTATGAAAGATGGTTTATAGAAACCGGTCAACACAATAGTTTTGATAGGATGAGCCTGTTGCTGAATGACTTCAAGTACATCCAAACCAGTTCCGTCTTCCATACGCAAGTCCAGCAAAACAACCTCGGGCAGTGTATCCGAAAGCTTTATCTGATCTAAAAAAGCATTTCCGCCAGTGGCTGTTAAACATACCTCGATTTGATCCGATTGATTAAAAAAATCGGTCAATAGCTGCACAACCAGAAGATCATCATCAACAATCCCCAGTTTTATTTTTGTTCCTCCCATACTGTCAGATTTTTTAGGTTTAAAAAAAGAAGAAAGCGGGTACCTGCTCCTTTTGATGAATGAAATCGATACCGGGCTTTTAAAAACTGCGCACGCGATTCAATGTTTTTTAATCCGAGGCCGTCGCCAGTGGTAACTCCATCTCCATTGCCGTTGTCTTTTATCAGTACGGTCATTGCCGATGTTGTTCCTCTGAAATGAACTTCAATTACCGAGGCGTTTGCGTGTTTAAAACAATTGGTAATCACTTCCTGAAAAATGCGAAAGACATGCAATTTTACCTGAGGAAGCTCACTATTTTCCAATGAATGAAAACAGTAAAAATGAAGTTCAATTCCAATGTTCAAACTCCCGAGATATTCTTCCATCAACCCGGGTAAACCCAATTCGGTCATCAACGGAGGTGTGAGATCATGCGAAATTTTCCGAGCCGATGCCATTGAGTTTTTCAACCGGTGATTAATCACACGTCGATCTTCTTCATTTTCGTTGAGCATTCGGATAATATTCAATTGAGAAATCAAGTTATCATGCAGATCCAATGCTATCCGGCTTCGCTCTTCTTCCTGAATAAATAACGTATGCCGAAGCAATTCTTTCTGCGTCTGAAGGGCGAAATCTGCTTGTCGTTGATTTTCTTTGATGATACGAGCCACATAATTCCGGATAAAAAATAACACGAAAACAAGTAGAAACAAGATGATTAAACTAGCTCCTAAGATCCAAAAGCGCATTATTTTAGGATCTTGCCAGTCTGCCATGCGAAGTTGATGAGTGAAACATAAAATAATTGAAGCAACAACGTGCGGAAGAGCCAAAAAGGAGCTACTAAATCCAGGTGTTCATTGATCAGGAAATTGGAAGAAAGAGAGATAATGGCATCGTAAGAAAAATAAATCAAAACGATACTGTTAAAGAATAACTCGAATTTTTGCGGTCTGATTCCGTTGATCACGATGCCTATGAAATACAGAAAACTGAGAGCAACAACGGCCAGGTTGTAAAGCACATTTGTATACAGATGAAACGTTTCGGTGCCGTTATACGCTGTGGAATTGACCAGTAGAAGTATAAAACCGATAGAAAGAACAAGTATGTATACCAGCTTTTTGCCCCGGTCAAAGTAATAATAGTAACAAAGCGTAATAAAAAAGAAGTGAACAAAACCGCTCAGGTGAAACAAAAAAATATTCAGTTGTCGGCTGTTGTATTCGGAATAATAATAGGATATACCTTCTAACAAAAGAATCGCACTCAAGTAAAAAAGCAAGAGCAGGTTCTTTCTTCCGTATCCTTTCAAAATGATGCTAATACTTCCGCAAGTAACGATGCCAATAGAGACAACCCAAAGAACCCGTGAAAGAAAATTATAATCCATTTGTTCGTTAAATCTCCTTAAGCAGATGAAAATCGTCTATATTTAAACCAGGCTCTGTTTCGAACGGAGGAACCGGCCTGCTGATGTCATAAAATGTTGAAGGAAGGCTGTAATTTCGATGCTCATTCGTTAAAATCAATTCGATCGTATACCAGTTAGAAGGTTGCGGATCTGCCAATGTATTGGTAAGTCCAAAAAATGCAATAGCAGACGAGTCGGGAATGTCGCGCGGGAATAGTTCCATAAAATCTTGAAATGGAATACAAATAGCCTTGAAAACCGTTAGATTTTGATCAATCAAAATTCCACTTAACCAGTTTTTGCAGTACATTTTCCAGACAAAATTTCTATGTAAAGCTTCTAATAAGGGAATAGTGACAAAACGATTTGGTGGGCGCAATTCAAAAAAATCGGCACTAAATTCACCGTAATGAAACTCTTTTACGGATATATAATCCATATTCTCTTGTGCATTTAAGTCCGATGTCGAATCGATTAAGACAAATTTTAATGGACGATCGGTATCCGACTCAAATATGGCGGGATAAGCATGGATGTATTTTGGGTTGTTTGGAGCCCAATTGTTGTAATCTTCTCGATGGATATTGAAACAAAACCCTTGATTTAAATAGCGAATAATTCCTTCAGCAATTGCATTATCAGTTTTAGCTAGATTTACATAGTTTTCCCATGCAGTTATTGCTTTTTTGACTTGGTCAATTGAATAGATTTCACTTGCAAGATTGTCGTTCATGAACGTAGTTATTTGGTGTGTCAATCAATTTAAGATTAAAATGATCACACATGCATGGTTATTATTCAGTATAATGTGGTCGGGCACCGGTAATTAGTTGCCCTGAAAACTATTTTCTTCGTCAATAATACTGATTCTTTGGTTCATAACCAACGGTTTCCTGAAAATTACGTTTCCTTTTAGCGCATACTTAAGAAGTGAAGAAAATACATTGTAACAGATTCGAAAATAACAGAATAAAGAACGGGCGAACACATCCATGTTCGCCCGCTTTGTGTGTTGTGAAGTTTACTACGACTAATTAACACACCTGCTTCTTTCATTCTAACGCTTTTATTTTTTAACGAATCGAATGGTTTTGGTCGTTTTTGTTTCCGGTGATTCAACAGTAAGAAAATAAACTCCAGAAGCATAATTCGCTACGTCCAACTGACTGTTTCCATTCACGTTCATTTTCGCAAGTGTTTTGCCTTCCGGATTGGAAACTATCAATGTAGCATTGCCTGTGTTTTCAATGATCAATTGATCTGTTGCCGGATTGGGATAGACCGTAATTTCGTTTTGCGTGTTTTCACCAATCCCAAGCGGACTCAAACTTACACGATAAGCGAAGTATTCAAACGTTGCCGTATTCACACCGTAACCAGCAATGTATTGTCCGCTTGGTGACATACAACTGGCAGAATACATTTGAAAAGTACCTGTTGTTAAACCTAACGTGTTGTTTACATAATCGTTCAGATTTTGCATTCCTCCGGCTGCTGTCCAGATAAACGGAATTTCAGGATCCCACGGTCCGCCTTGTATTCTTCCTACGGCTACCGTACCGTTTTCGTTGATAGCGGAAACATATCCTGTACCGCCGGGTAAAAGCGTTCCCAAATCGATGACTCCGGTAGCTTCGCTCCAAATCCATGGGTTTCCATTATTGGCATAATCGCCCTCGCCGCCAATCCAAACGCCATTCCCGGAAATAGATCTGCATTCGCCCATTTGATTGAACTCGTCGGAAGGATTTCCCTGCGGATCAAGCAAAATGTATTCATTCGGATAATAGCCACCTTGAGGATTTTTACGCCAAACAGCCGATTTCCATGGTCCGTTAAAATCTTGCCAGCCAACAACTACCGAAGCATCGTTGCTCACCGCATTGGCGCGCGTGCTTCTTCCTAAAAACAATGTGCCTAAGTCTATGATTCCTTCGGTTTGGTTCCAGGCTACTGCATCCGCGTAAGCATAACCACCGGTCGTATCAGCCCAAGCGTTTCCAACTACCGTAGTTCCATCGCCCGAAATGGCATAACCGCCACCGAAAGAAGCATCAATGGAAAAACCTAAGCTACCCAAAGCTGTCCAGGTATCTGTTGTTCGGTTATAGCGCGACATCTCAGGACCTACAGCTCCATTACTTGTTCCCGAAAGAAAATTGCCGTCGGTTGAAAAGGTGGCTTGTCCGCCAACCCCGTTTCCGGGAGCAATTCCGCCAATTGTATCAATATTTCCGGTTTCAGGTGTCCAAATCGAATACGGACCGCCCCATTCATTGTATCCAACCACAAGCCCTTGATTTGAAACGGCATGTGTTTCAAAATAAGTATCCTTAATGATGTATTGCGCGTAACTTAGATGGGAAATACCGGTAAAGAGAACAAGACCGATAAGTGCTGATTTTTTCATCTGTTTGAGTTTAATTGTGATTTCGAATTGTAAAAATCATTCAAAAATTTGTGTCTCTACAATTTTAGCTCTTACAAACACACTACACTTCCAAAAAGCACTATTACATTTACACTACAAGTTGATTTAATTGGTTGGTCTTTAGTTTTTTAAGTTGCTAAGTTTTTGAGTTTCTTTCCAAACTCACCAACTCACCAACTCACCAACTCACCAACCCACCAACTCATAAACTCATCAAACTCGCAAACTCATGAACTCACTCAACTCATGAACTTAAAAAACTCTCCAACTCACAAACTCATCAGAAAATTCATCAAATGAACATCCTCTCCATCGATATTCAGTTTTTTACGTAAGCGCGAGCGGGCAACGGTAATGCTATTAACCGTCTGATTGGTAATGGCGGAAATGTCTTTGGTAGACATGTTTAGGCGCAAGAAAGCACACAACTTCAGTTCGTTGGAAGTAAGGTTTGGGAATTTCTCTTGCAGCGCCTGATAAAATTGGGAATGAACCTTGGTGAAATGCAATTCGAATTCTTCCCAAGCTTGGTTGTGTTGACTTGCACGAAGTTCGCTGATGATTTCCTGAATTACTAGTTGATTTTCGCGTGTAAACGACGATTTTGCTTTTAGGAGTGTATCTTTTATACGCGTAATCAGTTCGTTGTTTTTGTGCAGAAACAGGGCATTTGCGACCAATTCACGTTCTTTAAATTCCAGATTCTCCTGCAAAGTCTTGCGCACCAAATCAAGGTTTTCACGTTCTAAGGTCAATTTTTCCTGCTGTAAGCGGCTGTTTTTTACCCGGCTTCGCATGGAAATGATCAGAAGGAGCGCCCCTAGTAAAAGTAGAATAAGCGTGGCAACCAGCGTCAGCGTGTTGAATTGCGATTTAAGTCGGTCGGCTTCGTTTTTCTGCAATTTTAACTCGTACTTTTTCTTGTCGTTTTCACGTTTGTGAGCTTCTTCCAATGTGGCTATTGCGGTGCGACTTTCGGTATTGAAAATGCTGTCGTTGAGCAATTTGTATTGTCGGTAAAAACGCAATGCTTCGCGGTAATTACCCATGGTGTCGTTTACCGAAGAAAGTGATTCGAGCGAAATCAACGCCGATTCTTTGCTCCCGATTTCGCGACTGAGCGCCAGGGCTTGTTTAAAGTAAGTACTTGCTGCTTCAAAATTGCCTTTGTAGACTTCATTCTTGGCAATGTTGTTAAGTACTTGCGCACAACCTTGTTTGTCACCGGCTGTTTTTCGGATGCTGAGCGATTTTTGAAAGTAATGGCTCGCGAGATCAAGCTCATTCTTTTCCATGTGACAGATCCCGATATTATTGAGCAAGGAACTTCCGTATGCCGGATTATTGACCGTTTCATTCAATTCCAGGGCATTACGAAAATACACCAATGCCCGTTCGTAATCCGATTGCTGAATGAAAACAGCAGCCATGTTATTGTAAATCTTCAGTTTCCGCAAGGCTAAATCGGCTTTGGGTGCTTTTGTTCCCAGTTTTTCAAGAATGTTCAATGAACGTTCGTAATAAAACAGCGCTTTGCGATAATTCTGTAACTGCAAATACAAGGTGCCTATTTTGAGGTGTGTATCCGATTCCAGTAAGCGTAAGTCATTATTACTGGCTTGTTTTCCGATTGCTTCGGTGATCATTGATTTGGCACGCAGGTAGTTGTTGAGCGCAGTCGCCAATTCACCTTTTGATTTGTAAACATCTCCGAGGTTATTCAGCACTTTAGCTTTTAGTTCAACCGAAGAAATATTCGAGAGTAGTTGTTTCGCTTCCAACGCATGAACAAGTGCAGAATCCAGGTCTTTTTTGATCAAATCTTCCGAAATGGTCAGGTGACGTGTGATTGATCGTTCGTTTTCGGGTACACTTTTTTGACCGTTTTCACCGAAAACAGCAAAGCTAAAGATCAGAAAGAAAAGCAGTATTAATTGGCGTTCACCTGTCATATTCGTCAAAATCACCCCGATATAAAGGATGCCTAAAGATACGGTTTTGACAAATCAACGAAACACGTTGAGCTGAAAAGGGCAGTTTTCTTCTTGATTAATGACACTTAAAATACTCAAACGGTTCCTTACAACTAGTGCATGAATACAAGGCTTTACAAGCCGTTGACCCGAATTGAGAAATCAACGTGGTGTCGGATGAATGGCATCTCGGACAACTGATTACCAAATTGTTCGGTTGCAACCAGTTCACGCAAGATGAATGTATGGGCGCCGCAATTCCGTAGTTTTTAAGTTTTTCCTTCGTTGCTGCTGTCATCCAATCGGTGGTCCAAGGCGGAGAATAGGAGGTGGTAACCCGCACCTCCTTAATTCCGCTATCGTGTAGTAGTTTTAGTATGTCATGTTCAATAATTCCCATTGCAGGGCAACCCGTATAAGTAGGCGTAATGATCACTTCGCACCCATTTTCATCCAAGATAACATCTCTGAGCATTCCCATTTCCTGAATGGTCACTACCGGAATTTCCGGATCATGAATGGTTGCTAAAAGCCCAAAGATTGCTTCTTTGGAATGTGTTGCCGGAGTTACCATGTTGCATCAGGATAAGCGCGTTGCAAGTACTGCATTTCAGCAAGTATGTGCCCCAAATGTTCTGTGTGAATGCCATTTCGGCTTCCGGTGTGCATGTAACCGTCTTCCGGAATCTGAATGGTGGCTTCTTTTAAAACGGTTGCAACGGTTGCTTTCCAAATCGGTTGGAGTTCACTCAAATCAGCTGCAATTCCTGCTACTAACAGAATGTTGTCTTCTTCAACCATCTCGAATAATTCACCGGTATACGGCCACAATTCGTTGAAAGCCTGTTGCAATTTGGCATGACTCACTTCTGTTCCTTCGCCCAAACGGAAACACCAATCGCGGCTGTGTACAAAATGGTACCGCGATTCTTTTAATCCTTTTGCCGCAATTCCTGCAATGGTTTCGTCGGTAGATTGACTCAAAGCGGTGAACAACTGCACCTCAAAGGATGAAATCAACAACTGTTTGGCAATGGTCACGGCAAAATCACCAATGGGCAATTCGGTGATCTGATTGTTGTAAAACTGACGTTCGGCTCTTTTGTAAGCCAAATCGTCTTCGGTTTTGCTTTTCCCTTCAATGGTTCCGGCATATTTCAAAAAAGCCTGTGCCAACCCGATGTTGTCTAATGCGATATTGGTGAGGGCCAAATCTTCTTCCAAAATAGGACCTTTGCTGCACCATTCGGACAAACGATGCCCCTGAATGAGTGCATTGTCGCCCAATCGCAACGTATACTTGAATAACGCTTCTTGTTGTGTCATGGTACCGGAGATTAAATTTGTTTGGCGCCTTCGGGCATTTCGTAGAATGTCGGGTGACGGTATAGCTTGTCGTCAGACGGATCGAATAACATATCCGCATCTTCGGTAGTAGAAGCTGTAATGTATTGCGAAGGAATCACCCAAATACTGGTGCCTTCTTTTCTGCGTGTGTAAATATCGCGTGCGTTTTGCAACGCCATTTGTTTGTCGGAAGCGTGCACACTACCGGCGTGCGTATGGTTTCCACCTGCTTTTTGCTGAATGAAAACTTCCCAAAGATCCAATTGCGTATCTGTTGCCATGATGTATCGTTTTAAAATTCGTTTTTACGTTGTTTATATGCTGCAGCTGCTTCACGTACCCAAGCTCCTTCTTCGTGGTACTTGATGTGGTGCGCCATACGTTGTTTATTGCAAGGTCCGTTTCCGCGAATCACGCTGTTAAACTCTTCCCAGTTGATTTCACCGTGATCGTAACCTTCTTTTTCGGCGTTCCATTTCAGTTCCGGGTCGGGAACGGTGAGACCAATCAACGTAGCCTGATCAATGGTTTTATCGATGAATTTTTGGCGCAGTTCGTCGTTGCTTTTGCGTTTGATTTTCCAAAGGAAAGCATCACCCGAATGTGGTGAATCACCGTCGTGCGGACCAAACATCATCAAAGCCGGCCACCAGAATCGGTTCATGGCGTCTTGTGCCATTTCGCGTTGTTCGGCAGTTCCTTTCATCATGTTGGCCATGATTTCATACCCCTGACGTTGATGAAAACTTTCTTCTTTACAAATGCGCACCATCGCGCGAGCATAAGGCCCGAAAGAAGTGCGTTGCAACGACACCTGATTCACAATCGCAGCGCCGTCTACCAGCCACCCGATCGCGCCGATATCGGCCCACGTAAGTGTCGGGTAATTAAAAATATTGGAATACTTGGCTTTGCCGGTGTGCAATTGCTCAATCATTTCTTCGCGCGAAATGCCCAGGGTTTCGGCAGCACTGTACAAGTACAATCCGTGTCCGCCTTCGTCTTGAATTTTAGCCAACAGAATTTGTTTGGCGCGCAGGCTAGGGGCACGGGTGATCCAATTCCCTTCGGGTTGCATCCCAATCACTTCCGAATGGGCATGTTGCGAAATCTGTCGAATCAAATGCGTGCGGTAAGCATCAGGCATGTGATCTTTCGGCTCAATATTGAGGTCCTGATCTATCTTTTGCTGAAATGCGGTTGTTTGAACGAGTGAATCCATTTTTTCGATTTTGTAGTAACCAAAAATAGAGGAGCTTCACGCTAAAAAACATGATACAGATCAGCTAAAAACATGATTTTGGGGCGGAGGAATCTGCATCAATGTACGGTTCAATTCCTCTCTTCAACATTCCGACAGAATTGCACCCGTATCTTTGCCCCATAACTTCATTTCCGAAAGGAAGCTTTGATAACTTTGTACCATGAACGCATTCCGTTTTTCTCAATTGATTACCGCAATCCTCTTGCTACTATCTGGTAGCGTATTTGGACAAAGTGGAAGTGTTACCATTTCAGGAATGGTGAAAAGTAAGACCGATCATTCGGCTTTGCCTTTTGCTGAGGTTGTTTTAAAGCAGGCCGCCGATTCCGTGTTTGTAGCAGGAACAATTACCGATGAAGAAGGACGTTTTTCCGTTGCTTCCGTGAAAGCGGGGAATTATGTGATGGTAATCAATGCCTTTGGATATGTAACCTACCGAAATGCTTTGTACGTGGGCACGTTGACGGATTTCCTGGATCTTTCGGTGATTGAGTTGGACGAAGCGGTTCAGTCGCTGTGTGAAGTGGTGATCATAAGTCAGGTAGAAGGGGTGAACAACAAGATGGATAAAAAAGTGTTTTCGGTAGAAAACAACATTGCGCAAAGTGGCGGGTCGGTGTTACAAGTCATGCAGAACTTGCCCGGAATAACGGTTCAAGACGGAAAAGTGCAGCTGAGAGGCAACGAAAAAGTGACCATTCTGATCGACGGAAAACAAACCGCATTAACGGGTTTTGGCGATCAATACGGGTTGGATAATATTCCTGCTTCGGGCATAGAGCGCATTGAAATCATCAACAATCCGTCTTCGAAATACGATGCCAACGGAAATGCCGGCATCATCAACATCATCATGAAGAAAAACAAGCAAGACGGTTTTTCGGGTAAAGTAGGATTGAACAGCGGTTTGGGCGCGTTGTGGGTGAAGAAAGAAAACCTGCCTACGCTGAGTCCGCAATACCGTTTTACGCCGAAAATCAACCCGACACTGTCGTTGAGTTACCGCAAAAACAAGATCAACCTGTTTTTTCAGGGCGATTACCTTTATACCCAAACGCTCAACAAAAATGAGTTTGTAACACGAACGTATGACGACGGAACCATCATCGATCAGCAAACCAAACGTAATCGAAATACGCATTTCGCCAATGCTAAACTGGGTTTTGATTATGCGTTCAACGATAAAAATACGCTTACGATTTCCGGATTGTACGGCATGGAAAAAATCCTCGATCACGGTGAAGAACCGTTTTTTAACCGCGATTCTTCCGACCGCATCCGTTTGTGGAAATTCCTTGAAGACGAACTCAAAACAACCGTAATGGCAACAGCCGCTTTTCGTCATCAGTTTCCGCAAGCCGGACACATCCTCAATATTGGATTCAACTATACCTTTCACCGCGAAAATGAAAAGTACTTTTTCGATAATATCTATCCGACCTATACCGGACAAGATGCCTTTAAATTGCTTTCGGATGAACAGGTAGCAGATGTGACCGTCGATTACATCAAACCGCTTAAGTATGGTCGCTTGGAAACCGGAGTTAAGTTTCGCAACCGGAGCATTCCTACCAATATGCAGTTTTATCCGGGCATCAATTCACCGCTCGATACCAATGCAGGCGGCTGGGCAACTTACAAAGAGATCATTCCGGCGGTTTATGGCAACTACATCATCGATCGCGAAAAAGTGGAAGCGGAAATTGGTTTGCGGGTAGAATATGTGAAACTCAATTATTTGGTCAATCCGGATCACAACACCTACAAAAGCAGCGGTTATGACTACATGCAGCCTTTTCCAACCATGCGTTTGGCTTATAAATTCAATACTAACAACAAACTTTCGTTGTTCTATAACCGCCGGGTTGACCGTCCGAACGAAGTAGATATCCGTATCTTTCCCAAATACGACGATGCCGAAATCATTAAAGTCGGTAATCCGGGCTTGCGACCACAGTTTACCAATTCGGTGGAGCTGGGTTATAAATCGAGTTTGAAAAAAGGTTATTTCTTCGCATCGCTTTACGGAAAATCAGCCAACGGAACCATTACCCGCATTTCAAGTACCGTTCCGGGAAGCAACTTGATTTATGCGATTTTTCAAAACGCCGGAAAAAGCTACACAACAGGTGTTGAACTCACCTTTTCAGCAGATGTTGCCAAGTGGTATTCGTTTAACCTGAATGGAAATATCTACTACAACCGCATCGATGCATTTACGGTGATCAATCAATACCCTGTCACGAATACGTTTACAGCAGCCGAGCAGGAAATCTATTCCGGAACGGCAAAATTGAACAACACCTTTCATTTTTCAAATGGCATTGATGCGCAGCTCACAGCTATTTATTTAGCTCCCGACTTGATTCCACAAGGAAAAATTGGCGCGCGCTTTTCATTGGATCTTGGAGTGAAAAAGAAAATCCAGCAGGGCAAAGGCGAATTGTTTCTCAATGCCACCGATTTGCTCAACACAATGGTCATTCGCAAACAAATTCAAGGCGATGGTTTCACTTACGTGAGCAAGGATTATTACGAAACGCAGGTGGTGCGTTTAGGGTATAGTTATAAATTTTAGGAGTGGGATTGCAATCGCTAGATTACGTTTCTAATTACCAAAACTTCCACCAAGCTTTTTTGCTAGTAATAAAACGATCTTGTACATTTTTAAGTGAACGGCTGTCGATATCGTAGGTGAAATTCACCCATTCTTCCTTATCGTAACTCGGCTCGTATGCCACTCCGGTGATTCGATTATTTTTTTCTAGTTTGAGTTCTTTTATTCCATCAAGTGATAGTTGTTCAGAATGCCAAAAATCACCCGATGGTTCCACAATTGTTAGATTCGTATTATCGCATAATACAATTTGTCCAATATCTGTCACAAGAAAAGTGTGATAAGTAACGCCAAAAGCGGAAATGGCTTTCTCTTGATCAGGATTCAGAATGTAGCAACAGCCGTAAGCAATAATAAGTAAAAGAGGATTGGATAACTCAATAACCGTTTTTAGATCTGTCCAACCCGCTTCAAAATTAGCGACCCAATTTGTTCCATCCGATTTAAAAAAACGAACCACAAATCCTTCTGAATAATAGGTAGGGTTGTTTTCAGAAATAGGTATATACATTGGTCCATAAGCCGGTAATGAAGTTAGAATTTCGTATGATTTGGAATTATTCATTGTAAAATGATCTCCTTTCAAAACAACAAATTGAGGTTGAGCAACGTATTCTTAGAATACGAACTACTTATTCTTCTTCTTATCCGGTTTACCGTCAAACAAACAGATCACGCCCAACTCTCCTTTGGCGCATTTGGTATTGCCACTCAATACGGAATAATAAATGGTGGGGAAACACAGCACATTTGCCACGTACCACAACGCCTTTTGTTTCACAATAACGTTGTTGAAGTAAAACTGGTTATCGTAAACGCTAATGGTTGACGGATTCACGAATTTCTTGTTTTTCGGAGGCGTTCCTTTTTCGTTTACAAGCAAGTTGAGCACTTTTGCTCTACCCGATGTGAGATCAAAAGTTGCGTAGTCGAGATTGTCGCGGAATGTGGCATCTTTCTTCCGTTTTTTGCGGTTCTCGATGTAGCCTTTCGGTTGCGTTCCGTAAATCACATAACATTTATTCTGCATGGAAATGATTCTCAGATCGGCGATATCCGTTCCATCATAAGTAATGCTGCGTTCAATATTTCCTGTCCACATAATATCACCTTTGTCGGTAATGCGGATGGCGGAAACATTGTTCTTTTCGCAGTAGTTCGTTGTTTTGTAGATGTTTTTGCCATCCATTCCGCTTCTGCTGGTAATTTCAGAATAGTTGTATTTCCGGCTAAAGAAAAACACAACGCTTCCGTCTTCCATGGGCATTAGGTATTCAATGTCAAAGCGGGTGTTGAGTTCTTCTTCGGTGGGTGGAACAGGAGTCTTTTTCTTTCGACCGCCTTTGCTTTTGGGGAACAATTTGCGCAGGGTGGTTTTTCCGAAATAGGAATAATTCAACGAAACATTCGCCAACGAATCATTCTTAATATCAGCATAGAAGATTCCTTGTTTGTCGATGCCTGTTGGATCTTTGGATAAATCGCCGAAAAACCCTACAATTTTGGTAGTCGATCCGTTTACCAGGTAATTAAAATCGGTGATCGTTTTTTCCTCATCGCGCAATTCAATTTTTACGGAGTTTCCTGCTTCCGGATTCAAGATTGTCAAAACAGGGTAGGAGGTCGCAATAGCTGGCTTCAGCAAGCGTTGTTCTTCAACAGTCAGCGGAATGGTTGATCGGATATACAGATTGCCGTCTGTTTTTAAGGCGTATTCGGAAGTTAATCCGTCTTGAACAGCCTGACTTAGTTGCGGAAGTGTGATTTCTTGTGCAGCTGTTGCCGAAAATCCGTTTAACGTAAGGTACTTAAATACAACATTCTTTCCGGGCGTATTTAATTCCGAACCGATAATAACAGCTTCTACCTGAGTATTGGACGCGATAACGAATGATGGTAACGCAAAATACGATTGTTGCACATCCACCTGTTGCACAACGGTGTGTATTTTTTTGAGTGCGTTTTCGCGTTTCAAATCGGTTTTAAACGACTCAACGTACAGGTCTTCGGCTTTGGTGGAGTCGGTATTGGTTAATGTTGTCCAAAAAACCAAAATACGATCTTCCAAAACAACCGTTTTGAAATACTGAAGCGGTTCGTAGGTCGTTTCCGTTGCTTTGTTTTCAGGAAAACCTTTCAGCTCCACAGCGGCCATTTCGGTCATGGTTAACTTGTCGTAAGCGATCAGTTTTAACTTCGTGTTCTTATTGAGCGGACTCACGGCATAATTACTGTTCACCGCATAAATAAAGCTGGTATTGGCCTCCACAAATCCGTTAAAGAAACCGTCTCTGTTGTTGGAATACTTCAGCTCATCGGTCCATCTGAACTCGAAATACTGTGCCCGAAACGATTGAATGAGCATTGTAAAAACAATGACCAATTGAATCGGAAGCGATCTGTTGAATGTGTTTCTGATCTGCATCTTATTTCGGCATTCTAACCAACTTGATTTCCACTTTACGATCTCTTCGTTTCATTTCTTCAGTGTACGATCCTTTGTGAATGGATTTTGTTTCTCCGAAATAATAAACGGTGATATTCGCGGCATCAAAACCGTAGTATTCAATTAGTTTTCGTTGCACCGTTTCGGCCCGTTTTTTAGACAGAATCAGGTTGTAATCCAACGATCCGTCCTGATCGGTATTCCCAATCAAAATAATCGTCAACTTTTCGTTTTTCGGGAACGATTTTACAAAGGCATCCAGTTTTTTCTGTTCATCTTCAATCAACGTTGCCTGATCAACATCAAAATACACCGAATGATTACGGATAATGTCTTTATCAGCAAGAATTGTCGACATTTCTTCCGAAGAAGTAATCAGTTGTTTGCGCAAATCAATCGCCGGGTTGTCTTTTACCTGCTCGCCGGTGTTGTTGGCATCTTTTTGCTCTTTTTCATTCTGCAAGCCAATCTTGTTGATATTGGTAGAATCGATCGGACATCCTGAATTGTAGAATGATCCCGGAATAGACGGACATTTATCCACATCGTTTAAAATACCATCGCCGTCTTCATCCAAACAACAGCCTTTGTTTTCAAGCGGACAACCGTTGTTTAGCTCAACTCCAGGAACATCCGGACAACGGTCGGCGGCATCAATCACACCATCCAAATCACTATCCGGACAACCGTAGTGAATACCAAGTCCTTTATTATCCGGACACATGTCATTCATGTCAACAATTCCGTCACCATCACGATCCGGACAACCGTTGGTAGAGCGCGGACCTTTATCGTAAATACAATTGTCTTCTTTGTCAATGATTCCATCGCCATCCGTATCAGGACAACCGTTGTATTCAGGCAATCCCGGATCATACGGACACGCATCTTTTTCATCGGAGATTTTGTCGCGATCTTTATCGTCGGGCACTTTGTACAAAACACTGTAAGAAATACCCGCAAAAATATTGCGTCCGAGAGATGATTTTTGACCGTATAAAAGCGATAGATTATTTGATCCTGCGAAGATTGAAAAACCTTTCACTGTAAATCTACCGGCGCAACCAACGTAAAATTTCCCATTTCCCATGTGCGAAAGCGGCATCATGATGGACCATTTTTGTTTCTCGATTCTCGGA
>JBILJP010000398.1:0-4544 GCA_044377135.1 Fluviicola sp.
GAGCCATCAACGCCATCTATTCCGTTTGTTCCATTTGTTCCGGCTGGTCCTTGTGGACCTGTTGCTCCTGTTAATCCTGTTGGTCCTTGAGGACCCATTGGACCGGTTGCTCCATCAACTCCGTCTATACCGTTTGTTCCATTTGTTCCTGCCGGACCTTGTGGACCTGTTGCACCGGTTAATCCTGCTGGTCCTTGAGGCCCCATTGGACCGGTTGCTCCATCAACTCCGTCTATACCGTTTGTTCCATTTGTTCCTGCCGGACCTTGTGGACCTGTTGCTCCTGTTAATCCTGTTGGACCTTGTGGACCCATAGGACCAGTTGCACCATCAACTCCATCAATACCGTTTGTTCCATTTGTTCCTGCCGGACCTTGTGGGCCTGTTGCTCCCATTAATCCTGCTGGACCCTGAGGACCCATTGGACCGGTTGCGCCATCAACTCCATCAATACCGTTAGAACCATTTATTCCATCGATACCATCAGTTCCATTTAAGCTACTTAACCATTGTGCTTGTGTTCCAACAAAACCATTCGCAACTGCAATCTCAAATGCAGACTGACCATTTGTTCCGGCCGGGCCTTGAGGACCTGTTGCTCCATTTGCTCCGGTCGCTCCGGTTGGACCTGTAGGCCCCTGTGGACCGGTTAATCCGATAGGTCCTTGTGGACCAGTAGCGCCAGGTGCACCATCAACTCCATTTGTTCCGTTTAAACCATTTGCTCCGTTGGCTCCAACAGGACCCTGAGGACCCGCTGGCCCCTGTGAGCCAGGTGTTCCATTAATACCTTGCGGACCAATAGGACCTTGTGGACCGGTTGAACCTTGAGCCCCGGTAGCACCTGCAGGACCTTGCGGACCAACAGGACCAGGAGTTGAACTCCCGGAATTCTCTGCATAAAGTGCATAAGGAACACTCAAAAACTGATTTACACCAATAATCGTGTAGTTAGTTCCACCAGTAGGATCGGTTTCTGTTTTTATGAAATACGGTCCGTTAGCCCAGTTAATTCCGGAAAAACTACCGCTAATAACAGTTCCGGAACCAATTTCGAGACTGGCTAAACCGTTGGTATTTGTAATTGGCGTTTGGGTTTCTTCGTAAACTACTGTTCCGGATGAAGATCCTTGAAGAATGCTGATTCGCATTCCAATTGTTGAGTTGGTTATCAGAACATTTGATGCGTCTCTTGCAACTGCCTGATACGACATTTTTTGGGGGGCTTGCGCAAAAGATAGCTGCGCAATCATAAGCACCCCTGCGAGAAGGCTTAATTTTTTCATTGTGTGTTAGTTTTAAGTGTGTGAAGAATATCCTTGGAATTACTTTCAAGTCGCTGATCATCAGATTAAGAACACTGATTTGTGGTAATAAATCGTTGTCTTCTTAATGGTACCTGATTCACTTAAACCAGATTATCACGTTTGAAACATTGTTAGACAGTGGTAATTGTCTTTCTTTCTATTTTTTACACAAATAGAAACTGTTTTAACGCAACAATGGTAATTCGTTGGAAATCAATTTAATTTTTGACCAATTTGTAAACTCTTACAAACTGATCCTTTTTGTAAACGGTTAAAAAATAATTTGCTCTGGCGAGCGACATGACATCAACAACGGTTTCTTTTGAGTCCAAAAGACCATTTTGAATAACTCTCCCTGATTCATCCGTCATGGTGAATCGCATGTTTTCCAACACCTCGTCCGGAAACGCAATGGTAAGCTGCGAAGTCATCGGATTCGGATAAGCGGAAATAGATACATTGTCATCCCATTCTTCCAATCCCACCGAAAATAACTCATATGGCTGCTGAACGCCTTCATAGACGCTTCCGCTAGCAACATCAGTTTGCCGGTAATCAATTAGACCAATAGAATAACTCATGGATCCTCCCATTCCGGATACATCCCCTCCGGAGGCCACGGGGCTTTCTTGGCAGAAGAGTGTTCCGCTCAGAAACAATAGTGGTAATGTTTTTAGATACATAAAATAGTGTGTTAATTGGTTCTAGAAATGTATCTTTAAAAGGCGTTGCAAATTCAGTGAATGAATATTCATTGGATCAGAATGAATAAATCTCACTTTATAATGAATATTTTAATGAACAATTGTGCTAATCGACTTTACTTGATGTTGCTTCTTACTTTTTAGTTCAACCAAAATAAATCATCAAAGCAATGAACTACTTCACAAGCGAAGAAATAGGTATACGGTTTATTAAATCGGAATGAGTCCCAATCACTTAACGCGTTTCACAAAAGACAAGAATAGCTAAAAACAAATCGTCAAACCAGCACCTAAATTAATGATTCCAAGCTGTCTGTGCTGATTAATGCGCGACCACAACTCCCGACCAGATAACCAAGCAGTGGTTTGTTCCGTTTTTCGAAAATCTTTTTTATCAAACAACCAAGAATAGCTATAACGCACTCCGATGTGAAATAACATGCTTTTGTTCAACGGATAATTCATCCGTAAACCGTACATAAAGACCATTCCTTTGTATTCATCAACTTCAGAATCTATCAGGTTTTTACTAATCAATTCACCTGTAAAAACAGAATCTGCACCATTACTAGCCTTGGCTTCACGGTTATCAATACCAATCATACAGTAACCAACACCCATTTCATGCGTCAAACCTGCCGGGATGCGTCCGTTAAACGAAGAGAATACAAACTTCGGCATGAACGTTCGTTCCTGAATCTGTAAAAACTCTACTTGCGGCTGTATGTGTTGGGTAGCTAATGTACCGGTTGAATCGATGAATTGCCGGTTGAGTTCGCCACCTCTCAGCGGATTAACCTGATACAAATGATGGTTGTACTCAAACGCAACTCCTACATTTTCAGAAAGCATCATACCTAAACTACCTCTAAAACCGAAATCTTTCAGGTTATACGATTTTTGAAGCTCGTCGTTTTTCGTCACATACCCCTTTTCTCGGGTTACGAGGGAATAAATCAATGGCAGTTGCCCCTGAACACTAAGATCAAGAAATGTCTTTTTTCCAAAATATCCTGTTTCTTGCGCTTGACTAATTGTCATTACCAAACCGAAACAAGCTGTAAGTAAGATCTTAATTTTCATTGCTTGTTTCTTTAAGTTGGCTGAACAATGCGTGACATCTGGATGCTAACATTTTCTTTGATACCTGATCTTTGGAATAATAGGATTTTTCAACGACCAATTCACCTTTTTCCAGATCCATGATATACACATTCATCTCTGTTGTATGAGCGGTGAGCAACGCTACCGGAAAATAAATCATTCCTATCGGGAACAAGATCGTGAATACCACTCCGCTAGCGGCATTGATGTGATCATTGTAATTGTGCTGAAGAGATAACAACATTACTTTGGATGATCCGTACACCAATTTAAGGCTATCCAAGCGTTCCAGATCCATCATAAAAACGTCAGGTTCTGTGGTTTGTACGCCTTTCTCTATAGTACGCATAATCAGCGCCAAATCATTGTATTGTTGTGTAGTCATGCTTTGCAGCTGCGAGCGGTCTAACCGGTTCACCACAACTCCCAATTCACTTCCAACTTCCTGAACCACTGTCAATAAACGTTCCTCCAATACATCCGATTTCTGAAAATCCAATTCGTCGCGTTTACTAAATTCTGTCACAAACGGATTGACCAATAAGACAGTATCCAGATCCAAGTGCAATTGGTCTTCGTACTTTTCGGTTTCGATAGCCAATTGTTCTTCATCGGTCATGGTAAAGAATTCCTCATCTTCTAATTCTTCTTCTTTTACCTTTTGGTGATACGTTTCAAACTGACGGTTGAAGGTAGAATCATTGATCAAATCTGCAATTCCGTAGAGGTAAAACTTTGATGAATCAATTCCGGCATCTACCGTAAGCCCTGAGCGTTGATTCTTGATCGTTTCATATTTATCCCAACGTTTATGATGCTCACCGACTGAATCGCCGGCTTGTTGAGCCAATCTTTCCAATTCAATATTAGCAATGGCTTGATCGAAATTGTGTTTTGAAAATGTTTCCAGTTCGAAAACGGAGTTAGCTGCCGCTACCTCAATTCCCTTTTGCCACATTCGGCCCATTAAGGCGTCAGTAGTATCACTCACATACAAATCATGTATGATACGCAATCCCAAAGCCACTTTTCCTTCGTCGGGAACTTGTGTAAAAAAGTGATTCAACAACGAAATTTCTCCTTCGTAAAACTGGCGTTCGTAGCGATTATCGAAATTGATGTACGGATTAAACCCATACGAATCACGCTTTTCTTCCTTCATTACTTCAAGCCAAATTTGGGCTTTGCAACGATTAAGGAAACGTGAGTTCGGATATTCCTGCTCCATAACAAAAATGCTGTAAAGCGCATCAATTGTCTTGTTTTCGTAGACTTCGTTCAAAATGTATTCAAATCGACAGATGCCGCGCACTTCTTCAAAAGATTGTTCGGGAAAATTGAGGATGGTGCCCCAATCGGCATAAGCTGCTATTTCTTTTTCGAGCGCTTCAATGCGTTTAGCAACATTTGGGTGCGAATTGAACTGATC
>JBILJP010000399.1:0-4521 GCA_044377135.1 Fluviicola sp.
ATCGCCAATCTCAACATCAACGTGGGTTTCAATTTCTGGATTTACAAAAACTGGGGCTTACAATTGCAAACCAGTGGCAAGTTGGGCATCAATAGCCGTTTCTTCAATTCAAATGCCGATTACATGCAACATTCGTTGGGAGTGGTTTATAAATTTCCGGAATACCGTTCTCACGGTAGCAGCACCAAGAAAAAATACAAATGGACCAAATCGCGGCAGAAATACCGCGGAGGAAATAAAGGCAAGGGGTAGTAGGATCGGGACGCTTCCCGAGCCACTACACCGCAATTCCAGCCGGCAATCGCCGGCTTTTTTATTTCCCAAAATAAAATCCGGTATTTACGTTGAAGTAAAAATCCCACAAAAACTGCTTCCAAAACATTTTTTCATTGCAGCCTCCACCCTTTTCCCAACTAAAAACGCCATTGTTTTAACAAATAGTTACGTTGCAAATCCGCATCTGATTTTTCCTCGTAGATGGGTTCAGTGGAATTTACAAATTGGGCAACAGCAAACTGAAGAATTTACTAATTTATGGAAACAATGATGAAAACGAAGAACTTTATCTTGACCACAACAGGGGTGATAGCAACCGCTATTACACTGGGTGTTTGGGATTCGCAAAACTCGCCCGTGGAAGCATCAAGCCACAGAGAAGCGCCTCTGATCGCTAACGATCCATTGGCAGACAACACAGACTTGTACGCTTTCAGAAGTCCTGACGACACGAACACAGTCACGATCATCGCAAACTACGTACCGTTGCAACTGCCGCAAGGTGGCCCTAACTATGCATCGTTTGGCGAAAACATTCGCTACGAGATTCATATTGAAAACGACGGAACTGCGGGCGATGATATTACTTACCGTTTTACGTTCTCTAAAACAAACCAAGATCCAACAACGTTTTTCAACATCCGTTTAGGACAACAAAATTTAAAAACTACCTACGTTGCAGAAAAAAGCATCAATGGTGGCGCATTCACACAAATCGTAACAGGTGGTGTTGTTCCTCCGCCAAACATCGGACCGCGTTCAATCAGCGATCCTACAGTTGGTTTAGGTGCCGCTAGTTACAATGCGTTAATGACTGCAGCCGTTACCAATGCAACCGGTGGTGGTGGTGAAACCGTATTCTGCGGTTCAGCCGACGATCCGTTCTTTGTAGATTTAGGTGGTATTTTCGACTTGGGGCAAACACGTGCCGGTGCTGGTGCTGCTGATGGCGTTGGAAACAAAAACATCCACTCTATTGCATTGAAAATTCCAATCAGTACGTTGCAAAAAGACGGTTTGAGTGTCACTGCCGCGTCAGACATTCTTGATTCTGACTTTATCGTAGGTATTTGGGCATCTGCTAGCCGACCAGCAACGCGTACATTGAGCAATTCCGGAGGAGCGCCTACCGACAATGGTTCTTATGTACAGGTTTCACGTATCGGAATGCCATTGACAAATGAGGCCGTTATTCCAATCGGTTCAAAAGACAAATGGAATTCATTGACTCCTTACAACGAGGATGCGGCTATGGAAGATTTCTTCTGCAACCCTGAATTGGCGTTGTACATGGACGATGCACAATTCGGAGGCGCCGTTCCTGCATTCTCAGCATTACGTGTTCAAAAAGCATCACAAACCGTACTTGGAAACGTTGATTTCTCAAACGGAAATGACGGTTTATTCGTGTTGGCAGGAAATGCCGCATTGAACGGAACAGCATTGGATGCAGCGCTTTTTGGAAACTACTTGTTACGCGACAACAAACCACGTTCGGTAGATTTATTGCCTATTTTCCACACAGGCGTTCCAAACCTGATACCTTACCAATTGGCTACAGGTAAAACAGACGGAAATCCATTGACAGCAGGAAAACCGTTTATCAATAATTTCTTGCCGACTTTCGGTGACATGCTTCGTTTGAACATGGCTGTACCGGTTACGCCTAGAAATCACCCTGATTTCAGTTCATTAGGATTGGTACAAGCTGCTGTTTTAGGATTAACAAATCCTACTTACAACACAGACGCTTCTTTACAATGGATTCCGAACATGGATGGTTTCCCGAACGGTCGTCGTTTGGAAGATGATGTAACGCGCATCGAATTGCAGGCTGTTGGTGGTGTTGTTTTAGCAGCTATCGGTTTGTGGTATGATGACCGTAACATCGGTTCATCTCCGTTATCGCCTAACCTTTTGAGTGTACTTGGTTACACAACAGGTGTAGAAAGCAACGATGTGGCTTTTACCAGCACATTCCCTTACGTGGCACAACCATGGAGCGGTTATGCAAACCATAGCGGACAATAATTGTGATAGAAATTAGAAAATGAAATTTACGACTATGAAAAAAATAACAACAACCAAAATTCTTACGCTTGCCGGAATTGCAGCCATTGCAACAACGCTGAGTGTGTGGGATTCGCAAAATTCGACGGTCGAGGCTTCCAGTCACAGAGAAGCGCCGTTGATTGCAAACGATCCCTTGGCAGACAATACCGATTTGTATGCCTTTAGAAGTCCGGATGATACCAATACAGTTACCATCATCGCGAATTTCGTTCCGTTACAATTACCACAAGGTGGCCCTAACTATGCTTCTTTCGGTGAAAATGTACGTTACGAAATCCACATCGAAAATGATGGAACAGCAGGTGATGATATCACGTATCGTTTTACCTTCTCGAAAACAAACGAAGATCCTACAACGTTTTTCAACATTCGTTTAGGAGCAGAAAACCTAAAAACAACGTATGTCGCTGAAAAAAGCATCAATGGTGGACCGTTCACCACAATCGTAAACAGTGGAATTGTTCCTCCTCCGAACATCGGGCCACGTTCTATCAGCGGTGCAGCAGGATTGGGTGCTACTGATTATGAATCATTGATGACCGGAGCTATTACCAATGCTACAGGTGGTGGCGGGGAAACCGTGTTTTGCGGACCAACCGACGATCCGTTCTTCGTAGACTTGGGTGGTATTTTCGACCTTGGTGCTACACGTGCCGGTGGTTCGGGAATTGACGCACCGGAAGATGGAGTTGCTTGTAAAAACATTCACTCGATTGCGTTGAAAATTCCGATCAGTACATTGCAGAAAAACGGACAACCGGTTACTGCTGCAGTTAACATTTTAGATTCAGATTTTATCATTGGTGTGTGGGCTTCTGCTAGCCGTCAGCAAATTCGTACATTGAATGGCGACGGAACAGAATCTTACTCAGGTTCTTTCGTACAAGTATCGCGTATCGGAATGCCATTGACCAACGAAGCGGTTATTCCGATCGGTGACAAAGACAAATGGAATTCATTGACTCCGTACAACGAAGATCCGGCTATGGAAGCTTATTTCTGTAATCCTGAATTAGGTTTGTACATGGACAACTCATTGTTTGGTGCTGCCGTACCGGGATTGTCTGCGTTGCGTATCCAACGTAACTCTTTACAATCATTCGACTTCGGTAACACGCACGACGGTTTATGGCCAATTCGCGCTACCAACGGAGGTGCCGGAACAGCATTGGATACCAACTTGTTCGGTAACTACTTGCTACGTCAAGGACAACCACGTTCTGCCGATTTATTACCAATTTTCTACACAGGAGTTCCAAACCTTGCGCCTTACCAATTGGCTACAGGTAAAAACGGAAACCCACTGGCTGTAGGAAAACCGTTCATCAACAACTTCTTGCCTACTTTCGGTGATATGTTGCGTTTGAACATGGCTGTTCCGGTTACTCCACGTAATCACCCGCAATTCAGTTCACTTGGATTGGTACAGGCAGCGGTTCTTGGTTTAACAGATCCTACTTACAATACATCTGCTAACTTGCAGTGGATTCCGAACATGGACGGATTCCCGAACGGTCGTCGTTTGGAAGATGATGTCACACGTATCGAATTGCAAGCCGTAGGTGGTGTTGTATTGGCCGCTATCGGTTTATGGTACGACGATTACACAGCTGGTGGACCAAACCCTGTAACAACAGATTTGTTGGATGTATTAACGTACACAACAGGAGTTGAAGCAAACGATACAACATTCAGAGCTACGTTCCCGTATGTTCAATTACCATGGAGCGGTTTCGGACCTTGCGGTGCAACAAGTCCTTCTTCGTCCGGTTTATTTGAAATCGGTATGAACTTAAGCGCTCCTGAATTGAGCATGGTTCAAAACTACCCGAATCCGTTTACCGAAAGCACAACATTCAAATACCGTGTTGCGCAAAATGCCAATGTGAACCTTACGGTTTACGACATGAACGGTAAACGCATTGCAACTGTTATTGATGGAAAATCAGCAGCAGGAACGTATGAAGTAGTTTGGAAACCGGAAAATGTAAAACCGGGAACTTACATCGCTTCATTGTCGGCAAACGGCAAACGCGTGCAAGGATTACGAATCATGATTAAATAAGTTAATTCGAATAGTTCACACATGAAAAGTTGAGTGTCTGCAATGGCGGATGCTCAACTTTTTTTAAAACCGATTTATGCGAAAATACCTTTACCCCATTTTAGTTG
>JBILJP010000400.1:0-4520 GCA_044377135.1 Fluviicola sp.
TTAGGTTACCCAATTCGGGGGACACATGCGCCAATTTATTGGTATTGAGATCGAGGTGTTGCAAAGCGGTGAGTTTATACAAGCGTTTGTGCAGCGTTGTCAGTTCGGCCTTGCTCAAGTCGAGTTTCGTGATGTCCTTTTTTCGTTTAAACCGCGTTTGTTTGATCGACTTAATGGCTTCCAGTTGGGCTATTTTCGATAGTTCGTTCGATTCGCAACTTTTCTTCGCTATTCTAAATCGGCGCTCTTCCGAAGAAATCAATCCGCCCTGGTCATTGAAGACTACATTCGGATTTTCCAGATCATCTTCTATGGTGTATACTCCGCCATTGGTAATCTTGGCCAAATACACCAAATCAGGATTAATACCATATTCTTTGGTATAACCACATACAATTACCCGCACGGGAATGCCAATGCGGTTGGCCAGCGAAATATCGCGCACGCATGGATAATTGTCTGCAATCAGAATCACTTCCTTGATCTCTTCGCGCTCTTCAATGGCTTTCAAAATAGCCTCAATGTCATTTTCCGGACCATCGCCACCGCCGCCTTTCATCATCACCAATTGAAACAACCCAATCAGTTTCTCAACATTGTCGGCCTTCTCAGTATAAATGCCGCCCGTTTCACCGATTTTCTTGTCAAACGACGATTTCATATCGCCATCGTTGAACAGCGTCACTTCCTTGATTCCGGAGATTTCCCGATTGCGGATGTGCCATTCCACCACTTGCGTGCCGTAACCATACATGCTGCCGGTCCAGTCATTCACCACCGCCACATCTTGCCATTCTGGGTGACGCGAAAGAATTTTGTAAACCGTAGAATCGCTGCGGTACAAATTCACCACCTTGTTGAGTTCATCGAGGTACAAATTGCGTTGTATTTTGTCGATCTTCGATAAATCCTGATCGGGTTTGGTAGCCAATTCCTTTTCCAAAGTTTCCCGGATAATGGTGCGTTGCTGGTCGATGGTTTTGCCTTTCAATTGCGCTTTGAGCGAATCACTAAAAAAGGAAGAACCGGCAATGTAATCAAGCGAACCGTTTAGTTCCGTTAAACTACTTTGCGAAGCTCCGGCAGTTCGTTCTTCATCAATAAGCGTGATCTCGGCCTCCAATGGTTCTTCAATCGGAGCACACGGATGATACCAAATCACAACCCCGTGTAGTAATTGATCGGCTTCCTCATCGTTGTGACAAGCCGTTTGCAATACTTTATTCCACGCAATGGTGGTGCTGTTTAAATCTTCGTCCAGTTCAAACAAATGCACCAGGCGATTGCACAACAAGGGGTAAATCTCTTCGTAAACGCCTTTTCTGAGTGGATACTTGGAATACACCACATCAATCCGATACACATCAACGCTGTCTTGAATAGCCAGCCAATCATCCTCGTTCACAAACGTAGAAGAGCGAAAGCCGTTGCGCAGAAACAACGTGTTTGCCGCAGTATCCTTAAAAGCCGGAATTTCTTGTGTACCGAGCAAAGCACTGATTTGCGGACCGTATTTTTTAGGTTCCAACAGTTGTTCGGGTGAAAATTGTTGCTGAGCAGCGAGCTTGTTACTTAGCAGTAGAAAAAGAAAAACGAAGCGGATCAACATATAGGGGTGTTTGTGTTGATGAATGTTGATATTAACGTTTGGTAACCGGATAAATTATAAAAACACGTTGCGGATTTGATCAGTTGTAGGTCGTTTATTTCAATGAATAGAGGCTTTTACAAAAATAAAATCCCACGTAATATTGCAAAATGACATGCCAACCGCACACACGTAATTTCGCAATATTACGTGCCTTAAATCGGCCGAAATGAAAGCCCTAAATCTTGTTTATTTCCCTACCCGATAAACCACTCCAACCCGAGCAGAAATCGCTCCGGGCCACAGTCGTTCTCCACCTCTCAGGATCAAAAACGGCGATCTTGGATAATAACTGAGCATCGGTTTCCAGAATGTTTCCAATGCACAAAATCCTCCCCAATGACCTTTTCTGAAATGGGTGTAGTTGAAGCCGATTCGTACACCTTTTAAATAATTCTCATAGCCGGTGTTACTTGGCGAATAGGCCGAAAAACTACTGTCGGCATTGTGTGTGTAACCGATGTATCTGAAATGAACGCCGTATAAGAAATCGGCATAAAACCTAGAACTGACGGTCTTTTTAGCGGTTTGTTTTGTTTTTACAAATTCCAATCCAATCGACAAAGCGTGTGATTTTGTTCCAAAAATGTATCGGGCTTCACCAATGGCTGTAGTATCCGTTTGATGATAGGCTATTTCATAAAAACTGCGGTAGGTGAGTTGATTGTAGAAATAACCACCTCGAACCCCGAATGTATATTGTCGTTGTTTTACACCCCTTTTTCCATTCTTGATATTAGTAGTTGTAAATGGAGACCAAATTGCCGTAAGTGTGGTGATGTTATAATGCGGCGTTCGCACGTTTTTGTCTTGATTGACAAGCGTTTTAATAGCCAAAATACTCGGGTCCCAACTGTTGAAAGGAACCAAAAAACTTTGTGCCTGAATGCTGAAATACTTCCCGAAAGGATGTTGAATACCTAGGTTAATTCCAGTGGCATATGCTGTATTCGATAAATGTGTATGGTATTCCAGTCCGGCGGTAATCTCCGTTTGTTTCCGAATCGGTTTTAGTACTAGTGAATCCTGAGCAATGGAAGAGAAGTGTAAGCCGGATAATAGGATGATCAAAGCACAACGCATACGTCGATTGTTAATTGGGTTACCACAAAACTAGCTGAATGAAAACACCGGGAAAGATCAAACCAATCAATATTCGGTTTCAATGAACAATTTGACGGTTGGAATGAATAACTCTTGCCTGAATGATAAATCTTTCAGATGGGGGAAATAGAGGAAGTGATTAGCTTGTTCATTGAATTAAATAGGATAAACTACCCGAAAAAAAGCCCTGAATCAAGCAGCTTACTTGATTCAGAGCTTTTTTTATAACTTGATTAAAGACTAATCGTGACAAACGTATCGAAATCGCCACAGGAAGTCACGGTAATGGTATAATCACCGGCATTGGTTATCGGACACACGTAACTCCAACAGGTGCTAATTTGCCAACTGCTGCTTCCTGGTATTCCTGGTCCGGAGATGTAATAACAGCCCAAACGATATGCTCTAATTGGTGGAGCTGGAGCTATTACTGTTCCAAGCAGGACAATCGTAGCCGGACCAACTACTCCGGCATCAATCGGAATGAAAATGGGACCAACAGAAGTAAAAGGACCTGTCGGACAAACATTCAGTGTGTTGGTTGTTGATTGAACACCAAAAGCCAGATTTTGCCCGGTTGTATTGGTTACGTGTACATTGCACGATAGTTGAGAAAAGCTTAAGCCAAGCGTTGCGCAACATAAAAATGTTAAGATGAATTGTTTCATACTCAGTGAATATTATGGTTTATACGGTTAAGATAGTGATTAATTTGATTGTTTTTAGCTTCTTGTTAAATTCCTGTAAAATCAATAAAGTCAATTAGTTATCGTTGTATGTATGGTAATAAGATAAGTGCTGAATAAACCAGGTGAAAGTTGGGCAGTTATCCGGTCACATCAAGGCCTTCAAGAAGATTTAACCTTTCGCGTGAACGATCAATGATGAATAGCTAAATTATCAAGGTGGTGTCCTTCATAATTTATAATTGTCGAATTCATAATTATCAAATTTGTTAATTAAATCTCAAATCTCTCCTCCCAACCACCTGTTCATTTCCGTACTTTTGCCCAAAATTGTTTGGTCATGGTGACGTACGATCCGAAAGAATTACCCATTCCGAAATTGCATCAATACCTCTTGGGGGCTATAGGTCCGCGACCAATTGCTTTTGCCTCAACCATTGATGAAAACGGCAATAATAACCTTTCACCATTCAGTTTTTTCAACGTATTCAGTGCCGCACCGCCCATTTTGATTTTTTCACCGGCGCGAAACGGTCGTACCAATACGACGAAAGACACCTACAACAACGTGAAACAGATTCCCGAGGTAGTGATCAATATCGTGAATTACGATATCCTGCACCAAATGAGTCTCAGCAGTTCACCCTATGCACCTGAAGTAGACGAGTTTGTGAAAGCAGGATTTACGCCTGTAGCTTCAGAAACCATCCGACCGATGCGCGTCATGGAATCGCCGGTGCAGTTTGAGTGTAAGGTGAATCAGGTCATTGAATTGGGTGATCAGGGTGGAGCCGGAAACCTCGTGATTTGCGAAGTAACCAAAATTCATATCAGCGAAGCAGTGCTCGACGAAAACGGAATGATCGATCAGAAAAAGATCAACCTGGTGGCCCGAATGGGTGGAAATTGGTACTGTCATGCCAACGAAGCTTCTATGTTCGAGATCACCAAGCCTATTACCACCATCGGTATCGGTTTCGATCAGTTGCCCGAAGATATTCGTAACAGCAAAGTGCTCACAGGGAATGACTTGGCGCAATTGGCCGGTGTTACCGAATTGCCGAATGAAACCGATGTAAACG
>JBILJP010000401.1:0-4517 GCA_044377135.1 Fluviicola sp.
TCCTGCCCCTACTTGCCGGACATTGAACAGGTTCTTGGCACCACACGTGAGCACCAGGTGTTTCGACCAAAAAGGCTTACTGGCACTGAGGTCGAGCATGTTGTAATCGTTCATAAATGAAGTGACCGGTTCACTTTCTTCCGAAGACAAATACACGATCACACGTCCGGTATATTTGTAAAATGCCGACCAAGTAATCTGAGGTTTTTTCCAGAGAATACTCATACTTGCCGTTATTTCAGGTGAAAAAGCATAGCCGTTTACCGTGAGATTACTTTTGGTACCCACATATGCCGCGCCGACTTTAAACCGCTGTTTTCCAACACTCACGTCCGCCATAGCCTGCATGCCGATAGCTTCGAAATGATCGAGGTTGAAATATGAATAAATCACACCTGAAGGATCTTGCGCCAAGCTGATTTTTTGGCGGACTTGCTGGTAATATCCGTTCATATCAATGGTAAGCGGATGTTTCCCCAACTTTCTTTTTGTGCTCACCCACACTTGATAGTGCATCGATTGCTCAGGTTTCAGGTTGGTATTTCCCTGAATATTGTGGTTAATATCCACGAAATCAATGTACAATTCTTTGATGGCAGGTGAACGGAACCCGCTCGCAATTCCAGCTCTAAAGGTCCATTTTTTCAAGGCATACTTGATATTTAACGCCGGAGTTACTGCCGAACGATAAGCGGAATTATACGTATACCGCAAACCGGGTTTCAACGACCAGTTGCGCAATTGAATTTCGGTATTGGCAAAAAGCGCCGCCTCGGTGATGGTCTGTTTGCCGGATACAATGCGTCTTCCAACAGCTGTTTCACGATTAATGTCGTAACCAATTTCAACATTTACGGCACTATCCCGCTGATACTTCACCAACGAAAGTCGCGACATCAACGCATAAAACTTCGTGGTGTCCTGATCACCGGGAGTAGATGTTAATTGCTGATCAAGTGTATTCAGGTTCTTTAAATAGGTGTTTTTAATGCGTTCGTAATGATTGTGGGCAAACACTCCGTTTAACTTAAACCGGTTCTTCAGTGGTGCGTCAATTAAGATTCCTTCATTGATTCGTTTGGTGGTGTAATAATCATCAAACGCAGTATTAAAGTAAGGTGCACGTGGCAATCCTTTACTGTGGATTTGTTCATAGAACCCGTCGGCATAGGGCGTAATGATCATTCGTTTAATCGGAATGGTCCATTTTACTCCAACCTGGTAATTCAACTTCGGTTTCCAGGTTTGGTACCTTCCTGAGTCGGCCACTTTTTCTTTCGGAAATTCAACAAACGGATCACCATTGATCCAGCCATCGAAATAATTCCGTAAGCCGTAAACCTGAATTTGAGATCGTTTGATGTTGGTGGTCAATCGACCGTCGAGGTTATAACTTCCCACCGATTCTACATACGAGTTGAGTTGTAAGTCTTGTCCTGCTTTTTCGCGTTTTTTGGTAATCAGATTAATCGTTCCTGCCAGGGCATTGCTCCCGAAGGAAACACTCGACGGACCTTCAATGATCTCGATGCGCTCTACGTTGGAAAGATTGATCTGACTCAAATCGATTTCGCCGTCTACCCGACCGATCACCGGAACGCCATCTATGAGAATCTTTACGTTTTGTCCGTTCATGCCTTGCAGACTCATACCGCTTCCCAATACCTGATCTTGACTGATACGGATATTGAGTTCAGATTGCAACACATCGCGCAGGTTCACCGCTCCTTTTGCGTCCATCACTGCCCGGTCGATGACACGCGCTTTTTGAATGGAATGCTCTGTTGAAACAGCCGAAAACTGTCCGGTAACAATGAATTCTTCCAAAGTCGCCACCGCAGGTTTCAAATAAATCAATGGTGATTCACCCTTTTTGAAAACAGTCGTGATGGTTTGAAATTCAGCTGTTTTAAGGGTAAATTTCCGACTATCGGCAGCCCCAAATAATTCAACCGGAAAAACGAAACTGCCCCAATTATTCGTTCCAGTGGAAAAAAGGATCGTCGCACTGTCTTCAATGGTAACTTGCGTCCATGAAATAGGAGATTTACTTTCTTCAGACACAAGTGTTACAACTGTTTGTGCTGCAGAAAAAACCGAAACTAGCAGCATTGGAACAATGAATAATCGAGACAGCATCACTTATTAATTCAATTGTTCAACAATCGCGCGCCATGCTTCCAATTCGGGAATACCTGGTTTTCGTTCACCAAACAAGGTACAAATGAGTTCTTTTCGCTCGTTGAACAACTCCAGCGAAGTGACAATACCATCAACGGTAGGTTTACGCACCACCCACGATTCGGTCACCGCGCCTTCTTTCAGGTGCAAGTTGAATGCCGGATCGAGTACATTGATCCACGGACCGTGATCTACAATGTTTTTCACAGGACCGGTATGAATTTGAATAATGCCCGGATTTCCCACAAATACCATAATGGAAGTACCATCGGCAGCAGCAAGGTTCAATGCCTGACGCAAAGCACCATTGCTCATTTTCTTCGCGAAAAAATCAGACGGAGCCAAACGCAAAGCTTGAGTTCGGGTGACTTTGAAGGTTTTCAGCATTCCGAAAAAATCATGCGTATCTTTCAAACTCTCCCATGCGTCCTGAAAGCCAATCACATCAATTTCGGCATCTTCCAATTCCAGTTCGGGAATGTATTCTTGCGCACGCACTTCCTGAATTTGTCCTTGATCAACGTGTTTAAATGTTTCGATCAACTCCAGATACGCTTCCTGGTTACTCGTGTGCTCAAGGTAAATTTTGTGCATCGCCATTCCGTCTTTTCCGAAAAACTGCAAACTGTAGCGCGGCTTTTCATTACTGAATTCGGTAACGGCGAAAGCGCTGTCCCAAGCTTGTAGAAAAATCCGTAGATCGATGTCTTTGCCCACAAACAAACTGGCATACGGGCCAAAACTGCCGTTGAGATACGTTCCTTTTCGTTCGTGAACCACCTCATCATTGCGCGTTAATGCCATTACGTAGCCCAATTGTTCAATGCTCCCCAAAATCTGCTCAAACTCTGGTCGCAAACGTGTTACGTGATCGCCACAACCCAAAGCCACCAGTTCTGCTTCGCTTACTTCCAAACGTTTGGCTGCCTCGCGAATTCTTAGGTTTTCTTCTTTCAACGCATCGTAGCGTTCTTTTAAATTTTCAATTAACTGTTCCATTTTATCGTGTTTAATGTTGTAAAAGCAATTCTTTTCGGTTACTTACCACAGATTTGGGTAAGGCGTTACTGGCACTGAAATAGGCGGTTCTATGTTCTAAATCGTGTTTTTGAATGTGCATACCATACACCCGGCTCAGCAATTCGGGATGCAGAGCTTCTTCCGTTGGCGCATCGCAAATAGTGTTTCCATTCGACAACACAATCACACGGTCGGCAAACTGATACGCCATATTGATATCGTGCAACACCGCAATCACGGTTCCCTGCTGTTCTACCACATTTGTTCGCGCCAGTTGCAACAAGTTGTATTGGTAATACAAATCGAGGTTATTGAGTGGTTCGTCCAGAAAAAGGGTTTTTCCAGCCAGCGATTCCGAAGACGGATCTTTGAGCTGAAGCAAGGTTCTGGCAAACTGAATGCGTTGTTGTTCACCACCCGAAAGGTGATTAAACGCGTGGTTTTTTCGTTCAGATAACCCGAGATCAGTCAAAGTTTGATTGACCAACATACGGTCTGCAAGTCCGGGCTTTGAAGCAAGGTGAATGGTTCGCCCCATCATTAACACTTCTTCTACGGTAAACGATTCAAAAACCGATTGCTGTTGCTGCAAATAAGCTCGGAAGTGCGCAAATTCGGATGCAGACCACAAATGCGTACCTTTTCCGTTGATCGACACACTACCTGAAGTTGGTTTGTAAAAACCCGAAAGTAGCTGTAACAAGGTACTTTTTCCGGCACCGTTCGGACCGATTACCGCTACAAATTCAGGTTTATCAAACCGAAATGAAGCCCGTTGCAGCAATGTTGTTTTTCCGAGTGCAAACGATATGTTTTCGGCTAAAATCATACGAATAAGCGTTTTTTCTGCCGGATAATGATCACCAGCAAAACAGGTGTACCGAACAAAGCGGTGATGATTCCTACCGGAACTTCTGTTGGCATGAGTATGGTGCGGCTAATCAGGTCCGAAAGACACAACAAAATGGCACCGGCTACGGCCGATAATACAATCAGGTTTCGGTGTCCCGGACCTATGATAGCTCGTAAAATATGCGGAATCACCAACCCTATAAAACCAATGGAGCCGACGAACGAAACACTTGCTCCTACCATGGCTGTGGTACAAACAAAAGCAATGAGTTTGGTTCGTCGGATATCCACTCCTAAAAAATAAGCCGATTGTTCTCCCAAGGCAAAGGCATCCAAGGAACGCGACAATCTGAGCAAGAAGAAGAATGGAATGACCACGAAAACGGCCAGAATAAGGTTGTTTCCCCAGGTAGCTCCACCCAAACTTCCAAGCGTCCAAAAAGTCAGATCACGCAATTCACTTT
>JBILJP010000402.1:0-4495 GCA_044377135.1 Fluviicola sp.
TATCAGCCTGAGGCTGAAAAGCGAATCACAACACGCCAGAAAAGCGCGCTTTCATAAATGAGGTTGTTGCTTATCCTTCTAAAAATATCAGCCTAAGGCTGAAAAGCGAATCACAACTAGTCGAATAATTGGTCGTTGTCATGTTGAGTTGTTGCTTATCCTTCTAAAAATATCAGCCTGAGGCTGAAAAGCGAATCATAACGTTCACCTTTCACTTCTTCCCGCGTCTTTCGTTGATGCTTATCCCTCTAAACAACAAACCTAATACTGAAAAGCGAATCACCACAGCTACAGGGAAAACCGTTACCTAGAGTAGGCTATTCCTTATCCCTCTAAAGATACAAACCCAAGACTGAAAAGTGAATTGTAACCAAAAATTTTAAGCGCTTTACTCTCCGTTTCCATGCTTTTCAATTTCTCCGTACATTCGTTTGGTGAAAAGTTTGGTACTCATTACTTTTTTGTGTTTGGGGTTGACTGTTGTGGCACAGCAAGATACTCTGCACCCTGCCCGTAAATGGACTGTGGGTGGAACAAACGCCGCTTTATGGGGCGGAAGTACCGTTTTACTCAATGAAATTTGGTACAAAGATTACCCGCGATCTTCCTTTCACACGTTTAATGATGCAGGAAACTGGCGCTACATGGACAAATTGGGACACGGCTATACAGCCTACCAATTGGCCAACGTGGAATATGCCGCCTGGCGTTGGGCTGGCATGAAACCCAAAACAGCAACCTGGCTGGCTGGTGGAATTGGTTGGGGGTATTTGATGACCGTTGAAATACTCGACGGCTTTAGCGCAGAATGGGGATTCTCTTTGGCAGATGTTACTGCCAATACATTCGGTTCGGGTTTGTTTATCTCGCAACAATTGGCATGGAACGAACAACGTTTTCAATTAAAATTCGGTTACAAACATTCACCTTACGCAGCCTTACGACCAAGTATTTTAGGCTCCACTTCGTCTGAACGATTGCTGAAAGATTACAACGCGCAAAGTTATTGGCTGGCCGTTTCACCGGGATTGTTTTTCAAGGAAACACGCTTTCCGAGCTGGGTGCAAATCGCTGTTGGGTATAGCGCCGACAAGATGTTGAAAGGCGATGCGAATAGTTACTCCATCAACGGATTCACCTACCACGCACAATCCGAATGTGCCATTTCACTTGACATAGATTGGGCGCAATTGCCCATCAAACGACTGTGGCTGAAGAAATTGGTGAAACCGCTTAACTCGTTAAAGATTCCCTTTCCGGCTGTTTTCTGGCGCGGAGGAGTGTGTTATGTGGGGATGATGTAACTCTTTTTCAAGGGAAAAATCCTCCAAAATCATCACACGTAATATTGCAAAATGACGTGGGTTTATTTGACACGTCATTTTGCAATATTACGTGCCTTTTTTCAACCTGAAATTTCGATTCTACAACAACTTAATATTTCGCATTCCCCCATCCACAGCAATCACCTGTCCGGTTATCCAACTAGATTGTTTGGTCAATAAAAAACAGATCGCCGAAGCCACTTCTTCGGGTGAACCGACTTTCTTAAGCGGGTTGCGTTTCATGGCACTCTCTATTTTTTCGGGAGAATTGGTCAATTTATCACTTAAGTTGGTTTGTGTTAACGATGGTGCTACCGCATTGAACCGGATAATTGGCGCATATTCCGCAGCAAGCGCAATGGTCAATCCTTCCAGAGCGGCTTTTGCCATACTCACCGAGGCATGAAACGGCATTCCAACACGAGCGGCAACACTCGAAATAAAAACAACCGACGCACAATCACTTTGTTTCAGATTCGGTAAATATTGTTGCACAACCGAAACAGCCCCAAACGCATTTATTTCGTAGTCATGCACAAATTCTTCGTGTTTGAGTCGGTGAAACGGTTTTAAGTTGATGGTTCCCGGAAAATAAACCAAGCCATCAATCGCCGTTTCTACGGTCGGAAGGTGTTCTTGACGATAACTTTCAACCACAAAATGCTCCGATAAATCGGATACAAGTTCGCTACGACTTAAGGTGGTAATTGTATGTCCTTGTTCGTTGAGCAGAACTGCCGTTGCTTGTGCAATTCCGCCCGAAGCTCCGACCAATAAGTAATGTGCCATTTTTAATATCTATTCGTTTGAAAAAATTAATCTAAATCGATGCGATGCGGTTCTATATTGGGTTTGGCATAAGAAAGCCGCATGAGTTGTTCTGTTGCATGATACGAATCAATGCCTGAGCACGTGAGCGTTCCAGCCAATTCAAGATCAATGAATCCGTCTCTGCCCAAACAATCTTCCGGCAAGATGACATGTTGCACCTCGCCAATCACCAAAATGGTATTGTTGGCCGCTATTCGTTGTGTTTCCACCAATTTTAAACCGATAGAAACAACCGATTCTTCCACAAAAGGCGCCAAGAAACCTTCCTGATAAGTTGGAGTAAGGCCTACCGCATCAAATTCGGATACTTCACGCGGGTAACGTGCCGAAGTTTGATGTGCTTTCACGGTGATAGAACGCGTGAGGTGATTGAGCGTGTATTCACCTGTTTCCAGAATGTTTTCAAGTGTATGCCGGTCTACCGAATCGGGTCGTGTAAACATGCCAATCAATGGCGGATGCGAACCGAGGTGAACAATAGAACTGAAAATAGCGAGGTTGGTATTTCCGGATGCGTTTCGTGTTCCTACCAAACAAGCGCTCTTAAATCCCGTGAGGGAATTCACGAAATTGGTGCGTTGGAGTTTCTCCATTTCCAGAAGATCGGTTAAACCATAGGTGATTAGTTGAATGTTTCGAGCCATAATTTTCTGTACGTTGCGTTTTTATCGTATTGCAGTGTTTGTTTTTCAATGTCGAATGCCCGACCTCCCCGGGGATCATTCCCAACTCCGGCAATGTATGCCCAGTTCCCCCAGTTGGAAGAAACATCGTAGTCAATGAGTTGTTCTTCAAAATAAGCGGCTCCCAAACGCCAGTCGAGTTGAAGTTCGTAGCAGAAATAACTGGCTACCAATTGTCGACCGCGATTGCTCATAAAACCTGTCGCATTCAATTCCTTCATGTTTGCATTGATGAAATCATTATCAGTTTCTCCTTGCTTCCACTTTTCAAACAACTGTTCGTTGTGAATGACCGGATTGGGGTAAACCGCCTTGATTCCTTTCAAATAAAAGAATCGTTGATTGTGTTTTTTGAATAGAAAACGAAAAAAATCGCGCCAGATCAGTTCAAAAATGAGCCAATAGGTCGACTCGTTTGCTCCATGTTCTTGTTCGAATCGTTTGACCTCATGATAGATTGTTTTGGGTGAAAGACAACCTTGTGCCAGCCAGGCAGAAAACTTGGATGAATAATCTGCACCGATCAGCTCATTGCGGGTTTGTTTATACGAAGTGATCGATTTGCTTACAAACAAGTAATCGTTTAAGCGTTTTAACGCTGCGGTTTCACCTCCTTCAAACACGATTGCCGCACGGTCGTCGTAGGTTATTTCGGGTAATTCCCACTCGGCTTTTAGAATTGTCGGCGATTTCACCTGATCGGGTTCGGCCATCAATTCGCGCACAAAACTGTCTTTTTCAACCTTGGTGCGAAAGGTGGTAAATACTTCCGGAATCTGTTTGATTGAAAACGGCAGGTCATCGGCACGGAATAACGTACTTGTACTGTAAACTTCCAGCTCACATCCCACTTTCCAAAGCGCTTTTTCTACTTCTGTAATGGACTGTTTTTCCTCAAAAGCCACTTCGCGTTTGGCAAATACTTTATGAACGTGATAAGCATGTGCCAATTTGGGAAGTTCAACTTCAGGATCACCTTTCAACAACATCAGCCCTGAACCTTTACTCCGCAAACGTTGATCAAGATCAATCAATGACTCTACCAAAAAACGCTTGCGAAAAGCTCCTGTTTTCTGTGTTCCGTAAGACGTTTCATTGAAAAGGCGTTCATCCCAAACATACACCGGAATTACCTGGTCAGATGACGCAATTGCTTGTAAAAACGTTTCGTTATCCGTTAAACGAAGGTCCGTTTTAAACCATACTATTGCCGTTTTCATAACTTCGATCTTGTTTCCAACGGCTTCTCTTTTGCTCCTTTGAGAAAACAAAGTCGTTGTTCTTTTTAAACAGTTCGAGGGGCGAATAGTTCGCACGAAAAAATTCTGGCAGAAAGATTCTTCGGGGTGACTTTACGTTGTGTTTGAATGAAAGATTGCGGTTGGAGAAAGAGACGGTTGGGGAATCGGAGGTTCTGCGAAAAATCGTGATTACCAACCGAAAAAAACGTTCGTAATAGTGTAAATTGTCCGCCTCAGGTGGATCAAATAACCGTTCGTAATTTCGCATTATTACGAACAGAATTTCAACCTGAAGATGGCGGAAAATAGTACTATTCCAACAAGTTCCGTAGTTTTGAACCAACAACTGCAACATGGAACGAAACCCTTTTCAATTCGACAGCCCAAACGGGACAATAAACGGTATTTACCGCAA
>JBILJP010000073.1:0-16109 GCA_044377135.1 Fluviicola sp.
TATTTGCGAATGAAGGCGTCAATCTGCTCTAATAGGCGATCAAAAGCTGACATAAAAAGATTCTTATTAAATACAACAACATACTAAGTTACAAAAGGACAATCGATTGAACACTACGAAATCTGTTACCGGTACACTTTTACAATAAATTGGCTCAATTAATCCTTACTTTTGCCACCAAAATACAATTTCATGAACTCAGGAGTACGCGTGCGATTTGCACCATCACCGACAGGACCACTTCACATGGGTGGCGTTAGAACTGCATTATATAACTACTTGTTTGCCAAGAAGAACAACGGTACGTTTATCATCCGTATCGAAGATACCGACCAGACGCGTTTTGTTCCGGGTGCACAGGATTATATTATGGATGCATTGGCATGGTGCGGCATTACTCCGGATGAAGGTCCGGGAATTGGCGGTAATTACGGTCCTTATGTTCAAAGCGAGCGTCAGGCAATGTATAAACCATACGCCGAAGAGTTAGTAAAAAACGACAAAGCATATTACGCGTTTGATACACCCGAAGAATTGGATAACGTGCGCGAACAAGCCAAACAAATGGGAATGCCCAATTGGCAATACAATAGTGTTACGCGCGCGTCATTAAAGAATTCATTGACCCTTTCTGCAGACGATGTAAAAGCACGTTTGGAAGCAGGTGAACCATACGTTATTCGTATGAAAATGCCACGTAATCACGATGTACGTTTCGAAGATGTCATTCGCGGATGGGTGCTTGTAAACACCAATAACCTGGATGATAAAGTATTGTTTAAAAGCGATGGAATGCCAACTTATCACCTGGCAAATATCGTTGATGATCATACCATGGAAATTACGCACGTAATTCGTGGTGAAGAGTGGTTACCATCGGCTCCGCTACACGTTTTATTGTACGAAGCGTTCGGTTGGGAAGCACCTAAATTTGCCCACCTTCCGTTGTTGCTAAGACCTGATGGTAATGGTAAATTATCGAAACGTGATGGTGATCGTTTAGGTTTTCCTGTTTTTCCAACCAATTGGATTACAGCTGAAGGTGAATTGTACTCGGGTTACCGCGAAAACGGTTACTTGCCAGGAGCTTTCATCAACATGTTAGCGTTTTTGGGATGGAACCCTGGAACTACGCAAGAGATTTTTAGCATGGATGAACTTATCGAAGCATTCACATTAGACCGTGTTGGTAAAGCAGGAGCGAAGTTCGATCCGGATAAAACAAAATGGTTTCAACAACAATACCTCAAAGCAAGCACCGATGAAGAATTGGCTTCGCTTTTCAGAAAAGAATTTGATGTTGAAGTAACAGATGCACAATTGGCCGCTTTCTGTCATTTGATGAAAGAGCGCGCAACCTTTGTGAAAGATATGATGACCGAAGGTGCTTACTTATTTGATCGTCCGGAAAATTTTGATGAACAAACGGTAGCTAAAAAATGGAAACCTGAATCGGCTGCTTTAATGGCTGAATGGAAAGAACGATTGGTGAATCTTTCAGACTTTATTCCCGCATCCATTGAAACAACGTTCAAAGCATTTCTTGAAGAAAAACAATTGGGAATTGGTGCAGTGTTACCGTTGTTCCGTTTGTTGGTAACAGGAGCGGGAACCGGACCAAGCATGTTTGAAATAGCAGCATTCCTTGGTAAAGAAGAATGTTTGGCACGTATGGATCAAGGTTTATCCGTTTTAGGTTAAGCGATGAAACACCTGATAGAAGTCAATTCGATTAAACTCTACGCCTTTCATGGTTGTTTAGAGGAAGAAGCACGAATCGGTGGTCATTATACGGTTGATGTATGTATGAAAACCGATTTTTCGAAAGCAGCTGCATCAGACGAACTTGCGGAAACAATTGACTATGTTCAGGTTAATCGGATTGTTACCGAAGAAATGGCCATTCGTTCCAAATTGATTGAACATGTTGGACAACGGATTGTGAATCGTTTACAACAAGAGGTTCACCATCTGGAAGCTGTTCGTGTAAAGGTAGTTAAGCTCTGTCCGCCTATCAACGGAGATGTACAAAACGTGGCAATAATTATCGAAGAAGGAAATTGGACATCGTAGAATAGAAAAATTTAGTATTTTTGTCGCCCAAGCTCAACTGGTCTCGTGGCCGAGCGGCTAGGCAGCGGTCTGCAAAACCGCGTACAGCGGTTCGAATCCGCTCGAGACCTCAAAACCTTCGTGTAAACCACGGAGGTTTTTTTTATGCCCATAATATTTAGCATAGGAAAGAAGTCCCGTAGGGACGCAATATGGTAACTGAACTAACCCACCTTTCACATCCGCCCCGTAGGGTCGGGACATAACAATATAAACTATGTGTCTCACCCCTACGGGGCGAACGATAAAAACGCAACAACGGTTACTACCATATACTGTCCCTACGGGACAAATACGAATAACATGATTACCTTTAAACGTTTTTTCCGCAAAATTCAATTAAATAATAAGAAATTAAACCCTATTCAGGTTTACAGCATCTTGATCCTGTTGGTCAGATCATCTCTATAAGATCCACCGATTGGAATCAGTTTACGGTCGTTTTCCAATTGTAAATTCGGAAAATCAATCGCTGAAATTTTATCCATACGAACAATAAAAGACCGGTGCACACGAATAAACTGTTCATTCCCCAATTTAGACTCAATGTCTTTCATGGTAGAGTGAATCGTATAACGTGTTTCGTTGGTATTGATTACCACATAATCCTTCAACGCTTCGATGAAATAAATTTCATTCATGTTGAGTTTAACCAACTTGCTGTTTGACTTCACAAAGATGAAATCGTGTTGCGTTTCCTTCTCTTTGTTTTCCACAAGCGAGTAGAGCATGTCACGTTCGCGTTCAACCTCCTGTTCCTTCTTGTGCTTGTACAACGCCATCTCGATAGACGTATGAAGATCAATCTCTTTAAAAGGCTTTAAAATGTATCCGTAAGGCTCTGTGACTTTCGCTTTGGCAAGTGTTGCTTCATCTGCATAAGCAGTAAGGTAGATAACCGGAATGGCATATTCCACCCGAACAATCTCGGCAGTTTGAATTCCGTTCATCTCACCCTTGAGCATAATGTCCATCAAAACAATATCCGGTTGCTCTTCGGCCAACAACTCCAAAGCCTTTTCTCCGGAAGGAGCAGCACCTATGACATTATAACCCAACTTCTTCAAGCTCGATTGAATATCCTTTGAAACAATAAATTCGTCTTCGACAACCAGTACATTGGCCTTTGTCATAGCGTTTGGCTTTGTAAATCAAAGGTATAGAAAAAAACGTTTTTAACTAACCTTTGTGTAAGTTTTCAATATTGTAGTTTCAGCTTGTCGAAAATACACTTTCAATTCCACATTTCCAATTAACTCAGATTTCCGATCGAAACTAAATAATAAGAATAAAGAAAGTTTAAAGATTTAAAAGATATTTACTACTATTATTAAGGGTGTTAATAGCTGTAAAACTTTCATCTATTTTGGTTGGAAAAATGAGTTATCCATAAAAAAGTCGACTTATTCACACCTAAAACACCTTTTATTTGATTGATTTTAGTGGTTTTATGTACTTATCCACAATGGTGTTAATAAAACGTTATGTGAATAAGTAGTGATGTAAACAAGGTGTTAGAATTGAGTGAAACATGTGTGAAACTTCTCCAAAAATTCCGCTAACTTTTAGTGCTTAATCCAATAATTAGAACATATATGACGGGATGTTGAATTATGCAAGCTTTTCTTTTGAGTCTTTGTTAACAGATACTAACAATTATCACCACTTTACTGTTGAAAACGGAAATCATAAAACCCCTGTTTTACTGATAGTTGAAAACTACCGAAATGAGCCATTGTTTATATCTTGGTGGTTTTGTTGATAAGCGATACCTTTGAAAAAAACAGTAACAATGACACAAATTATTCCTATCGGAGCCGACCATGCAGGCTTTCAGCTCAAATCAGCCGTAATAGCTCACTTACAATCTAAAGGTTACGAAGTTAAAGATTACGGTTGTTATTCGGAAGAAAGTATTGACTATGCCGATTACGGACATCCAGTAGCAACACATGTTGAAAACAACCCCGGAATATTCGGAATTGTAATTTGCGGAAGCGGAAACGGTATTAATATGACTGTTAATAAACACCAGGGAATTCGTGGTGCATTGTGCTGGACAAAAGAAATTGCCGTGTTGGCCCGCGAACACAACGATGCCAATATTCTTACATTGCCGGCTCGTTTTATTACCGAAGCAACAGCTCTTGAAATGGTGGATGCCTTTTTTGCAACAGCTTTTGAAGGTGGTCGCCACCAGAAACGAATAGAAAAAATACCTGTTTGTTAATTTCATATGAAAAATCTACTTCCACTAAGCTTACTGTTATTAACGGGTTGTGTTTGTGCACAAAGTCCTGAAAAACCCGATCTGGCAAAAAAATACGCTACCTATATAGATTCTTCCGATTTGCGAAAACACTTAACCGTTTTGGCAAGCGACGAATATGAAGGACGGGAAACAGGTAAAAAAGGGCAACAGCTAGCGGCTGCGTATATTCAACAATCGTTTAAAGAAGACGGTTGTTCATATGTGCCGGGTATGAGTGAATTTCAACAAACTTTTGAAGTAATTGAAACCACGCCCGGTGGAACGGTGACTTTTGGAAAAAAAGAACTGGTCTTTAAAACAGACTTTGTTTATATGAGCGCCAAACGAAAAGTAGATTTAAGTCAATTACCAGTTTATACAGTGGCAACTGTTCCGGCTGAACCGACCGCAGATTTTGTGTTGATTCACCCGCTAAAAGGAATGGATATTCGTGCAGAATTAGATCAAATTCGCAAAAATCAATCTAAAAAAACGAAGGCTATTGTTTTGGTGACAACAAATTACAAAGATTTGTACGAATACATGGAGCACAATGTGACTTCAAAATCCATGCGATTAAAAGAGGCAGTAGCCAAAGAAGAAGTGCCGGTGATTTTGGTTCGTGCCGAATCGCTTGAAGGAACAGTTGGTAAAAAGTATGCTTACTTATTAGGTAAAGGCAACCAGAAAAAAGCCAAAAAAGGAAAACAACTAGGGTTATTAACAATCCGGTTAAATACCGAAGAAAAGGTGTTGCAAAGTTCAAACGTGCTGGCGTATATTCCGGGAAGCGATCCGATTTTGGCAAAAGAAGTGGTGGTTCTTACCGCACATTACGATCACATTGGCATAGATGATAAAGGTGTTGTATACAACGGTGCAGATGATGATGGAACCGGAACGGTAGCTTTGTTGGAAATTGCCGAAGCATTTATGGCCGCCAAAAGAGATGGGAATGCACCGCGCAGATCTATTCTCATTATGACCGTTTCGGGTGAAGAAAAAGGATTGCTCGGATCTTCTTATTATGTGAATCATCCGATTGTTCCGCTGGAAAAAACCGTTGCTGATTTAAACATTGATATGATTGGTCGCAATGATATTGCCCACGAAAAAGAATCGAATTACATCTATGTTATCGGTTCCAACATGTTGAGTACCGATTTGCACAACACCAACGAGAAAGCAAATGAGCGGTATACGCAGCTCAAGCTGGATTATAAATTCAATAGCAAAGAAGACCCGAATCAGTTCTATTACCGCTCAGATCATTACAATTTTGCGAAAAACAATATCCCGAGTATTTTTTACTTCAGCGGAGTGCATGACGATTATCACCAGCCGACTGACGATATCGAGAAAATCAATTTTGCTAAAGTAGAAAAGGTAGCACGCCTGGTATTTTCAACAGCGTGGTTATTGGCAAATGCGAATCAACGTCCGGCGTTGGATTATTGATTTACTCCGCCAGCAAGGCTTCAATCAACGCATTTGTTTTCTCCACATATTCCGTGTAATATTTCCCGGTTCCGGGGCCATTGAATCCGGTGTGGATGCGTTTCACGTTTCCGTCTCTTCCAATGAAAATGGTGGTTGGAAATGAAATCACTTCATTGAGCACTGCAAAATCCTGAGAGGCTTTTTCTTTATTTGCTTTTCCGCCCACAAGAAATGTAAAGTCGAGTTTGTGGCGTTCCTGCAGACGTTTTATTTTCGCGGCTTGTTCCTCAAATGTTTCTGCAGCTTCGTAACCGATGGAAATGATTTCCAATCCCTGATCGTGATACGTGGCATACAATTCTTTGTAGTACTTGGTTTCGTCCATACAATTCGGACACCAGGTTCCCATGATTTGAATGATCACCACTTTATTTTCGGTAGCTGCATTCGGATAATTGTAAGTGTTTCCCACTAAATCCTGCAAAGCAAATTTCACTTGCGATTCGGTTTCTTTTAAATACGTCAGTGAATCCGGATTACTCAATTGAAACGCTTCGTTGCGACTGGCCGACCACGTTGTTTGGTAATGTTTACCACTATAAAATGTTCCCTGAATGGTTTCCTTATCAATAGAACCGGTAAGCAAGAATGCGTGTGAACCGTCGAAACACGAAACGTAAAACGTAGAACCTTCAATAATTCCTTCCAAAAAGCGGTAATCACCTGTTTCGGTAAGAAATGTTCCGGTAACGGTATTGTTTGTTTGATTGAACAAACCTACTGCGCTTTCCTGATCGGCTGTTTTAGGAGAAAAATAAGCTTCCCATTTTCCGCCAAGATCTGTTCCCGGAGCAGCTAATTGAGCTGGATTTGACTGAGCGTGCGCTTCGAAAGGAATACGGTAATCGGCACCTTTATTATAGTTGATCCAAAAGCCTTTGAGGTGACGTTTTTTAGTAGCCACTACACGCAATTCAGAATCGAAATTCGGGAATGAAAACACCACCGAATCGCCCACTTTTTTGGTAGCTTTCAGTTCAATACGTTCTTCCGCATTATTGATAATCAATACGGTAGACTTGTGATGTTTTTCCACCTTCAATCGCACCGGAAGTGCTGTTGTTTGGCTGAGTTGCAGACGCGCGTTGTAGGCTCCCGTTTTGAGAGAAACCGACTGTGCGAGGAGAGCATTGGCGCTTATAAAGAGGGTGAAAGCACCAACTGTGATGAACTTCATTTTCTTTTCGATTGCAACGAAATTAGTTTTTTTATTTGTTACATAACACACCTGTGCAACCTTTTTCCTAAGTTTCGAGTCTAGATATTCAGCAAATGCTATGGACGATTTTACATTGGTATCGGAATGCGCCAAAGGAAATGCCAGAGCACAGCGAGCGTTGTTTGATAAATTTGCTCCTAAAATGTTGGCGGTATTAATGCGATACCTGCGCAACTCGGAAGAAGCGGAAGATACACTTCAGGACGGTTTCGTGAAAATTTTTCAGAAAATCGGCGAATTTAAAATGGAGGGTTCACTCGAAGGCTGGATTCGCAGAATCATGGTCAACACCGCTTTGGATATGTTGCGCAAGAACAAAAAATTGCTCGGAGACACTCAATTGGACGATGTTTCGTACAAAGTGGCTTTCAACGACCATGGTTTTGATGAAATGAATGTAACTCATTTGCTCAAACTCATCGACGCGTTGCCCGACGGTTACCGCATAGTATTTAACATGTTTGCTATAGAAGGTTATAGTCACAAAGAAATAGCCGACACATTAGGAGTAACGGAGAATACCTCCAAATCACAATACTCCCGTGCAAGGGCCTTTTTACGCAATCAATTAGAAAAGATAGAAAGTGATTGAAAAAGATAACATACAAGAACTGTTTTCCAAGTCATTGGAAAACCACACCGCGCCGGTAAGGCCCGAGGTGTGGAACGGTTTGCAAGCCAAAATGGCTGCAGCCGGAGTTTCTTCCGTTGCTGCAACGAAGGGTGTTTCTTTGCTCGCTAAATGGATTATAGGAAGCGCAGCGGTAGCAACTACAGCTGTTGTGACCACGGTTGCGGTTCTCAATTCAAAAGAAGAACCACAACAACCGAAAGCGCCAACGCAAGAACAACCAAGCACACCAGCCGCTTCTGATCCTTCAGAAACGAATGCGACAACTCCATTGGTTTCACTGGAAAATAACACGAGCTCGAATGCAGCAGTTAAGCCAGAAGGAAACATGGTTTACTCAATGGGTGGACAAGTACCGGGAGTTGACTTCGAAATTCCGTTTGTGCCGGAAAGAGTTACTACTCAAAATGAATTACCACGTGTACCAGCGACGATTGTTCCTAAGGGGTCAGAACCAATATTAGTTGAGCCGGTAATCGGAATTCCGGAAGGTGTTGAACAGGAAGTTACACCTTCAGAATTGGGGCTTCCAAATACGGTTGAAACAAAAGAAGACGCAATTATTGAATTTCCGAATGTGTTCACACCGTTGAATCAGGATGGAAATAACGATGAGTACTTTATTAAATACAAGAATATTGTTTCCATTCATGTGATCATTCAAAACACCAACAATAGATTGGTGTATGAAACCACCGATTTGAATTTCAAATGGAACGGTCGCATCAACGGAACCGAAGATTTGGTTGAAAAAGGAACCTACGCGTGTATTGCCGTTTACCAGGATCTGGCAGGCAAGACCCACAAAAAGATCATACTTATCGATGTAAGATAAAGAAATCGGCGGACAGAAATGTTCGCCTTTTTTTTGAAGTCAATTTCTACTAAGTAGGATTTTTCATCTCCCACAGATGCACAGATTTCAGCTCGGCTAACGCACTCGCTTATAATACACAATATAAATTGGGTTAATACTTATGCGCTGCCGTTGCGCCTTTGCTGAAGCTTCAGCGTAAGTATTAGGAGCGCAAAAAATCTGTGCATCTGTGGGTGATAACTAAACCACCAACGCCAAATCAATCTGACGTCTGCGCGGATGCACTTCCGTAATTTTCACTTTTACCGTATCACCGAAGTTGTAAACCTTTCCGGTTTTCTGACCTACAATCACGTATTTCTTAGCGTCGAAACTAAAACGATCGCCTGGAATTTCCTGCAACGGAACCATTCCTTCGCATGCGTTTTCATTCATACGCACAAACAAACCGAATTCGGCAACGCCTGTAACAATTCCCTCAAATTCTTCTCCGATTTTATCGTGAACAAACACCACTTGGAAATACTTGTTCGATTCGCGCTCGGCCTCGGTGGCTTTGCGTTCCTGACGAGAAATGCGTTTACACACATCATCGAGCACCGAGTTGTATTTGTGCGGTTTATTTTCCAGGGTTTCCAATAAAATCCGGTGAACCATCAAATCGGCATACCGGCGAATGGGCGAGGTAAAGTGCGTGTAATAATCAAACGCCAAACCGTAGTGACCGATGTTGAGTGTTTCGTAAGTTGCTTTCGCCATGCTGCGAATGGCCATCTGTTGAATAATACTGAATTCGTTTTTCAATTGAATATCGGTCAACAATTTATTGATGCTTTTGGCAACTTGTTCCGGATTTGAAAATTCGAGTTCATACCCAAAGTGATCAATAAACACATTGAACAAGGCAATTTTTTCGGGATCCGGTTTATCGTGACAACGGTATACAAACGGAATGATATCCTGACCTTTTTTCGGTTCGCCCACAAAAGAAGCAACCCGGCGATTGGCCAGCAACATAAATTCTTCAATGAGTTGATTGGCGTCTTTCGACACTTTCACCATCACACCGATCGGTTCGCGTTTTTCATCCAATTGAAAACGAATTTCTTCGGAAGCAATCATCAACGCACCTTTTTTGAAACGGGCCTGGCGGAGTGTTTTGGCAATTTTATCCAACAAATGAATTTCGGCTTTGTGCGGACCTTCGGCACCTTCCAAAATCACCTGCGCATCTTCATACGCAAAACGATGATCCGAATGAATCACGGTTTTTCCGAACCATTCGTTGTAAATTTTCCCATTTTCATCCAGTTCGAAAACCGCTGAAAAGGTGAATTTATCTTCATTCGGTCGGAGAGAACAAACCATGTTGGAAAGTTGCTCGGGCAACATCGGAATTACGCGGTCTACCAAATAAACCGAGTTTCCACGTTTAAGCGCTTCCTTATCCATCGCGCTATCCGGGCGCACGTAGTGACTCACGTCGGCAATGTGTACGCCAACTTCCCAATGACCGTTTTCCAATTTTTTCACCGACAACGCATCGTCAAAATCTTTGGCATCCACCGGGTCGATGGTAAACGTAAGGATATCTCTGAAATCGCGCCGTTTGGCAACTTCCACCGGATCAAGCGCCATGGTTACCTGTTCGGCTTCCGACATCACTGCGCTGTCAAATTCAATGTCCAAACCATGACTTACCAAGATGCTCAGCATTTCATTATCGTGGAGTGAATTTCCGCCCAGAGTTTGAATGACTTCACCAAACGGATGTTCGGATGTTTTGGGCCAAACGGTAATTTTTACCAGGGCTTTATCCTTGTTTTTAGCGCCGTTGAGGTTTTCTTTGGCAATGATGATTTCCACACCCGTTCTGGAATTGTCCGGAACCAGCATGGCAAATTTATCCTTCATGACGATGGTGCCCACAAACTGCGTACGTTCGCGCGAAACCACTTCTACAATTCTTCCCTCGCTGCGTTCACTGCCGCGTTTGGTAATCACCACTTTTACGGTATCGCCGTGAATGGCTTGTCCGATAGCGTGTGGTGGAATAAAAATATCCGTTGATTTTTTATCGATAACCACAAAACCCGAACCGCGTTGTGTCAGTTCCAATTCACCTTGAACAATTTCTTGCGTGTTGGAATAACGATAGGTAGCGTGACCGTCTTGTTTCAGGAAACCTTCCTTATTGAGTTCGGTAAGAATGGTTACCACCAATTTGCGTGATTCACCGTCTTTTATATGCAACAACATGCACACCTGCTTGTAATTGAGTAAAGCGTCTGGTTGCTGTTGAAAGAGTTTGCGGATGATGTGAAAAAGACTCTGTTTTAGTTTCTTGTCTTTTGTGTCTTTTTGTTTCTTCGGTCGTTTATAGCCCATTCTATTATTTATACTCTTGCTAAATTAAGATTAATTCCCTCATGAAAGGTGTAATAGGTATCAATAGAAGATTAACTTTGAAGAAGTAAAAACACGAAAAACAACAACCCTATGAATAAGCGAATAGAAGCAGCGTTGAATGACCAGGTTCAGAAAGAGAGTTCTTCTTCTCAATTTTACCTGGCAATGGCTTCGTGGGCTGAAAATAACGGCTTGAACGGAACAGCAAAATTTATGTACCAACATTCTGATGAAGAGCGTTTTCACATGCTGAAACTCATCAAGTTTGTGAACGAACGCGGAGGTGTAGCAACTGTTCCGGCAGTAGAACAACCACCAAAAACGTTTGATTCCTTAGAACGAGTATTTGAATTGTTGCTCGAACACGAATTAATGGTAACGGCCAGCATCAATGATGTGGTTGATATTTGTTTGCAAGAAAAAGATTATTCTACGCACAACTTCATGCAGTGGTACGTTTCCGAGCAATTGGAAGAAGAAGCATTAGCTCGCGGCATCCTGGATAAATTGCGTTTGATTGGTGGCGATAAAGGCGGATTGTATTTGTTTGACCGCGACCTTGAAAATCAAGCGGCAAAAGCTACAGCTCCAGGAGCGAACGCGCAAGCATAAAATATTGCTGAAAATGAGCGACCTACGCTCCAACGTATAACGGAATCATTATATTTATACAATGATCAATCGGTTGTTGGGTCTTCTAATACTACTCTTTGTGAGCTCGCAGGTGAATAGCCAGCTTGCTTACCGATTCCGTAATTTCAGTATCACCGACGGTTTGTCGCAAAGTTCCGTTACCTGTATCGTTCAAGATGATGTAGGAACATTGTGGATTGGAACCCAGGACGGACTCAACCGTTTCGACGGAAGACAATTTGAGGTGTTTACTTCAGACGAAACCAAAGGACTTGAAAGTGAATTCATTCATTCTTCCTACAAAGCAAGAAACGGAAAATTGTGGTTTGGTACCTCGAACGGACTCACCGGTTACGACCAAAACAAAGAGCAATTTATTACTTACGGAATCGGAGCCAACAATCCGCTTTCAATTGAGGCCATCGCCGAAGCAACCAATGGTGATTTGTGGTTGGGAACTTCCACACAAGGGTTGGTGAAATGGGAAAGCAAATCGCGCAAGTTGAAACTGGTGAATTCCAGGTTTCCCAGTAAACGAATTCTGTTTGTGCGTTTTCTGAATGATTATACCTTGTTGATTTCAACCGAAGACAAAGGTGTTTTTAATTACAATACCAAAACCGACAAGTGGTATAAAATCCTTCCCAAGAAAAAGAAAATAGACAATTGGTTGGTCAACGACGCCGAATACTTTTCGGGAACCGTTTACATTCTCAGCACCAACAAAGGTATTTGGCTCTACGATTATAAAACCAATGCCGCGTCTCCGTTTTTAACACAAATAGAACGCGACCTCGGTATCATTGAAATCGCGGATGTCTATCTCCGTTCGACGGATGAAATTTACATCGCCACTCAGAATAAAGGGATGCTGACGGTTTTAAAAAACCACGGAGTTTATACCATTCATCAAAGCAAGCAAGATATTTTCCAGAAAAACGCATTGCTTTACGACGAAATCAACACCTTATTTCCGGATGAAAGTGGTGCTATTTGGATAGGAACTTTGCGTGGTTTGAGTTGTTTCGACCCGATCAATCAAGGGTTTTTAGGCATTGGTCCTTCCGGAAACCTGAAACTGGGATTGCCTTCGGCCAGTGTGTGGGCTTTTGCCGAAGATCCTGCACAAAAACAATTGTTTGTGGCCACCGATTTTGCGGTTTCGGCACTCGACCGATCAACCGGTTCGTTTCAGCAATATTATCTGGCAAAAGGATCGGAAAACGATGAATCGAGTATCATGTCGTTGTTGTACATCAATGACCATGAAATATTGGTTGGTTGTACCGACGGGTTGTACTTGCTGAGTTATTTCGGCACATCGTACACGTTTAAAAAAGTGGATTATAAGAAGCTGGAAAACCCAACCAATTTTGACAAGATTTACCGAATTGTACATTACAAAGACAGTCGCTATTTTTTAGCAACAAAAGGCGGCGTTTTGTTGTACGATCACGCCAAAAAGACAACCGTCAGTTTTGTACACGATGCTAAAAAACCAAAGAAAACGTTAGGAGCCGGCGTGTGCCGTTTGGCTTACAAAGGAATAGACGGAACCATTTATTTCGGCACCAGCACGGGCGGTTTACATGTATTAAAAACAGACAAAAACGGTGAGCTTTCCATTGTTCCGTTCCGGTACAACGCCCAATTGGCCATTATCACAAAAGATTACGTTTCGGCACTTTACCAACCAACGCTCAACGATTTATGGATTGCTACAACCGGTTCGGGTTTGTTGTACATGAACCTCAAAACGGGTAAGGTAGACGCGTTCTCTAAAAAAGACGGAATCCCAAACAACTTTGTTTACGGAATTGTGCCCGATGCCAATGGCGATTTGTGGATCAGTACCAACAAAGGTTTGGGTAAATTTAATCCGGGAGACAATTCCTGTATCAACTTTTCAGAGGTACACGGCCTCATGAGCAATGAGTTCAACACGGGCGCTTATTTGGCGTCGAAAACCGGAGAATTGTATTTCGGTGGAATTGCCGGGTACAACTTTTTCAATCCGCTGACGATGAACAAGCAGCAGCGACCGTTGGAAATCAGGTTTACCAAATTCAAGCTGGATAAAGATTGGTTGCACCCGGGTGATCAAGATGCTCCGTTCAAAAAAACCATTTCGGAAGTAAACCGCATAGAACTACCGTACAATCAGCGAAGTTTTACCTTGCATTTTGTGGCTTCAGACCTTATGAATCCGCAATTGTTGGAATTCAAATACCGCTTGAAAGGTTCCGACGAAGAAACCATCTTTTTAGGAAGCACCAATGAAATCCGGTTCAACTCGCTTTCGCCGGGAACATACACCTTGGAAGTTTACGTACGCAGAACCGACGGTAATTGGAGTTATTCTCCGGCAACAATGGACATTGAAGTTGCTTCTCCGTTTTGGTGGAAGTGGTGGTTTTGGGTGATTGCCGTTATTTTGGTGGCGCTGATAACCTATGGTGTTATACGCGGTAGAATAGAGCAGGGGCGAAGAGAACAAGTGCGCCTGGAAATGAAGATTGTTGAGCGAACCAAGGAAATCCGGGCACAAAACGTCAAAATCGAATCGCAAAAACACATCATTGAAGAAGAGAAAAACAAGGTTGAAGAACAAAAACGGTTGTTGCAGATAGAAAAAGACAAATCGGAAAAACTGCTTCGAAACATCATTCCCGAATCTACGGCCGAGGAACTTAAAACAAAAGGTCGGGCTTCAGCGCGGGCCTATAAAACCGTGTCGGTATTGTTTACCGATTTTGTGGGCTTTACCAAAAGTGCCGAGCGGATGAAACCGACCGAGTTGGTGAACCGCCTGGATATCTATTTCCGCAAGTTCGATGAAATCATTGTACGCAACAACCTCGAAAAAATCAAAACAATCGGCGATGCTTATATGTGTGCCGGCGGTGTGCCTGTGCGCAACAATACCAATCCGATTGACGCGGTATTGGCGGCCTTGCAAATACAAGATTACATGCTACGCCTGCGCAATGACGCCATTGCCAACGGTACCGAATATTGGGAATTACGCCTCGGAATCAATACGGGAGAAGTAACCGCCGGAGTGATTGGGTCGGAACGATTGGCCTATGATATTTGGGGTGCAACCGTGAATCAGGCACAACGTATGGAAATGATGGGTGAACCGGGTAGAGTGACCATTTCCGGAGCTACATTTAAACTGATCGAACCGTATTTTGAATGTACATTCCGCGGGAAAGTGCAATCAAAAAGCAAGGGAATGATTGATATGTTTACGGTAGAACGCATCAAGCCCGAGCTTTCCATCAACGGTGAAGGATTGTTGCCAAACGATCGTTTTCAGCAAATCGTGAACCTGCACTTGTACAGTAGTATCAACTACTACAAGGCAGAGCGCCATATTATGAAGGTGCTTGAGCGCGGTTTGTCGTCGAAATTACACTATCACAGTATTGCGCATACCAAAGATGTGGTGCGTGCCGTGGAACGTTATGCCTTATTGGAAGGTGTTACCGATGAAGGCTTGTTCCTGTTGAAATCGGCGGCGACCTATCACGATGCGGGGTTTGTAGAAAGCTATGAACTGAACGAACCGATCGGCGCACGAATGGCAGAGGAAATCTTGCCGAAATATGGTTATTCGGAACAGCATATTGCGCAAATCAAAGAACTGATTTTCGTCACTCAAATTCCACACAAACCAAAAAATCATCTGGAGCAGATCATTTGCGATGCCGATCTTGATTATTTGGGAAGAGATGATTTCCATGAAATCGCCGATAAATTGCGCCGCGAATTGAAGGAACACGGGAAAATTGATAGTGATCGCAAGTGGGACGAAATGCAGGTTTCTTTCCTGCGCATGCACGTTTACTTTACGCCTACAGCCATTGCCAGCCGACAAGAAAAGAAAGACAAGAATCTACAAGAAGTCTTGGATCGTTTGGAACGTGATGAATACGCAGATTAATTGTTTTCATCAACCAAGGCTTGTGTTTTGTTTCCCAAAATTCGTGGCAATCTCTTTTATCGTCTCTTTCGCAGGAAAAACTTTCAGGTGAAGTTTTCTAACCCATACTTACCAGCTCACTGATCGTCATGGCGATAATCACGGTGTTGAACACAAAGGCAATAATGGAATGCAGTAAAACCAATCTACGAACACCTTTGGCTGTTATGACCACGTCCGATACCTGAAACGTCATTCCGATTACAAACGAGAAATAAGCAAAATCAAAATAATCGGGTTTGTCATCGTTTGGAAACGTGAGTCCGTTTGCATGTTTGGAGAACTGCTTGTTTTGATCACCGTAAAAAAGATGGGCGTAGCGAAAGGTAAAGGAAAGATGCACAACGGCCCACGATAGAGCGATTGCTCCAATGCCTACTACCGAACTGATCCACGATGCGACATGCCATTCTTTTCGGGCTTCGAAAAACGAAAGCACAACGCCTAAACAAATGCTACAAACTACAACTACGATCAAAAACAACAACCAGCTTCTAAGATCTTCTTTGGCACAGCGCTCTGCAATTTTAGCTTGTGGTATGCGCGAAA
>JBILJP010000403.1:0-4466 GCA_044377135.1 Fluviicola sp.
AAATAGAGTTTCAGCTTTGTTTACCATCTCTTAATTTTGGTTGAATCTGCTACAAAGTTAGCAATGAATCGATGCTAAATTCAGCGTTAGTTCTTCGTTGTGAAGAAATGATGGTGAATTCGGGTACGAAAAAGGTAAAATCGGCGTTTCTACAAAGTAATCTTTCAACACCTGTTTTTATTCGAAAGCAAGTTAAATTGGGATAAATGGCTCATTCACTTAACAATAAAATCACTTCCTTTTTTGTATTTTTGGGCAAAAAAATAGTGTCACCGATTAACCGATTTCTAACGATAGTAATACTGAGCATTGTACCGATTTCACTCAGTGCACAACGTGTCGGTTTGGTATTAAGTGGTGGTGGCGCCTCCGGATTTGCGCACATTGGTGTTTTAAAAGCCCTGGAAGAAAACAATATTCCCATTGATTATATTACTGGAACATCAGCCGGCGCACTTGTCGGATCCATGTATGCCTGTGGTTATACGCCCAGTGAAATTGAAGCGTTTGTCTTGAGTGAGAAATTTCAACTCATGACTTCCGGCGATGTTGAACCGAAACAGGAATTCTTGCTCCGCGAACCCGAATCCAATTCGGACATGATTAGCTTTTCTTTTTCAAAAGACAGCATTTTCAAGAAGTCGCTCCCAACCAATTTCGTGCGATCAGAGCTGATGGATTTTGAAATGTTGCGTTTTTTGGGGATGACCAGCGCAGCAATCGGCGATGATTTCGACAGTCTTTTTGTTCCATTTCGCTGTGTAGCATCTGATATTGCAGCAAAAAAATCAACGGTATTCAACCACGTTCACCTCAATCAGGCGGTGCGTGCTTCCATGACTTTCCCGTTTTTCATCAATCCCATTCGGGTAAATGGCGTATTGTATTTTGACGGTGGATTGTACAATAATTTTCCGGCCGATGTGATGTATTCCAACTTCGTTCCAGATTACATTATCGGAAGCAATGTGTCTTACAACGCTGAACCACCAACGGAAGACGATCTTATTAGTCAGATCACCAATATGCTTGTAAGTTATTCCGATTTTTCGTTGCCTTGCGAAGAAGGAATTATGATTCAGCCGAAAACAACCGTTAAAACCTTTGATTTTAATGATGTGAAAAAAGCCATTAATGACGGTTATCAGGCAACGCTTTTACAGATGGATTCCATCAAATTATCAATTGAAAAACGTGTCACAGCAGAAGAATTAACCGCAAGAAGAGCAGCTTTCAGAAAAAAAATTCCACCGCTATTGATCTCTGAGGTTAATACACGCTTTAAAAACGGCATCGACCAAAGTTATGTGCGGAAATCGATTTTGAAAAACTCAAAACAACAATTGATTGGCCCCAAACGATTTGAACGTCGCTATTTCCGAACGTATGCCACACCACAAATTCAGTACCTCTACCCTACGCTCAAAATGAGTTCAGATACCACGTATTCGCTGGATTTGTATGTGAAAAAATCAAAGGATTTTCGATTGGATATCGGTGGATTGGTTTGTTCGCGTGCTGTAAATATGGGTTTTGTACAAGTTAATTACGTGCATTTGGGAAGAGCCGCCGTTGATGTGCATGTCAATTCGTATTTTGGTAAGTTTTACGGCTCGGGCAAAGCAGTGATCGATGTTCATTTACCTTCTTATTATCCCTTATCATTTTCGGCCTACGGTGTCCTCAATCGCTGGGATTACTTCAGAAGTTTCGCTACGTTCTTTGAAGATGTGAAACCTTCTTTTCTTGTTCAAAACGAACAATACTACGGACTTCAATTCCGGCAACCGATTTTGAACAATTCCAAAAGCACGCTCGATTTCAGGCATGTTGAATTGGAAGACAAGTATTACCAAACCGAAGCTTTTACCAACAAAGACACGGCAGACGTAACCCGATTCAAAGGAAATGTACTTAGCTGGACACTAGAGCAAAACTCACTCAATCGCAAACAATTTGCTTCTGAAGGAACCTTATTCATGATTCGTATCCGCTATGTTCAAGGTGTTGAAAATAGCATTTCTGGCTCCACAGCTTCGGAAACGTACGATTATCGCAAAAACCATAGCTGGATCAATTTCAATGGTGAATTCAAAACCTTCCCGTTTGCTTTCCCCCACTTCAAATTCGGCATTCATGCAGTGGCCAATGTAACAAGCCAATCGTTGTTTAAAAATTACACCGCAAGTATTCTCAGCATGAATAGTTTTCAGCCTATTCCGGATATGCAAACGTATTTTCTGCCCGAATACAGATCACCACAACACATTGGCGCCGGAGTAAACATTATTTTCTCTATTTTCAGAAACATTGATATTCGTTTCGACGGTTATCTTTATCAACCATTTGTGCAATTGGTGAAATACGACGACGCTACTTTCGGCTACTCCAAATTATTCAAAGGCGAAACACAAGTAGCATCCCTTTCGGGTATTTATCATTCACCGGTTGGGCCATTGCGTCTTACCCTCAATTATTTCCCGCTACAAAAAATCCCGCTCAGCTTTCAGGCTAGTTACGGATACGTTCTCTTCAACGAACGTGCCACACGATAGTTGACAAATCCGGCTGATTTTCTATTTTTGACCTCAAATTTAGTCTCAATAGCATGTCAAAAATCATCTGTGGAATTCAACAAATGGGAATCGGAGTGCCCAATGTGCCTTCAATCTGGAAATGGTACCGTGAACATTTCGGTGTAGATGTTCGCATCTTTGAAGAAGCTGCCGAAGCGCCGTTAATGACCCGTTACACCGGAGATACCATTCATGCACGAACCGCAACCTTAGCCCTTTCGATGGAAGGTGGTGGTGGTTTTGAGATTTGGCAATTCACTTCACGTCCAACTGAAAAAGCAACATTCACCATTCAATTGGGCGATTACGGTTTGTTTGCATGCCGCATTAAATCAAAAGATGTGAAAGCAACCTACGCTTTTCTAAAAGCCAAAGGAGCCGATTTATTGAGCGCACCACAGCAATTACCAAATGGCCAATTCCATTTTTTATTACGCGATCCGAACGGAAACCTCTTTGACATTGTTGAAGGTGGCGGTTGGTTCATGGACACCAAATTTGAAGGAAAAACCGGTGGTGTTGCCGGTGCTATGATTGGCGTAAGCAATATTGAAAAAGCAATGACACTCTACTCCGATATTCTCGGATATTCTACCGTTGAATACGATTTTACTGAAGTATCTCCGGCATTTCAGGGAATTCCGGGTGGAGAAAATACCGTACGCAGAGTATTGTTATCACACCCCGAATTGCGCAAAGGTCCTTTTGCAAAATTACTTGGTCCTACTCAAATCGAATTGATCCAAACACCCGACAGAACCGACGCTCGTTCCATTTTTGAGAATCGTTTTTGGGGCGATTGGGGCTTTATTCACTTGTGTTTCGACGTGCAAGGCATGGATTCACTTCAAGCCGAATGCGAAGCAAAAGGATTTCCTTTTACGGTAGATTCAGGTAAAACCTTTGATATGGGAGAAGCCGGTGGTCGCTTCAGCTATATCGAAGATCCCGATGGTACCTGGATCGAATTTGTGGAAACACACAAAGTGCCGGTGATGAAAAAATTGGGTTGGTACATTCACCTGCGCAACAAAAAACCGGGAGCATTTCTTCCCAACTGGATGCTGAGAGCAATGCGCTTCAATCGTGTAAAGGACTAATTTATTGATTCAACAGTAGTTTTCCTTGATTTCGAGTCTGATCTCACAAAAAAATTAATAGCTATCTTTGACAAAATACTATGACAATGAAAATTCTCCGCTTCTTTCCGCTTGTTATCGGACTGCTTACCTTAGGTTTAACCTCTTGTAATGAAGACATCGAATACGATGGCGATTTTAAAGAAACAGCTATTGTGTTTGGCTTACTCGATCAGGCAGACAGCGTTCACTTCATCAAAATCACACGTGCTTTCGGTGGTGGAAACAATTCCCTGGAGGTTGCACAAATTGCCGATTCCAGCTATTTCCAAAATATTGATGTGGTAGTTGACGAGGTTATTAGCGGTGCGGTAACACGTTCATGGACATTACAAGATTCTATCCTTACAGATAAAGAACCCGGAGTTTTCTACAACCCCGATCAAAAAGTATATTACTTTAAAACAACTGCCGCCAATCCGCTGGTTGCCAATGCAAAGTATAAGTTGAGAGCTACCGTAAACAATGGTGAATTTATCGTGTATGGTGAAACGAGTTTGGTGAAGGATTTGGCGATTGTGAGTCCGAACCAAAATGCAGCAATTTCATTTGCTACGTCAAACGTTTCTCAAAACGGTTACAACACAGCGGCACTTAATATCAATGGTGGTACCTCAGAAGTACTGGATCTTCGTTTAAAAATCTTCTTTGATGAATACCGCGCCGGTGTTCCGACAGAGAAATCATTTACCTGGAAATTGGGTGAATTGAACGGATCGCAAATCAATACAGGCAACACACCGTTCTACGC
>JBILJP010000404.1:0-4463 GCA_044377135.1 Fluviicola sp.
GTACTGAAAGCAATCAATACCGGATCTTTGATGCGTTTAAATAAACCGAAGACACGTTTTTTGATCACCATGAAACCGGCAATGAACAAAATGCCCCACAAGAGTAACAAACCGCCATAGAATTCGGCTATGAAAATCACATAGGTATTTAAGACTTCAATTCCTTGCTTTGCGATGATAGCCGTCATAGCACCAAATACGGCAAACGGAGCAAAATTCATCACGTATCCCGTGATTTTTAGAATGATATCCGCCAGCATTTCCAAGGCATTCACCAAGGGCTCTACTTTTTTACCAATCGCCGCACACGCAATTCCGAAGAACAAAGAGAACACCACAATTTGTAAAATCTCATTATGCGCCATTGCTTCAACAGGACTTTTCGGGAACACGTGATTTAGAAATTCTTTGAATGAAAGTGCTACTTTCTCCACTCCTGTTGATGTTCCAGCATCGGGAAGTGGCAAATCCATCATCAATCCCGGTTTGAATAAGTTCACCAACACCATTCCGAGTAACAAACTCACAAACGAAGCACTGAGGAACCACAACAAGGTCTTTCCTCCTATTCGTCCAACGGCTTTGATATCGCCCAAACGCGCCACACCAACCACTAAAGTTGAAAAGACGAGTAACGCCACGATCATTTTGATCAATCGCAAGAAAATGTTTTCGCTCAACGCCGTGAAATACTGCAATTTGGTGTCACGCGATTCGTTCATTTTGGTTTTATGAACGGCCAACGTGTCATTATTTGCCATTAAAGTGGCTCGTTTTAGCTCATTTTCCCATTCGCGAACGGTCAACTCTTTATTTTCAGAAACAACCGTAGAATCGCCATTCGCTTTTTTCTTCGCTTTTTCAAGTTCTAGTTGAAGCACTTCCAGGTTATTCTTCACGTCTGTTTCCAGTTCCGATTTAGGAAGTTTTTTCAGTATTTCATCATTCGCTAAACGCTCTTTATCAATACGCTGCAAACCTTCGTTTTCGGTATTAACGTAGCTTTTATTCAAAAAAACGCCAACTCCTATTCCCAGGAATAATCCTATGAAAATGTAAAGTGTTAATCGACTTTTTTTGCCTCCGGTTTGAACGTGCGCCATGGTTTTATGAATTACGAATCATGTCTTCGGTGATTTTCAAGATCTCGCGCACTTCTTCCAAAGTAGGAGCTTCAGCATAAGTTCTGAGAACCGGTTCTGTTCCTGAAGCGCGAATCATCAACCAGCGATTGTCATCGAAAATAAATTTCCAACCGTCAATTGTTCCCACTTCACGAACGGTGTATTTACCGAAAGATGTGTATTTATTGTTATTGCAATTCGCAACCACTTCATTTTTCAATGCTTCAGTCAAATGCAAGTCGTTTCGCTCAAACTTAAACGCTCCCACAATGGCATACACTTCCGCAATCAATTCATCCAATGTTTTACCCGATTTGGCCATGAATTCCCAGATGATCAATCCCATCCAGATTCCATCGCGCTCAGGAATGTGACCTTTTACAGCAATTCCACCCGATTCTTCACCACCGATCAATACATCTTCTTCCACCATAATTCCGGCGATGTACTTGAAACCGATTTTCACTACTTCCGATTCCAACCCGTAATGCTTGGCCAATTGACCCACACGCGGTGTAGTACTGAAAGCCGTTACCACTTTTCCGGTTTGGTGTTTGTATTTCACCAGGTAATGCATCAGCAACAAAATGATGTGGTGCGAATCAATGAATTCACCTTTTCCGTTGTACAAACCGATACGATCGGCATCGCCATCAGTAGCCAAGGCACAATGGATATTTCCTTGTTGCTTGATATAAGCTTCTAAGGGTTGTAAGTTCTTTTGAATTGGCTCGGGAGCTTGTCCGTAAAACGATGGATTATGCTCACAATGCAACAAATGGACGTTTGGCAAAATGCGACGAATCACATTCTGGCCGGCACCGTACATGGCATCATACACCAGGTTTAAGTCAGAATTGCGAATGGCATCCAAATCAAAATGCGCTTCGATGTGTTTCACATAACGGGTTTCGAAATCCACGATTTCCAATTGTCCGCTTGCCAAAAACGAATCCAAGTCTACCGAAGCATAATCAAACGGTACAGTTTCAGGAATAATGTCCTCAATTTCCTGTACTTTCTCAGGAGTGAGCGGTCCGCCGTAATGTGCTTTTAATTTAAATCCGTTGTAAGAAGGAGGATTGTGACTAGCCGTAAGGATAATTCCCAAACCGCATGAAAGCTGATTTGCAGCCAAAGAAATCATCGGTGTGGACACAAATCCGCGAGACAATTTCACCTCAATTCCTTCGTGAAGTAAAATTTTACTCACCGTATCAGCGAACAATTCACCTGCAAAGCGGCAATCATGACCTACAGCAATACGCTGATTCAGGCCAGATTTCTTGATCCATTGTGCAGTTGCATACGCTACGCGCGCTACATTTTCTACTGTAAACTCCTCTGCAATGATAGCTCTCCAGCCATCCGTACCAAATTTGATTTTTGTTGCCAATACTCGTTTTTTTAAGAGTGTCAAAGATATAAAAACAGCTGTTGATTCAGCGGTTTAGGATTATTTATCCTGTGTTTTTTTGATCGTGATTAAATAGGACGAAAAGCCTGACTTATTTCCGATCGTAAGCTTAGAATCGGCTTGTTGACACAGTAGGTCGATCAGTGATAAAGCGAATGCATTTTCCGGTGAATCCCAGAGGTTGTTTTTGACTAAACCTACCACACTTAATTGGTACGATTTGTTGTCTTCTTTGAGTTCCAATTGGAATTTACTTTCCACTTTTTCGAGTTGATGAAACGAATTCCCTACAATCTCATTCAAGATCAAACCGATGGAAATGGCGACATCAGGTAATAATTGAGCTTCTTCCACATCGATGGAAATTTCCATTTCAATAGGTAAAAACTCAATATTGTGTGCTTGCACCAACGACAAGAACAAGTGTCTGAAGAAATATTCAACCTGCAATGTCGACAGGCTGATATCGCTGTAAATCATTTCCTGAATTCGAGCCATGGTGTTGATGCGCATGATCCCGGAACGAATCTCTAGTTTGGTGGCTTTGTCTTTTACACTGTCCAATTGTAAATTCAACAAGCTCGAAACGATTTGCAAGTTGTTTTTTACCCGGTGATGTACTTCCTGCAACAGCGTTTCTTTTTGTTCCAGCGAAGCTCTCAGTCGATCTTCCGCATATTTTTTCTCGAAGAAAACTGGCACATCAAACTGTTCAGTCGATTCACCTTTCTCGTTCGCATTCAGGTATTCCTTGATTTTTTCGGGCGGAGCCATGATGAAGGTACAATGATCGGCTCCCATTGCTTCGCATTCAAGTTCAACCGTTGTCAACGACAGCCCGAAACTTTCTTCGCACCAACCGGAAGAATAGCCACAACTCATGGTACACACCGGAATATCGGATGTACGCCCCACCTTTTTCCAGGATTGTGCTTCGAATGAATTGTGGTGACGAAACTTGAGTAAATAGTTTTCGTTGGGCGACGGATTGCTTTCTGGCAAAATTTCTACATTGGCCCAACCTGTGTAAGCAAAATGAACAGGACCAGCGGCTAGTTTTTCAACCGGATCCACCAGGTTCATGCGCTGATGAAACGACAAGGCATCTTTTTTACCCAAAACATGCGCAATGTCAAACAGGAAATTGTTGCCTATACGAATGGCTTCATCTTTCGGGCGATTGCTGTACAATTCCTTGATGATGTCTAAGAACTCGTAAGACAATGACGAACTTTTGAATAGAACGTATCGTTCATTGTTAATGATGATTTCGCCTTGTTCGGGTTCAATGGAAATCGATTCAAAATAAGCGCTTACATTTTTCTCGGCAGTATCAAAAATAGCCGCAAATTCATCCGGAACAGTTACTGTTTTCCGCAACTTATCGGTACGCAGTCTTGCTCGAAGTTGTTCATTCTCCAATCGAAGCAGTCGAATCTCTTCCTGCAGAATCTGGGTCGTATCTTGATTTTTCAACTAGTAGTGTTTAGCGTTTAATTCAGTCATTTTCAGATTGAAGTAAGTAAGATAACTTATTTATTTAACAATTAACTTGTTTCTAAGAAGAAAATTAAACGTTTTAATTCAGGCCTTTAATCAACGTTCAGTTATTCTATCCTGTTTTCAGGACTGAAACCGCACATTTTTTCACAAAAAATCCCGCCATTCTTTAACAGAAAGCGGGATTTAAGTTCTTTATTTTCGGATTTAGAAATAGAAATTCAATTTCAACGCACCATTACCTGTACCAAATGCATTGCGATCAACATCTAAAATAAGTGAAGATGATTTTCCTGATTCGATTTCCTGAACACCAACAGAAGGACCTGCACCACCTACCGATTCGGTTGTTGTAACAGAAGAACCTACTGATTGGAAACCAAGTCCCCAGCCGAATTCGGCACCCAATGAAATTTTAGGAG
>JBILJP010000074.1:0-16012 GCA_044377135.1 Fluviicola sp.
TGGATTTGAGTTGTTACCTGACCCAGTGCCAGCTGCCCAAATGGTATACAATGAAGTAGCCCGTATTATTGAACCTAATTTTGATGGTGCGAGCAATTGTTTTCCAGCTGTTGTGAATGCCGGTGAAGTGCATACGGTAAACGCGGCGTTTATATTGCCGGCTGATTGGGATATAAACGAAATGGAGATTGCTTCTATTTTGATTGCCCCATCCGGATTAATTGACAATGCGGGAAAAGCAACTATTGCTCAGGCATTAGGAAACGGATATGTTGAAGGAACATACATTGCCGACAATGAACTTTCGGTTACTGAAACCAATCAACCTGATGCAACATTTGCTGTTTATCCGAACCCAAGCACTTCTAATGCTACTGTTGTTTTGCAGTTAAAAGAAGGTAGTGAGGTTGCATTAAGATTGATTGATATGTCAGGAAAAGAAATCGTTCAACGCAATTATGGTTATATGAATGGTGCATCTACAATTGACGTTATGACACAAAACTTACCTGCGGGTACTTATACCATTGAATTAGTGCTAAACAATACTGTTCTGCAAAAGAAATTTGTGAAAATGTAAGATTATTAGGGCCTGTTTAAAATCGTTTGTAAGAATGAAATCTGAAGAAATTTAAACAGGCTCTTAGATCAATATTGAAGATAGCAAATCAACCAAAAATCACCCTGTTATTGCTAATAATTTTTTCATAGCTAAATGAATAAAAGTCGCTTTCGGGCGGCTTTTGTTCGTTTAGGACTTCATTATTGAAGAGAAATTATATGTGCATTAAAGTTGGAATATTGACAATTTCTGTTACCTTCAAGAAATCTACAAGCGTATATTAATTGATGATGAATGCTAACAAAAATGCTTTTATGGGATTTAGACTAAAATTGACGCTCCTGTTTAGTTGGCTGATAATTGGTGTTTATTCTTTTTCCCAGAGCTCTAAAAATGAGGATGTACAGACTTTTTATAAATTAAAAGACACTTCAGAGAGAAGGTGTTTTATAAGGAACGTTCGCGATTATTACCTCAATCAACACGCATCTCCTTTCCGTTTAAATTATAGTCTGGAGAAGGCTACCCGTTTATTAAACAATGAGTGTGATCGGATGGATATGATGAGTGCCAGAATTAATATTCTCATCTATTCTGATCAAATTAACAAAGCAATCGTTGTAAAGAATCAATTAGAACAAAAGCTTGAAAAACAATCGTGCGATACGGATCATTGGGTTTCGAGTAAGCTGGCTATCAGTAATTTGTATTTTGTCTTAAAAGAATTCTCGTTGGCGTTGAAAGGTAATTTTTCCGTGTTGAATGTAGCCAAGAAGAAAGGTGATATTGTACTTCAGCGTGATGCGTTGTATAATATTGGAAACGTATATATCGAACAAAACAGAATAGATTCTGCAGAATACTTTTACAATGTCGCTTTAAATATTTCACCTGCTTCTAAGCAAGGCGATAGTGAAATTTTCATGGGATTATCACGCGTATTTATAGCCAAAAAAGAGTACGAAAAGGCACTTTTTTATCTTCATGCAGCATTAAATTGTACAAATCTTGATTTACAAAAAGCCTTCGTCTATTTTCATTTAGGAAGATTACATTATTTAATGGGGGATACTCGGGAAATGCTTTCCGATTATCAGAATGCATTAAGATTTTCAAACAATAATTTAGCACTTCAATTAATGATTTGTATAGAATTAGAAACATTTCACATAGCTCATTCCAATTTTTTAGAGGCTTATAACTTCCGGGTAAAAAGAGATAGCCTAGACTCTGTAATGAATCTAGAGAAGTACAAATTGTTTATGGATAGTTTGAATTTTACGAAGGAATTAAATCGTTCTCAATTACTTAATACTATAACGCTCAAAAAATTGTCTTATAAAGAGAAAGAAAAAAAGGCAATCATTACTTTTTTGGTAGTTACTATTTCATTGCTAGTGGTAGTTGGATACTTACTTGTGCAGCAGCGTAGAAAGAATTTTGCCTTGGTGCGCAAGCATGTAGAAGCAATTCATGCTCATTCAATTGCTTCATTAGAAATGACAAAAGAAAATACTAGTGATATAAGGTTTGAGAAAGATCAAAAAAATGAGGAAGTCAAAATTCCGAAAGAATTGATCCTTAAATTGGAAAAATTGTTGATGGAGAAAGAGTTGTATAAAGACCCCAATTTATCCATTCAAAAATTGGCCCTAAAAATCGGTGTTGGCAATGATTTACTCTCTAAAGCAATAAATGTTCATTACGGTGTGCCGTTTAGAACCTTGATCAACAATAAAAGAATTGAATTGGCTATGATTTTATTGCTGGATGAGCAATTCAAATTGTATAGCATAGAAGGAATTGCAAAATCTGTTGGATACATTAATATGGCAACCTTTTACAATAATTTCAAATTAATAGCCGGTGTCACACCAACGTATTTTCAAAGTCGTGGTCGCAAAATAAAGGCTGAACAAATCAATTAGTTCAATTGAACGAGCAAAAAGGTTCGTCCGGGGCGTAAATGACGCCTTTAAAACGACAAATGGTGTGTGTTGTGACAAGTAGCGTTAAGTGGTTGTTTTTATCCTCCCACGAAGAACTTAATGCGTTATTCGTGGGAGAAATAAATGAAGTTTAAACAAAGAGCAAGCTCAATTTGTGATTACAATCCCAACAAAACCGCCAACGGATCTTTTCCGCCGAAGATCATGCGCTCAGGATTCTCTAACATCTCTTTTACTTTCACCAGGAACCCAACAGAGTCTTTTCCGTCGATGATGCGGTGATCGTACGATAAGGCTACGTACATGATTGGTCTGATTTCAACTTTACCGTCAATGGCAACCGGGCGCTCAACAATGTTGTGCATTCCCAAAATAGCCGATTGCGGCGGGTTGATGATCGGTGTAGACAACATGGATCCGAACACACCACCATTGGTAATCGTGAAGGTTCCGCCAGTCATATCATCCGGAGCAATTTTTCCGTCACGGGCTTTAATAGCCAAACGCTTGATTTCACGTTCAATCTCTGCCAAACTCATTTGCTCGGCGTTGCGTACTACTGGTACCATCAATCCTTTCGGAGAGGAAACAGCAATACCGATATCGGCGTAATCGTGGAAAATCATTTCGTTTCCATCGATTTGTGCGTTTACAGCCGGGAAAAGATTCAATGCCTCTGTTACAGCCTTCGTGAAAAACGACATAAACCCTAAGTTTACCTCGTGGAATTTCGCAAAACTGTCTTTGTATTTGGAACGTAAATCCATGATTGGCTTCATGTCAACCTCATTGAAGGTGGTCAACATAGCTGTTTCTTGTTTCACATGCACCAAACGCTCTGCTACTTTTCTACGTAGCATAGACATTTTTTCGCGGTGTTGTTCGCGTGTTCCGCCCCAGCCTTGCGCTGCATCTGCAGGGAAACCAGCAGCCATGGCACTTACAACGTCGTGTTTAGTAATGCGACCGTCTTTTCCTGATCCATTCAATTTTGCCGCCGGAATGTTGTTCTCAGCCATGATTTTTGCCGCAGCGATAGAAGGTGTTCCTTTCGCATAGCTATCATTGGCAGGAGTTGCAACTGGTCCCGGATTTGGAGCAGCTTTTTCAGCAACCGGAGCAACCTCTTTTACCGCCTCAACCGTTTTTTCAGCTACAGGAGCAGAAGCACTGGCAGGACGAGCGGCAGATGTATCGATCAAACAAACTACCTGACCAACTTTTACCACTGCACCTTCTTCCGCTTTCAGGGTGATAACACCACTTTCTTCGGCAGGAAGTTCCAAGGTTGCTTTATCCGAATCTACTTCGGCAATAGCCTGATCTTTTTCTACATAGTCACCGTCAGCTACCAGCCATGTTGCAATTTCCACTTCAGAAATCGATTCGCCCGGACTAGGCACTTTCATTTCAAGGATAGACATATTCTTTTCTTTAACTAGTAATCAATTATTTCGCTGTTACAGATGCAAATTCAAATACATCGGCAAACAATTTCTTCAATCTTCGTTCGTGCAGTTTTTTAGAACCTTCTGCTGCAGCTGCCGAAGCCGTTCTGCAAACACCATGGAATGGAATATGACGCAAGTTCATCGCGATATACGTCCAAGCGCCCATATTGGCAGGTTCTTCCTGTGCCCAAAGAATGTTTTTGGCGTTGTATTTCGCAATCACCGCTTCAATTTGTTTTTGCGGTAACGGATACAGTTGCTCAACACGCACAAATGCCATTGAATCAACGCCCAATTCCTGCGCTTTTTCCTTCAGTTCGTAGTAGAATTTACCTGAACAGAAAACTACCGTTTCCACTTGACCAACTTTTGCTGTAGCATCGTCGATTACTTCCTGGAAACGTCCGCTTGCCATTTCTTCCAATGTAGAAGTAGCGGCAGGATAACGCAATAACATTTTCGGAGAGAATACCACCAATGGTTTTCTGAAAGGTCGAGCTATTTGACGGCGTAACAAGTGAAAATGATTGGCCGGTGTCGACGTATTTACCACTTGAATATTATCATCGGCACATTGTTGCAAGAAACGCTCCATACGTGCGCTGGAGTGTTCTGCTCCCTGGCCTTCATAACCGTGAGGCAACAACATTACCAAACCGCTTTGCGTAGACCATTTGTCTTCTCCGGCAGTGATGAACTGATCCACCATGATTTGCGCACCGTTGAAGAAATCACCAAACTGAGCTTCCCAGATCGTTAATCCTTTTGGTGTTGCCAATGAATAACCGTATTCAAACCCAAGCACTCCGTATTCGGAAAGCAATGAATTGTAAATTGAGAATTTCGCTTGTTGATCCGAAAGCAGGTTTAATGTTTCGATTTCTTCCTCAGTGTCTTCCGTTTTTACAACGGCATGACGGTGAGAGAAGGTTCCGCGTTCAACATCTTGTCCGGAAATACGCACAGCATGACCTTCTTCCAACAAGGTTGCGTAAGCTAGCATTTCTGCTGTTCCCCAATCCAGGTTGTTGTTATTGATCGCATTTAAACGGTCTTCGAAGATCTTTTGAATCTTGCGGAAATATTTTTTCCCTTCGGGAAGTGTCGCCAATTTACGGCCCAATTCTTCCAATTTTGCTTTCGCAATACCTGTTTCAGGTGATTGATCGAAATCTTCTGGCTTACTGTGGCGGAATCCTTCCCAAGCTTTGCTCAAGAAATCCCAAACAACGGCTTTTTCGTTTTGGCGGGCAATGTTGAATTCAGCCTCAAGGAAATTGGTGTATTCTTCTTCGATTGCATTCGCTTTCTCGGTAGTGATTGAACCTTCTGCCAGCAATTGTTTGAGGTAAATATCTTTCGGATTCGGATGTTTTGCAATGATATTGTACAAACTTGGTTGCGTGAATTTAGGCTCATCACCTTCATTGTGTCCGTATTTACGGTAGCAAAGCAAGTCAATAAAAATATCGCGGTGGAAATGCTGACGGTATTCCATCGCAATTTCAATGGTTTGAATCACCGCTTCAACATCGTCTCCATTTACGTGGAAAACCGGCGTAAGTGTTGTTTTGGCAACATCCGTACAGTAGGTAGATGAACGTGCATCCAGGTAATTAGTAGTAAAACCAACCTGATTGTTCACAACGATATGAACCGTTCCACCTGCGCGGTAACCATCCAATGAAGCCATTTGAACCATCTCGTACACGATTCCCTGACCTGCAACTGCGGCATCTCCGTGAATCATCACAGGACATACTTTGTTTTCGTCGTGGAAGATGTGATCCAGCTTGGCGCGTGCAATTCCTTGTACAACAGGATCTACCGCCTCTAAGTGTGACGGATTCGGAGCCAATGTCAAGCCAATTGAGTTTCCTGAGGCCGATTCAATACTACTTGAAAATCCTTGGTGGTATTTCACATCACCGTCGAAAGCACCGTCGTAATCAAATTCTTTTCCTTCAAATTCCGAGAAAATATCGCTCGGGCGTTTTTTGAAGATATTTGTCAAGGTATTCAAACGACCGCGGTGAGCCATTCCCATCACGAAGTATTCAACGCCTAATGAAGCTCCTTTTTCAACCAAAGCATCCAAAGCTGGAATCAAGGCTTCGCCACCTTCAACCGAGAAACGTTTTTGACCAACGTATTTTTTGCCCAAAAAGGACTCAAAATTGGCTGCTTCAACCAGTTTTTTGTAAATATTGAGTTTTCGTGCGCCGTCAAATTGCGGACGATTTTTGATCTCGATTTTATTCAGGAACCATTCCAAACGATCCGGATCACGCATGAACATGTATTCGATACCAATCGATTGACAATAGGTTTCCTCTAAATGTGCAATGATTTCTTTGAGCGTTGCAGCACCGATACCAACTTGTTCACCCGCTTGAAAAACGGTTTCCAAATCTCCGGCTTCTAACCCGAAATTTTCGATGTCCAGCGTTGGCGTATACTTTCTACGTTCACGTACAGGGTTTGTTTTGGTAAACAAGTGACCGCGCGTACGGTACCCGTTGATCAAATTAATGACCTTAAACTCCTTTTGGAAGTTTTCAGGAATTTCCCCGCCATCTTCGTAGTTCATGCGGGCAAAATCAAATCCTTCAAAGAATTTTTGCCAGCCGATATCCACGCTTTCGGGATCTTGTCTATACGATTGATACAAGTGATCAATCGCGTTCACGTCTGCATTTCCGACGTAAGTTACTTTATCCATGTTTGTGCACAATAATGGGTGCGTAAAATTAACACAATTCTGCCGAAGGCATGTTACGTTTTCGACGAAAAATGGGAAATCTCACACGAGTTGTTAAAAGAATGGCTGTTGCAAATTGGAAATGCAAAATGTAAAATTGAAAAGGGGGCTTGTATTTATATCTTTTCAATTTTGGATTTTCAATTTTACATTAACCAGAGTAGTTCATCCGATAATACACTTTCACCATTTCACGGTAAATAATAGCGTCTGCCAGCTCTTCAAAGAAATGATCGGATACTTTGAGCATATTGAGCAATTTTTCCGGTAAATCAAGTAGATAAAGATAGGAGTGGAGCGCTCCGGCAGAAAGGCTTGGTAACCAAGCTGCGATTGCATGTTTCCAGGAGTCAGGAGCTAAACCTTCATCAAACGGAACAATAGCTCCTGCGCGTTCGATGTCTGTTTTTAATTGTTGATAAACCGCCGAAACAAGCGCTTCTTCCGAAATGCGTAATTTCAGTTCCCGCCAGATTTCGGGAGATGTTGCCGGTAGTGCCATAATAAATCTAAGATACAGAAGATTTGCCTTTAAAATTCAAGAATTGGGAAATAGTTTACTTTTGCGCCATGATAAAAACAGAAACGGAAGCGATTATTTTTGATTTGGGCGGTGTGCTGATTAACCTCGATTATCAACTCACCAGCAAAGCGTTTATTGATCTTGGTTTAACCGATTTTGATGCTACTTATTCGCAATTGCAGCAAACCGACTTGTTTGACCGTTTTGAAACGGGTGCCATTTCGTCTTTTCACTTTATCAATCGTTTATTAGACCAGTTACCGCAAGGCACAAGCGGGAATAAAGTGGTGCACGCGTGGAACGCCATGATTCTGGACTTTCCGGAAGAGCGTTTGTTGTGGTTGCTCAAGATGAAACAATGTTACCGTATCTTTTTGTTGAGTAACACCAACACCTTGCACATGGAAGCGGTGCGTCGTTCGTTGGAAAGAACCATTGGTCATCAACGTTTGGAAGATTATTTCGAGCAGGTTTATCTGTCGTGTGAAATGGGCTTGCGGAAACCGAATCCGGAGATTTTTAGTCGTGTTTGTGATGAACAAGGGTTAAATCCTGCAACCACGGTGTTTATAGATGATAGTCCGCAACATGTTGAAGGCGCAGCAAGTATCGGTTTGCAAGCGCTTCATTTAAAACCCGGAGAAGCCGTTCAGTCTCTTTTTTCCTGACACAATTCTACCAATACACCGTTAGAAGATTTAGGGTGCAAAAAAGCAACCAATTTATTGTCGGCGCCTGATTTTGGTTGTTCATTGAGCAATTGAAATCCTTGATCTTTTAATTCTGCCATAGACGATTCAATATCAGTTACGTCAAACGCAATGTGGTGAATTCCTTGTCCCTTTTTGGCAATAAAGGTGGCAATTGGACTAGTTTCTGTGGTTGCTTCCAACAGTTCAATCTTTGATTCGCCCACTTGAAAGAATGCTGTTTTTACGCCTTCCGAACTTACTTCTTCTTGTTTGTAACAAGGTGTTCCGAGCAATTGCTCATAGGTTTTAATGGCTTCTTCCAAGTTGCTTACTGCAATTCCGATATGTTCAATTTTATTCATCATAGGGCATAAAATTAGCAAGTTTGAGAGAAACCAATGCAAATAAAAAACCCTCTCGTGAAGCACAAGAGGGTTTAGAAATATAGTTTCGAAGAATTATCCTTTAAAGAATTTTTCCGTTTTGTTATCGAAGTTAATGTAGTAAGCGCCTTTCAACAAGTTGCCACATGGTACAGAAGTTCCAACACCTTTTTTCACGATATTACCGTAAGCGTCGTAGATTTCATACTTTGTTTCGATTGGTTTCCCACCTGCTGTGAAGTTGATTACATCTTTCACTTTCACCGGATTCTTTTCGATAGCCGGAACAGTTGATGTAAACTTCACTTCTTTCGAAGAACGTTTTGTGCCCGAGTGGTCAACCTGAACTACGCGAATCGTGTTTTCACCCGAGTGCGGAGCTACCTGAAACTCGTAGGAGTTAGTACCCGAAGTACCTTTTCCTTGAACTTCACCAACCTGAACCCATTTGTTCCAACGGTACTGCTCAACAAAGAAAGGCAATTTCCCGCGCTCGTTGGATGTTTTCCAAATTAACGCACCCGAAGGTGAAATGGTAATTGACTCGGTATTGAACGTACTTTTCGGAAGCAACACTTCCGGGTTCAAAATGGTAGGTTTACAACCGTCGCTATGCTCGATGACAATAAAAACCGGTTCACCGATCTCAATGTTAAAGAGTGAAAAATCAATTTCAAACGCGTTTGAACTACAGCCACCAGGCATCACATCTCCGTTCACGGTGACTTTTGTTGCACAAAAACCAAATCCATCGCCATCCTCTGGATTTTGAACGTAGAGGTTTTTCCCCTGATAACTTCCCTCAATTGACAAAGCAGCGTAGCTTACAAGGCCTGTAAACGCTGAGAAGACTGAGAGTAAGAGTATTTTTTTAAGTTTCATCATGATTAGCAGCTACTACTAAAACAGTCGCAAGTATAATAGCAATTTTTCAGAAAACCAAAACTTTACGTATCAAATATTTAAAAAACAGTAAACTTAGTTGCTTTCCAAATATTCCACGTTAGTCGAAGCTCCTCTATTATTGGTCGAATATAGTTATTTTTTTCATGTAACCACTCAACTAGTTTTAACTTCGCCTCTTCTTGGCTGAGTTTCCGGTTGTGATTCGTTTTTTTTTTTACTAATCTTGTGCCTTAATCTCAAGAAATCATGAAGTTATCGTTTCTTATTCTAGTGCCGCTTTTGTTGCTTTTCATCTCGTGTAGTGATAGCTCCGACCGAAAACAATTTGAGCATGCCGGAGGTTGTTTAAAAATGTCTATTGATAATGAACCTAAGACATTTACAGCACGAGAAGTAACTGATGTGTATTCGGCTACCGTTCTTTCTCAAATTGTAGAATGTTTGGTGAGTTTCAATCCTGACGATTTAAGTATCAGAGCCCAATTGGCAAAATCATGGAAGGTTTCTTCGGATGGATTGTCTTATACGTTTACCTTGAGAGATGATGTGCTTTTTCATGAGCATGAAGTGTTTTCTTCTAAAGATGAACGAAAAATGAAAGCAAGTGATGTTGTTTTCACGTTCGAAAAAGCATGTTTACCAAATGAAAAGGGCACTCCTTCAGTGGCTTACTTGTCTATCTTAGGAGAACAATTGAAAGGCGCAGAAGCGTTTTACAAACGAAAAGCAACGTCGATCAGTGGCATCAAAACAAATGGAAACGAAATTACATTGACTCTGAAAAGTCCGGATGCAAATTTTATCAGCAAACTGGCCAGCATCAATGTTGGTATTGTATCGCAAAAAGTAGTTGAAGCCGATAAAGAAGCTGATTTGATCGGAACGGGACCTTTCGTTTATAATGAATATACCAAGGGCGAACCGGCATCAATCATCTTGTTAAAGAACCAGGATTATTACCTTACCGACAAAAAAGGAAATGCACTTCCGTACCTGGATAGCGTGATTTTTATGGCCGATAACCGCAAATTGGAACAATTGGAGTTGTTTGAAAAGGGTGAAACACATATTATCAATACTTTACCTACCAGTCGCATTACGCAAATGCTGGAAGGGCGAATCAAAGACTTTAACTCTAAACCGCCATTGATGTTGTTGAATAACAATGCATTGATGGCTACCAACTATTATTTCTTTAATATGACAGATCCGCGCTTTAAAGATGTGCGTGTTCGCCAGGCTTTCAACTACGCCATTAATCGAAATAAAATTACCCAATACGTGTTGCGCGGTCAGGCGTATGAAGACGGAATCTTCGGAATTGTACCTCCGTTAAGTTCATCGTTTAAAGGATATGATTTCAAGGCAATTAAAGCCGTTGGTTACAATTACGATCCTGAGAAAGCGAAACAGTTGCTTGCCGAGGCAGGTTATCCGGGTGGAAAAGGTTTCGGTAGCGTCAATTTGCGTGTTAATATTGGAGATATTCACTCTGCAGTGGCCGAAGAAATTTCTGAAGAAATTTTCCAAACGCTTGGAATCAATGTCAACATCGACGGTTCTACGTTTGAGCAAAAAGATGAAGATGCACGTTACGGAAGAGGTGATTTGTTTCGTACCGCTTGGTTTGCAGATTACGTGAGTCCGGAAACGTTCCTGAGTAATTTTTACGGTAAAACCGTTCCCGATTCCAAAGACGAGCCTTCCGGAATTAACCAAGCACGGTATAAAAATCAGGTGTTTGATGAATTGTACGAAAAAGCCAGAGCAGCCGACAGTCAAAAAGAACGTTACCGTTTATACAATGAGGCCGAAAAAGTGTTGATGCAAGACCCGCCGATTATTGTTTTGTGGTATTCGGGTGATATTCAATTGGTCTATTCTCGTGTGAGAAATCTAAAGAATAACCCAATGGGCTTACTGGATTTGAAAGAAGTGTACTTGCTCGATTGGACGAAAGAAGAATACCTGAAATCTATCCAATAAGTACAATTATGTGTTCAAACGGATGATCGGTTGTACGGATAATTGCAACGTCGTTTATTAAAACTTGATTTTCCGTTTTTAAGCAAATGATAATTGTACCAGCTTTGCGCTACCAATGCTATTAGTATGAAAACAATCAATAAATGGATGATTGCATCTTGCCTGATGCTTTTTACTAGTCTAAGTTTTAGTCAAGCTCCAACCCAAACTGTTCGTGGAACGGTAAAAGATGCGGATACCGATTTTCCACTGTTTGGAGTCTTTGTAAAGATTACCACTGCCGATACAACTTTATTATTTCGGGCAATGACTGATCCCGATGGTTTGTTCGAGATTACAGGAGTGCCGGTTGGTAAACACAACCTTACAGCAAAAATCGGGACACATCAGATAAAATCGGTTGACATTGTAGTGAATTCCGGAAAGGAAAGTGTGGTGGATGTGAAAATGCAGGAACTCATCACAGAAGTAGAAGAAGTGGTGATTACCAGTAGAAAGAACGGCGAAATCATCAATGAAATGGCTACAGTTTCTTCACAACAATTTTCGGTGGAAGAAACGGAACGTTATGCTGGCTCGCGAGGAGATCCCGCACGAATGGCTAGCAATTTTGCCGGAGTTCAAGGAGCCGACGATTCCAGAAATGATATTGTCATTCGGGGAAATTCGCCGCTGGGAGTTGTGTACAAAGTAGAAGGAATCGATATTCCGAATCCGTCCCATTTTGCCATTTCCGGAAGTACCGGTGGTCCGGTTTCTATTATCAACAATAAAAGTTTGGCCAACTCCGATTTCTTTATGTCGGCATTTCCGGCTGAATACGGAAACTCGTTATCCGGTGTTTTCGATTTAAAATTGCGAAACGGGAACAGTAATCAGCATGAATTAACCGGGCAATTCGGTTTTCTCGGAACGGAGTTGGCTGCTGAAGGACCATTGAAAAAAGGTAGTAGAGCCAGTTATTTGGTAATGGGTCGTTATTCTACCTTGAGTTTGTTTCAGTTCATGGGAATAAAAATCGGAACTGATGCTGTACCTGTTTATGGCGATGGCGCTTTTAAATTCAATTTCCCGCTCAAAAAAGGTGCAGCGTTGTCGTTATGGGCGATCGGTGGAAAAAGTGATATCTCCATTTTGGTTTCCGATAAAACCACGCTTACAGAAGAATTGTACGGTGAGGGCGATCGCGATCAGTATTTTGGAACCACTATGGGCGTAGCCGGATTGACCTACAAGAAATCCATCTCTGAAAAAACATTTCTTACGGCAACACTTTCCTCGGCGTTTGACGAACAACATTCGCATCACGATTTCTTGATTCGTTCCCTCGATACCGTTACTACAAACGGAGTTCAAGAGATCAACGTACGTGTCGATTCGATGTACGCTTTGATGGGCTACCAGTTTAAAACGACCCGCGGTTCTGCTTATGCGGCTGTAAGCCATAAATTCAATAAACAACACTTGTTGCGTTTTGGGATCAACGTAGACGGTTTGTATTTCAGTATGACTGATAGTGTGAAAAACACCAATCACACTGCCTTTATCAATCGCTGGGATTACACCGGATTTTCAGTAATGGTGCAACCGTTTGTGCAATGGAAATACCGTGTTACTGAAAACATGGACATCACCGCCGGAATTCACAGCCAATACTTTTCATTGAGTAATAGTTTGAGTCCTGTTGAACCGCGCTTGGGCTGGAAATACAACATGAAGAATGGTCAGCGTTTATTCGCCGGAGCGGGATTGCACAGTCAGACACAACCGTTTTACACCTACACCTACCATAAATTGGATGCAAACGGTAACAAGGTGTATCAGAACAAGAACATGGATTTTTCAAAATCGCTTCATACCGCAGTTGGTTACGAAAAAGCGTTTAAAAATGGAATGTCAATTCGCACCGAAGTGTATTACCAATACTTGTACAATGTGCCGGTTACGGTAACGCCATCCTCATTTTCCATCATCAATCAGGGAAGTGGTTTCGCGCGTTTCTTCCCCGATTCACTTAAAAACACCGGAACGGGAACCAATTACGGAATCGAGCTCACGGTTCAGAAATACTTCAGCAAAACCTTCTTCTTGTTGTTTACCACATCGGTTTACGATTCAAAATACGTTGGGAGCGACGGAATTGAACGAAACACATCTTACAACGGTTTATACACCTCGAATATCTTGTTTGGGAAAGAATTTAAGATCAATGCCAAACAATCCATCTCATTGGGAGCGAAAGTGACTGTGGCAGGCGGAAAACGCTATGGATACGTAAATTTAGATGCTTCAAAGGTCGCCAACGAATTGATTTTCTCTGATTCGCTTTTCAATGAGCGCCAATTCCGCGATTATTTCCGTGCCGATGTCAAAATCAACTGGAAGTACAACGCCGCAAAAGTGACCCATGAAATCGGATTGGATTTGGTGAATTTGTTCAACACAAAGAATTTGTTGAGTTTGGCATACGCACCGAATATTTCCAATCCGTCAGCCGAACCGATTTCGCAGAAAACACAATTGGGTTTCTTGCCGATTTTCTATTACCGTATTGATTTTAAGATTGGGAAGAGGAGCGAGTAAGTAATGAAAGCTGGTAGTATCAGATACTTAAAAATGAATAACCATGATTAAAATCTATTTTGTATTTGCCTTGATGGGAGTTTTTTATGCGTGTAGTTCAGAATCTGATAATACGAAAACTAAAGTGGAGTTTCGTACTGATTATTCGGTTGAAAAGGATAAGGATTGCGGTAAAAGGGATCTCTTGATGAGTTTTGAAACACAGGATTCGCGCATTGGTTTTAAAAAGCGGAATAATCAGGTTGTAATACCGGCAATTTACAAAACAGCTTTTCAGGATACCATTTTCAGTTATGGGATTGTTTTGAATAATGATGATCAAATGGTTGGGATTGATCTTCAGGGAAAATACCTCTACAATATTTATGTGTTTGACAACGGTCCCGATTACATAGAATATAACCGATTCAGAATTAAGAAGAACGGAAAAGTCGGGTTTGCCAACGGAATTACCGGATGTATTGAAATCGATCCCGAATTATCCTATGCCGAACCGTTTAGTGAAGGGTTGGCTGTTTTCTGTTTAGGTGGAAATCTTCAAACGATGGGAGAACATAGTTCTTGGACAGGCGGAAAATGGGGAGTTTTAGATACTCTCGGAAAGGTAATTGTAGAACCGATCTATTCTTCCATTGAATCGTTTGAGAACGGTAAAACAACTGCGCTTTTGGGCAAAAAGAAGGTTACTATTGATAAAACTGGGGAAGTTAAATAGTGCTCCTTTTCTGTAATAAAGAACTCGTATTTGTGGGAATGATATAAAAAACTAAAAGTCCACTTTTTCGGTGGACTTTTACTATTAAATACGTTTTTGAAAATCAGTTATCGATCCAACTGCACAAACTTGATGCGCTTCACTTTGTGATAAATATCTTCGGTTTCCAAAATATACACGCCCGCAGGAATCATAGAGCTTTTTAGCGCTGCTTTGACATCTTCGGTAGCTTCTTCCGATTTCCAAATCTGCTGTCCGTTCATGTTATAAATTGCCATAGACAATATTCGTGCATCGGTAACGGTAGTTTCACAAGAAGTAATGTTGAAAACCGTTTCCATACCTGAAAGATCTACTTCTGTAAGACGGTAATAGTTTACGCCAAGTTCAGGGTATGCATCCACAATGAAATAATCGGTTGGCAACGAAGAATTGCCTTGTCCTTTTGAACGTACCATTTCTACGTAATTCACACCATCTGTGCTTTTCTCCAGTTTAAAGAAGTCACTATTGGTTTCGCTTTGGGTAGTCCAATGTACATTGATGAATTGCTCATCTTGTGAACATTCGAACGTAGTTAAATCTACAGCTAAAGGTGTACAGTTAAGAGAGGCACCACCGGTTAAGGTCCAGTCCAATAAAAATCCGCTGGCGGTCGGGCTCCAGTTATTCACCATCAGGTAATAAACTTGTCCGGCAGTTACCGCCAATGTACTTGTCCAACCGTCACCGGTTACAATTTCAGATGCGTCCACAGCTGCATTACCCATACCAGTATTGCTGGTATTGGCGGCATAACTACATCTGATCGGAGCACCCAATGCACCACAAGACGCTCCTGGTCCGTATAATGCGAAATCGTAATCATCCGCATTGTTTGTAGGATCAATAATGAAACCGAGGGTTCCGCTGTTGGCAACTTGAAATTTGTACCAGCTTGAGTAAACTTCTCCACCTGATGATGTACAACCTGAGCAACCGTCAGAGGCTAATCCCGGACCGGTAGAAGCACTTGAAAAAGGTGTGTCAACGCAAACCTGCACTGCACCACCACAGTCATTGTTGAGTCCTGCAGCTGGTCCACCCGCACAAGCAACACATGAAAGCGTTGCCGCCCAGCCTCCTAATTGCACACTACCATCGGTTGTATGGCGAAACGTCAAACATCCGCTTGATGAAGATGCTGTAATAGTTCCCGGAGAGCTCGTGCAATTGTTGTATAAAGCAGGTGAGTTTTGAGCCGGACCGTTGAGAATAGATAAATAGTCACAGCAACTACTTGGTCCGCCACAAAGAAAATACGTATCGTTCATACTAAACGACGTAAAAGTAGCTCTGACACACATTCCGGCAGTACTCGGACAAAACGTACGGTAAATGGCGTTGATGTTTGCGGCGTAATTACCTCCGGCACCACCGTTATCATAATATGTTCCTGAACAGGTGTTTACCATACATGCTCCTGCATAGGTACTGTTAATACCTGTGGTAGGATGGGTAT
>JBILJP010000405.1:0-4456 GCA_044377135.1 Fluviicola sp.
TTTTTTACCATATACTGTCCCTCTGGGACATCTTGTGATCCAATCATACACTAACGAATAGGAACAAATAAAAAACTACCTGTAAGATTCAAAAAGTAACATGGCGCAATTGCAACCTTTTACCTCAATCCCTTCCCTCAAACCCACCTACCACACAAGCAACGAACCCAAACTTACAATCAATAAACAGCTGTTTTTAAGGCGTTTGAAGCCTCATTCAAATACTATCTCCACTTTTTTGACGTTTATAGAGTTGTACATTTTTATTTTGTTTGTTGATTTAGTATTCATCAGAAACCCCTTCCGTTGGCCGAAAAAGATGGAGGGGGTTTTTGATGTGGTTTCTGACCATTTTCAGTTTTTACCTATCACGTCTGATCGCGTATTACTACCGTAAAAACCAACCGCAATAATCCGTTACTTTGAAACTTAATTGTTAATTCTAAACGCATGGAAACTCCCACTACGCCACCTATAGCCCAATCCCCGATTCTCCACCGACAAGTGATGGACACATTGGATCACATCAATACAGACACTCTGGTTATCAGCCCGGATACAACGAAACTAGTTCCCTTTAACGGTTATTATTCATTGAAGAATGCTCCGGGTGCGTTTTTCGCAATTGATGCCAATATGAGTGTAAGAGATCATGGGAAGACATCTACTATTTTCATCAATTTAATTGTTTCAACCGATGGAAAAACGGCATATAGCACGTGTTTTTCGAATGGTACTTTTGATGGAACAACATTGATTCAACAGGATGAAACCTTTTCTATTCACCTGACACTGAACAGAGCCAACGCTTCGGAAGCCATTACGGCAAGTTGCAACGGAACCGTTCAGCTTGGTGTGTCCGAAGTAATTACTCCCATTCAGGGATCAACGTACAACAACCCAATTGAGAGTGCTCTTTTTGCAGGCACTTATTATTTACCGCCTGATCCCATGGCGCAAAAAAATCCAACATTTTCCTTTACGAAAGTGCTTGAAATTTCGGCTGACAATTCGATACTATACGATTTCGGATCGGGTGATGGTAACCTACGATCTGTAGAGGAGTACACCTACAACATGAACATGTATTATTACACGTTTGATAATAAGAAACATAGCTTGATCATGGGTACAGCCGGTTCTTTAGGATTTGCGTGCAATAACATGATTAAAAGCGGCGAAAGCGCAATGAGTAGATCGCTGCAAACCATCACGATTCCTATTACGAATTCATCGTTGAGTCCCAACCAACACTGTGAAGAACTCGCTGCATTTAGCGGTTATTATCCACTGACCGCTATTCACCCTGCAGCATTTTTTGTCGTCTTGGGTCAATATACCATCATCGGTACAAGCACCATCTATTCAGCAACCATTAGCTATTCTTTTGATGGGAAAACATCGTTCGGATACAGCTTCGGAACAGAGGGAATGTCATTTGAAGGCAACATTCTTAAAATAGTTGATCCTGCCGGCAATCCTTACATTAACCTAACATTCGAACGAAGTTATTCAAGCGAAGACATGTCACTGGCAAGCATCAGCGGCACGATTGCAGATCAGACCATTGTTCGTGCTACCACTCCGTTTAATCCGGTGCCATTGTCAGCTTTTTCAGGCGCACCTATGATTGACTCCAACAGCTCGTTGACTATCGCAGAAGACGGTTTGGTTACATACATTACTACTCCCAGCGGAGGCGCTCCTGTGACTACGAAAATGGTTAATTACATCTATGTTCCGTTAATGTATATTCTGGCCAATCCTTGGCTCGGCACTACGACCGTTTTATCGCTGGGCACTTCCGCAACGCAGGGAACTGCTTGTATTGTGGTTGATGTAACGACAAACACAAATTCATTTTTGTTTGCCATTCCCCAATCGTCTTAAACACGAAAAGACTATCATTGGAAAAGCGATTGGAAACGGTCGCTTTTTCTTTATACACAAACATTACACTCATGTCACCTCCATCAATCCTTCATTCTCATTCTCTCTGAATCATTCATGAAGAATGAGAAGCAGAAAGAGAATGACGTTGTTCCAGGTTACCTCCACCCGCCTTCCGACATACAACAATAACTCCTGCGCTTTTGCGTCTTTGGATTATTGTGTACTTTGCTAACCTGTTTTGTTGATTCAAGGCCATAAAATGATACAACCTTCCATTCGGTACCTGTCTAGCTTGGTTTTCTTGCTGTTGTTTGCGCGCGGATTGGTTGCGCAGCCGGATAGTGCGGCCATGCGTGCACCTCATTTGGATTGGAAGACTGAACGAAATCCGGCGTTGTTGGTGGAAGCGCTGACAGCAGGAATGGATGAGGACACAGCGAAATTTGAGGCCATTTTTGCGTGGGTTGCTTCGAATATTCACTACGATTACCGCAGTTATTTTTCAGGGAAAGGATATGATTCGGAAACCGATGTGAAACGCGTATTGATTCGCAGAAAAGCCATTTGTTTTCAGTATGCGGCACTGATGAATGAGCTGTGTGCCATTGCAGGTATTCACAGTGTAACGGTGACAGGTTACGCCAAAGACATGCTCTTTGATATCAACGACACACTTTATTTTGATAACCACGCGTGGAATGCCGTAAAACTCAACGATCGCTGGTACCTTTATGATGTGACGTGGTCGGCCGGTGGATATGAATACCGCCTGACACACTTTAGTCAGCGGGTGTATCAATGGCGACTCAACATTCAAGCTAAACGTAAAAAACTGCGCAAACACGTAACGGTGATTCACTACGACAACAACCCGTTTTGTGAAATACCGAAACACAAGGAGAAAAAGGTCAGAATGGTGCTGGAATTGCCGCTTTTTTGGAGGGTGGTTGATTGGATACTCAGTCTGCCACGCATGCGCATGGTGATTGATCACGGCAAAGTGAAAAACAAGGATTATTACCTCACCGAACCGCGCTTGTTTGCCATTACCCACTTTCCCAACGCGCCGTATTGGTCGTTGACACCCGAAATCAGTAACACCCGCGAGTTTTCTGCCGATAAAAGTTATTATGACTTAGACAAAAAGCAGTACCTCATCCAGGAACGGGAAGGAAAAGAATGCCGGGAATGCGACGATTTTTTCGCCTTGGATTCGCTGGGACAGTACAAGGAAAAAATACGGGCCAGTCTTGACAATAATCCGCGCAACGGGCTGGAACCTGCCGCCAATTATTTCCACATTGCGAACCTTTTTTACAAGGATGCAGATGAGGCGATTGATTCACTGGATAAGGTACAGGGGTATGACTCGACGGTCTTTTACCTCGATTTGGCCAAACGCGAGCTGAAACGCAGTCATCCGCAAAACAAGGCTTATTTCAAATTCCACACCGGCAAAGACAACGAGAAGGTGAAGCTGCTGAAGAACGCCAATAAAAAACACACGGCGGTCAATGTTGTCAACGTTTCCAACTTGCGGAAACGGGCGAATAAGATCAAATTGATTGGCGGAAAGATCAGGTCGAATCAACGGACCTATTACCGAAATCATCATGCCATGCAACGGTTCAGACCGAAGAACCCGGCGGCTAAAACAATGAAAGATGAAACGGCCGAGAATCTGGAAGGGAGGCTAGACGTTAGTGAACAAAAGCTGGACTCGCTCAACGACCGGATTGAGGAGCTGGAAACGGATTTCATGGATCGGTTGAATAACCTGGGCGATCGCGTTTGGGAACAGGAAAAGCTCCTGTATCCGCAACTGGATTACTTCTACGAATGCGGATACGAGCGGATGTATGGCATGCTCGACGATCGCGACAAACGAATGATAGAATACCAGGATTCTATCCGGAAATACGAAGCAGCGCTGCTACTTTCGGTAAAAGATCACGTGTTGCTCCCGACAGACACCTTGTATGTGCATTTCATTGAGTTGACCAAACTCATTAAACGAAGAGATGCCGCCCAATTCAAAACCCTGAAACTGTACGCGCAATTATACGCCGGAAACATTATTAGTCGCGACAGTCTGGAAGCAGTGCGCACCCGTTTTCTGGACCTCACCAAAAAAGATTACTGCTATTTTTTCAAGCACCGTTTGCCCATAGCCGATTTTACTGCCGGTTATGAGCTATTCCGGGATCATCATTATGAGTTGTATCGTGCTATCAAACGCGATAACAAAGCAGAAATGCTGCGACACAAAGCTTTCGTGAAGGAAATTTCGCTCACCAAAAAAAGAGCCAACCATGTGATCAACAACAACCTGAAATACCAGGCCAAGTACAAACGGCAGGTGCAAAAAGAGAAACGGGAGTATATCCGGGAACGGAAAAAGGCGAATAAAAAAGCGATGGAAGAAGGGTGGTGATTGCTAGGGGAATTACGCGCTATGAATCGGATTATTGATTGCCACCCTCCCTGCCCTCCCTCAAGGGAGGAGTGGATCACAGTAAGCTATTAAACTGTCCTTCTGAAACAAAATTCTATTTGATTTTAC
>JBILJP010000075.1:0-15981 GCA_044377135.1 Fluviicola sp.
CCGTTTTCATCACCGCAGCATTGACAGTTGTTAAATCCCTAAAACGATAATCCATGGCCGAAACATCAAAATCGATCAAGAAAATCTACAATTGGGTACTCCTGTTGATCGTTGTATTATTAGTCGTCATTGTCAACATCATCGGTTCGTTCATGTATGCGCGCATCGATATGACAGAAGACAGTCGTTACTCGCTTTCAGAGGGAACGATTTCGTTTATCGAAAACAAAGACCATTTCAAAAACCGTGTACTGATCAAAATTTACCTTGAGGGAAATCTTCCGGCAGAAGTGAAACGCTTCCGCAACGCCATCGAAGACAAACTCAAAGAATTCAAATTGTACGCCGGCGATCGCATCGAATATGAATTCATCGACCCGAATCAGGGAAATCAAGCCGATCAGGATTATTTACACGAAATCTTGTACAACAAAGCCAAAGGAATCATTCCAATGAACCTTGTTTACACCAAAGACGGATCGCAAAATCAATTATTGTTGTGGCCGGGGGCCGTGATTGAATACGGTGGAGTTACAAAAGATTTCGTGCAATTATTGCCGGGAACTTCAGCCAAAAACTTCTTTACGCTCGACGCCAATTTCAATAACCAGATTCAAAACTCAATCAACAACCTCGAGTACATGCTCATTTCTTCTATTCGTAGAGCGACATTGGAAGAAAAACCACGCATTGCCTTTTTGCAAGGTCATGGTGAATTGAGTTATGCCGAAACACGTCGCGTGCGTGATTTGATCGATCCTTACTACACCATTGAAGACATTACGCTGAACGATTCATTAGCCGCTTTAGACGGTGTAAAAGGATTGGTTATTGCGCGACCACGCGGACCGCTTTCCGACAAAGACAAATACATCATTGACCAGTTCGTGATGAATGGCGGACGATTGATGTGCTTCATTGATAAATTGACCTTTCCAGCCGATTCATTAGCATTGAATGGTATGGTGCATACAACCCGTACCAACTTGGGAGGTTTGGAACGCATGCTCTTTGATTACGGTGTAAAAGTCAACGACAACTACCTCATCGATGTGCGTTGCGCTCCGAAAATGGTGCCGATGGCCAAACAAAGTCTCATTCCGTGGTTCTTCCACATTGCAGCAACGCAAACCGATCATCCGATTTCACGAAACATTGATCCGGTGATGTTGCGCTATGCTTCGGAATTGCAATTTGTAGGCGAATCACCAACACGCAGAGCCACACCGATTTTAACCACATCTACCAACTCTGCAGCTACAGGAATGGCGCCACTCATCAGTTTGATGATGCCTATGAACTATGGTAAAAACCCGGTTCTGACACCTAATCCGGAAAGTGAAGCCAATAAAAAATGCCTGGCAGGATTGGTTGAGGGACAATTCAATTCGCACTTTAAAAACCGTATTGTAGAATCGTTCGCCAATAATCCTGAATCAAAATACAAATCGAAAAGTCTTCAGGAAGGAAAAGTGATGGTAGTTGGAAACGGTGACTTTATTCGCAACTATTACGATTCCATGCCTTCGCCGAAAAACCCGAACGTAATGCAATACCGCCCTATTCAGTTCAACAACTTGCGTTACGACGAAACTATGGCGCAAGCCGGTATGCAACCAATCATTTACGGAAACCAGGAATTTTTCCAAAACATGGTTGACTACATGATGGGCGATAATTCGGTGTTGGATATTCGCAGTAAACACATCGACATCCACCCGATTGACACAGAAAAAGTAAAAACTGACGCCGGTTACTATAAGGTAATCAACCTGTTAATACCATCGGGTAGTATTATTTTGCTTGCTTTAGCACTTTTTTACTTACGCAAACGACGATACGCACGTTCTTAAGGATATGAAACGACTCATTTTTTTAGTAATCGCACTGATCCTGATCGCAGTATTAGGATATGTTGCTTATGATTTAAGCTCTTCAGCCGGTAAATCGGACCCGAAAGTAGCTTCATTGGATTTTGAAATCAAAGATACCGCGGCCATTGATCGCATCATTATCAGCGAACCGAATGGCAACGAAATAGAATTGATTCGCTCTGGCAAACGTTGGACCGATAAATCCGGAGGATGCATTCAACAGATTCCCGTAGCCAACATGCTAGAAGCAGCATTCAATGTGCGTTTCAAAGGTTATGTACCGGATAATTCCGTGAAAACGGTTTTGAATCGCTTGACAACTTTGAGTACCAAGGTTCAGTTCTTCAAAAACGGCGAATGGTCAAAAACGTGGTACATCGGTTCATCAACGCAAGATCACTACGGAACGTATATGTTGCTGGAATCGGAAGAAAACGGCAAAAGCGATCTTCCTGTTATTGCTGAGATCAAAGGACTTCAGGGCATGATTGGTCCGCGCTTCTTTGCCGACCAGGGAAGATGGATGTGTACCGAGATTTTCGCCTACCAAACGCATGAAATTGCAAGTGTTGATGTTCGTTATTCAACAGAAACAGAGAACAACTTCACCGTAAAACGCAAAGGAAAAAACTTCAATGTAACCAGCAATGGAAAACCATTCCCTAGTATTGACACATCGATGGTGTACCGTTACTTGCAGAACTACAAAATGATTCACTTCGAGTCACCGAATTACGACCTGAACAAACAACAAATAGATAGTGTAAAACGCAGCAAACCGTTTTGTGTATTGACAGTGAAAAGTGTAAAAGGCGCTACTTCTGTACTCAAACTTTACCGCAAAAAATCGACATTGGACGGAACGCGTACCGACGACACCGGAAAAGAAGCCGATTACGACGTCAACCACTTGTGGTGCGTTTTACCCAACAACGAGTTGGTACAATGTCAATACTATGTATTTAATCCGCTGATCATGGGGCAAATTTATTTCAATTACGCGCAGGAAAAACCGCAACCGTAAACGAAATTGCGCCTTAAAATGCAGTGATTTTCCATTTGAATGAGTTTTCAAAATCAGTGTTTGCTAATTCGTGTCAGCCTTAGAATGATTGCGAATTGGCAAATGACCGAATTCGAGTAATTGATTTCAAAAAAATCAGGGGAAAAACATTCTTTTAAACCACATTATAGCTAACCGAAAATCAATCGCTGATTCATTGGTTGAAAAAGTCCTTAAAACTTGTGTACAGGTGCAGAATCTTAGGATAGAAATTTGACTATATTTGTGCGTTCACATTCAAAAATCGATATGAATTTTATTGTATCCAGCACCAATTTATTGAGACATCTGCAGAGTATCAGTGGCGTTTTAAGCACGAGTAATACCCTTCCGATTCTGGATAATTTTTTATTTGACATTGTAGAGGGGCAACTCACCATTTCTGCTTCCGATTTGGAAACAACCATGCGTACAACCATGACAGTTGAAGCTTCGGAGACTGGTAAAATTGCCATTCCGGCCAAAATGTTGTTGGATGTGTTGAAAAACCTTCCGGATCAACCGTGTACATTCCTGATCGACAACACCAACTTTGGGGTTGAAATCGCTTATGATAACGGTAAATCGAAAATGGTTGGTTTTAACGGTGACGATTTCCCGAAAACACCTTCTATCGAAAAAAGCTCAAGCATCAAAATTTCGGGTGAAATCGTTAGTCGTGCTATCAATAAAACCTTGTTTGCTACCGGAAACGATGATTTACGTCCGGTAATGAGTGGTGTTTATTGCCAGTTTAGCCCTTCGGATATCACATTCGTTGCGACAGATGCACACAAATTGGTGCGTTACCGCAGAACAGACAGTCAATCTACAGGAGGTGGTTCGGCATTTATTTTACCGAAAAAACCATTGAATCTTCTTAAATCAAACCTTCGCGGTGATGAAGAAGTGTTGGTAGAATATTCCGATTCAAACGCTATTTTCACCTTCAATGATATCGTATTGATGTGTCGTTTGATTGACGGTAAATACCCGAACTACGAAGCAGTAATTCCAAAAGAAAATCCGAATGTATTGATCGTAGATCGTTTGCAATTTTTGGGTGCTATCAAACGTGTTTCCATCTTTGCCAACAAAACCACTCACCAAGTGAAATTGCGCATTGCCGGAAGTGAGTTGAACATTTCGGCAGAAGATTTGGACTTCTCAAACGAAGCAAACGAACGCTTGACATGTCATTACGACGGAACCGATTTGGAGATCGCCTTCAACTCGCGTTTCTTAATGGAAATGCTCAATAACATTGATGCTACCGAAGTAAAAATTGCCATGAGTGAACCAAGCAGAGCCGGTTTGTTAATGCCGAATTCTACTGACAACGAAAACGAAGATATTCTCATGCTGGTTATGCCGGTGATGCTGAATAGATAATAGAATTTTAACTAGTTGAAAAATCCCCATTCGTACAAAGCGGATGGGGATTTTTTTATATTCCGTAGCGGCAATTTGTTATTTTTTTGTCAAAAAAAACGCATTAGTTGAGTTTGGCACGATATCGGTAAAGGCAATCGTAACAAAAAATGATTGTCATGAAAAAGATTTACCTTCTAGCAGTAATTGCCCTAATGAGCCAATTGAGTTTCGGTGCAGAATTATTTGTTCGCGTATTACGCCAAGGTACTCACATCGCAACAGCGTACAATCAAACGCAAACCAATAGTACCAATATCTTTCGTTTTTTCGATCTTCCGGACGGAAATAACTACATACAAATTACCGATCAACAATACGGAACCAACATTTACAACGGATCATTGAATCTGGCGTGGAATCAGCGCGTAGTTGCTGAAATCGACCAAAACGGTGTATTTAAGATCATTCAAACCGTTAACATCGTTAGCACCAATTGGTACACCAGCACAACTGAAACAGTTGTTTCCAATCCGCCCAACAATGGAGGAAGCACCTACAACGATGGTTCCCATGAGCCTGCTTTCCTGAAACTTTTGGAAATGATTAAAAGCGAAACCTTTGATTCTAACAAATTGGAAATCGCAAAAAGCTACGCCAACAAAACACAGGTGTCTGCTCAGCAAATTGCAGACATCAATAAAACGTTCACATTTGACTCCAATAAACTCGATTGGGCAAAATTTGCCTACAGTAAGTGTTACGATAAAGCAAATTACTTCTTATTAAAGAACACCTTCGGTTATTCTTCGAGCTATAGCGCACTCGAAGAGTATATTGAAGGCCAATAACAACCCCGTTCGAACACATCGAACAAACAAACCCTTTTTTGAAACGCCGAACATTTTGTGTTCGGCGTTGTTTGTTTTGATACAGATCATTTGGAAGAAAATACTGATTTCACGAGACCATTCCTTAGAGAATCAGCAAAGAGTTGACTTCCTTAATTTAGGGGTAAACCGCGATTAACTAGTAAATAAGACGTATATTTGTTAAGCAATTTATCGGCAATGAAAGAGACCAATTTGGAAGCCTTAGAAACTGCGTTTCAAGCAAAAATCGACAAAGACATCCGTATCGAACCAAAAGATTGGATGCCGGAGGAATACCGTAAAACCTTGATTCGTCAAATTTCACAACACGCGCACTCTGAAGTAGTGGGTATGTTGCCGGAAGGAAACTGGATTACCAGGGCTCCTAACCTGCGCAGAAAAGCTGTGTTGTTAGCGAAAGTACAAGACGAGGCCGGTCACGGTTTATACTTGTACAGCGCTGTTGAAACACTTGGAGCAGATCGCGAAGCTACGATTGACGATTTACATTCAGGAAAAGCAAAGTATTCATCCATTTTTAACTATCCAACGTTGACTTGGGCAGATATGGGAGCTATTGGATGGTTGGTAGACGGAGCTGCGATTATGAATCAGGTTCCGCTTTGTCGCTGTTCGTACGGACCTTATGCCCGCGCTATGGTGCGTGTGTGTAAAGAAGAATCGTTTCACCAACGTCAAGGATTTGAGATCATGACGACTCTTGCAAAAGGAACTCCTGCACAGAAAGCCTTAGCACAAGATGCGTTGAACCGTTTTTGGTGGCCGGCGTTGATGATGTTCGGACCAAACGATTCTGATTCTCCACATTCACAACAATCGATGAATTGGAAGATCAAACGCTTTAGTAACGACGAATTGCGTCAAACATTTGTGGATGTAACGGTTCCGCAAGCCGAAATGATCGGTTTAACGGTTCCTGATCCTGATTTGAAATTCAACGAAGAAACAGGACATTATGAATTCGGCGCCATCAACTGGGACGAATTTTGGGAAGTAGTGAAAGGTAATGGCCCATGTAATGCAGACCGAATTGCCGCTCGTAAAAAAGCAAAAGAAAACGGACAATGGGTGCGTGAAGCGGCCTTAGCGCATGAAGAAAAGCGTAAAGCCAAACAAAAACAAGCATCTTAAATTATAAAAACAAGAACGTATGTCTACGAAAGAATGGCCTTTGTGGGAAGTTTTTATTCGCAGTAAACAAGGATTAAACCATAAGCATGTAGGAAGTTTAAGAGCTCCGGATGCACAATTGGCAATTGAAAACGCACGCGACGTCTATACGCGCAGAAATGAAGGTGTTTCTATTTGGGTAATCCCATCAAGTGAAATTATAGCTTCTGATCCTGATGATTCGGATTCGTTGTTTGAACCGGCAGCAAGTAAAGTGTACCGTCATCCGACGTTTTACGATGTTCCGGATGGTATTTCTCACATGTAAGAGAGACTAAAGCCCCGAAGACTTAAGACAATAGACAACATTTGCTTAAGTCTATTGTCTTTTAGTCTTTCGTCTTAAAAAGAAAAGATGAACAACGATTTATATACATACACACTTCGCATTGCTGACGATAGCTTAATTCTGGGTCAACGACTTTCGGAATGGTGCGGACACGGTCCAATTTTGGAAGAAGATATCGCATTGACGAATATTGCGCTTGATTTAATCGGTCAGGCAACTACCTTGTTCGAATATGCGGCAAACGTTCAAAACGAAGGAAAAACGGCTGATGATTTGGCTTTTTTACGTTACGAACACGATTATAAAAATGCCCTGTTGGTTGAACAACCTAATGGTGATTTTGGACAAACGATGGTGCGCCAATGGTTGTTTGATACCTTCCGCGTGTTGTTTTACGATGCCTTGCAACATTCATCCGATACACAGTTGGCAGCGATTGCTGAAAAATCGTTGAAAGAAACAAAATACCATTGCAAACATTCATCCGAATGGATTATCCGTTTGGGTGACGGTACTGACGAATCGCATACACGTACACAAGCGGCATTGGATCAATTGTGGCGTTATTCCGAAGAATTATTCTTCATGGATGAAACAGATCAAGCTATGATAGAAGCTAAAGTTGGCGTTGATTTGGCAGCTTTGCGTCCGCTTTGGTTGGAGCGAATTCAGGAAGTTGTGCGTGAAGCTACGCTAACAATTCCTACCAACAATTGGAAACAACAAGGTGGTCGACTTGGAAAACACACTGAGCACCTCGGATTTTTATTGGCAGATTTACAATACATGCAACGCGCCTATCCGAGCATGGAATGGTAACCGTAACCGACATTTGGCATTGGCTGGAAGACGTTTCAGATCCGGAAGTTCCTGTTTTATCGGTGGTTGATTTAGGCGTTGTCCGGTCAATCAAATTGGATGGGAATTCCGCTGAAATTGTCATCACTCCTACCTATTCGGGTTGTCCGGCAATGCGCGTTATTGAAGAAGATATTCGCGCAAAACTAGCCGATCACGGAATCAATGATCTGACGGTAACAACAACTCTTTCACCAGCCTGGACAACCGATTGGCTTTCTGAAAACGGAAGACGAAAACTCAAAGAATACGGCATTGCTCCACCGGAAAATGAAGTAGACAAAAGTGTATTGTTTGCCACACCGACTGTTGTTCCTTGTCCGTTGTGTAATTCCAGAAACACCAAAATGATTAGTCAGTTTGGAAGCACGGCCTGCAAAGCGCATTATCAATGTAATGATTGCTTAGAGCCGTTTGATTATTTTAAATGTTTGAAATAATTTCTTTACTTTTTGCCCAAAGCCGCAAAAAGTAACAAAAAATGCTTTGTCGTGGCAAATCGTACGATCCATTAGCAGGTCATTCGCTAATTTCCCAAAACTCCTCGTCGTACCTCCTCGTCAAACAGTTGGGAAATGGACGCTCACTCCTGCATGGATCCTCGTACTGTTTTTGCAACACGACTCAGATCCTACTTCTTTAAACAGATCTTTCTATTGTGCCTACGGTTTCTTTAAACCTGTAATCGTAAGCTTCGCATTGCGGCCTTCGTAGGTATCAAATGAATCTAAACCGACGGCAACGTATTCAACAGCTCCTGTTTTTACAATTGGCAAATTCAGAAAACACTCATAAGTGGTAACTTCATTGTCTTTGCTCAAAGGTGTACCGATTCGGAAACGTTTTTCTTTCACTACCCCACCATTTTGGAAACATTTCAGTGTCAACGAACCGGTGTTTCTTCCACTGATTGAATTGATGGTGAGCCGCACTTTAATCCATTGCTCTTGCTGAATTGGAAAAGTCGCCAAGCCAAATTCACCTCCTATTTTTGCACTGACTTTAGAATGCTTCACAACCGCTTTTTTGGTGATCGCGAAATTTGATTCGTTGCGAATGATTTCATCGGTATCGAGCAAACTGTAATCGAGCGGTGTAGGTTTCGCATCTAAATAAATAGCCGCATAATAACGCGCATTCATGTGGTCGTAATGCAAGACTCCGGCGTTGTATTGAAGAATCTGAAACAGGTTGACACCGATTAGGTACAATCCTAAACCAATAACTAAAATCCGTTTTCGATGCACAAACGTTCGTTCCAGAAAAGCAGCCAATGCAAGCGCAAAAACCGGATAACTTTGAACGAAAGCGCGGGTTGAATAACTGGCTCCGTAGCGCCAATCTGACCATGAAATGATGATCCAGATATTCAGTAAACAAAAGACCAAAACCGATCTTCTGTAGGGTTTTCCTTTCATCAGAAACAAACCGATTACCATGAAGATGGCGATGGGTGTATAAATGAACCAGCCTTTCTCAAATCCGATGAGCACACGCCACCACGGATTGAGGAAAAACCACTTGCTACCTACATCATAAATCCAGGAACCCGTGGCTTGTTTCCAATATAGTAGTTGTGGCAAGATCCCGATAATTCCACCGGCAACGGCAAACAAAATATGAATGCGGTTTTGTTTTACCAGCGCCCATTTGGTTTTTAGTTTCCCTGAAGATTCCAAACTCCATAAAATCGGAATGAAGATGATGATCAACTCTGTCGGTCGTGAAATAGTTGCCAATCCGGCTACCAATCCGATTAACAGTGCCGTTGTTCGTTTGGGTTGTTCGTGCCAGCGAATGGTAAGCCATAGCATTGCGGCGTAAAGCGGGAATATAAACGAATGGCTCATTGCTCCGTCTATGCTCACATATTGCAACGCATTACTAGCCAGGCAAAGCAGTAAGATGGTAAGTGTGGTAATGGTTTCATTGAAAAAACGGAGTAAGACTTTTCGCAAAATCAGGCAGCCAACAAAAAACCAAAAGAGCGCACCAAACATGATAGCATATTGATATGGCCAGGAAAAACCGTCTTGCGGTACATCAGCAAAATAAGCGACTGTGTGACCAATGTAGAAAAACGGTAATTCCATAATCGCCACTCCACCGAGGTATTTAAACGCATATCCGCCATTTTCGAGTGGGGTTGCCTGGTACATCTGACCACCTGTTACGTGGTACGTGCTATCAATGGCAGGCATCCATTTAAGTTCTGTAACATCATCGTAAATGAGATAGCCCGGCAAATACATGTAATAGCCGAGGGCATCCCAGGTGGTAGCATTGTAACCGTTTTTACTTTCGTTGGTAAAGTAGTTGAAACGATACAGCATACTTACCACCAAAATAAGGCAGCAAGCCAAAAAAGATCGCGAGCGAATGATAGATTGCATGGGTTAAATATAAGGTGTTTTTTATACACAAAAAACGCCCTCCCAACCGGAAGAGCGTTTTGTCAAAATTCATATTGGATTACCCCAAAAACGGGTAACGATAATCTGTAGGCGGAACAAACGTTTCTTTGATCGTACGGGCAGAAACCCAACGCAATAAGTTCATTGCTGCACCCGCTTTATCATTGGTTCCTGAACCTCTGGCTCCACCAAACGGCTGTTGACCAACTACAGCTCCCGTAGGTTTATCGTTGATGTAGAAATTACCTGCGGCGTTTTCCAATGCTTTGGTAGCTGTTTGAATAGCGTAACGATCATTCGAAATAATGGATCCCGTTAAAGCGTAGTCAGATGTTTCATCCAACAATTTCAATGTAGCTTCAAACTCATTTTCCGGATAAACATACAACGTCAAAACCGGTCCGAAAATTTCTTCACTAATGGTTCTGAATTTCGGATTGGTTGTTACCACAACAGTCGGTTCAATAAAATATCCAACCGATTTGTCATAATTTCCACCAACGATGATCTCTGCATCCGATTGTGATTTCACGAAGTCGATGTAACTGGCAATTTTATCAAATGCACGTCCGTCGATTACTGCGTTTACGAAATTGGAGCTATCCGCAGGACTTCCCATTTTAAACGATTGCACTTGTTCAACCAAGATGCGTTTTACTTCGGGCCAAATATTGGATGGAATGTAACCACGTGATGCTGCTGAACATTTTTGTCCCTGGAATTCGAACGCTCCGCGTGAAAGTGCCGTAGCAACCTCAGCAGGACTAGCCGTTTTATGTACCATCACAAAATCTTTACCACCTGTTTCACCCACAATACGCGGATAGGTTCTGTAATTTTCGATGTTGTTTCCGATTTCTTTCCAAAGACTTCTGAAAACCGCTGTAGATCCTGTAAAGTGAAGACCTGCAAATGCTTTGTGTTTAAAGATCACATCTCCGGCAACCGGTCCTTCAACCGATACCATATTGATCACACCATCCGGAACTCCGGCAGCTTTAAACAATTCCATGATTACCTGCGCAGAATACATTTGTGATTCGGCTGGTTTCCAAACAACTACATTCCCCATCATAGCAGGGGCAGCACAAAGATTGGCAGCAATAGAGGTAAAGTTGAACGGTGTTACCGCAAACACAAAACCTTCCAACGGACGGTATTCCAAACGATTCCACATTCCTGGCAATGATTCAGGTTGTTCTTTATAAACCTGAGTCATGTATTGCACATTGAAACGGAAAAAGTCGATCAATTCACACGCCGCATCAATTTCTGCTTGCATGACGTTTTTCGATTGCGCCAACATTGTAGCTGCATTCATGCGATTTCTAAATGGTCCGGCCAATAAATCAGCAGCTTTCAGGAAAATCGCAGCACGTTGTTCCCAAGGCAGGTTGGCCCATTGTTCGCGCGCTACTAGAGCGGCATCAATCGCTTGTTCCACATGCGAGGCATTTCCGTAGTTGAAATGTCCGATCACCTTTTGGTGTTCATGCGGAGGAGACATCGGTTTTTTATCAGATGTTGTTATTTCTTTCCCGTTGATATAAAGCGGAATATCAATTGGAGCTTGATTGTACAATTTGTTGTATTCGGCAATGAGGTCGGCATGCTCTTTCGTTCCCGGTGCGTATGGTTTTACCGGTTCGTTTACAGCAACCGGCACATGAAAAATTGCGTTTGACATAGTTCCTTTATTTTTAGCAAAAGTAATCATAGTTTTTGGCAGATCGGTTGTTCCGAATCCCAAAAGAAGGCCAACTCATCCATCCTTTTTTTGTACTTTCGATTTCAAAACCGATCAAGTGAAAAAAACGCTACTACTTTTCTTCTTAGTGACTTTCAGTTATTCTTACGCGCAAAACATTCCAGCTTTGCTTGAAGACTTCCGGAACGGAACCGGAAAAAAGCGCGTTTATGCATGCGATAAGCTGACGGATTATTACCTTTCTGAGTCACAAGATTCACTAAAAATAATCGGAGAAGAGTTATTTCTCTACGGAATTGACAATCATTATTACCCGGCAATTGAGCGCGGGAAAATGACCATTGCGCATTATTTACGTACCATTGGCAAAAACACCGATGCCATCGCTATGACAAAGGCGTTGCTTTCTAATATGGAAGAACGAGGAGATGATCAGATGCTGGGAAACGCCTGTAGATCAATCGCGTTGGCTTACGTTTATCAAAAAGATCAAAAATCGAGCTATTATTGGTCCTTGCGTGCTATTCGGCACGATGGAAAGAGCGATGATCCGGTTACCAAAGTGAAAGGATTGTTGGTATTGGCCGAAACCTATATTTTGAAACACGAAAACCAAAAAGCGATTGAAACCTATCAGCGCTACATTACCGTTTTAAAAAAACACAAAGAATATTATAAAATAAGTACGGCTTACGCTCGATTGGGTGCTATTTATCAATCGCAGGAGGACTATGGTATTGCAACCCGCTTTTTTAATTACTCGATGCAGTATGCCAAGCGTTCTACCTATTCAACAGGTTTGGTAGCGCATGCGTATAACAACTTAGCGATTGTTTATTTTGAAAATGGTGACACTACAATGGCTCGTTCTTATTTCGAAAAAGCACTCGAATTACGGTTGAAATTCAAAAACTTTAAAGCTATTTCAGAGAGTTACTACAATCTTGGCGACTATTACTTTTATACTTCCGACACCGACAAAGCCATTTACTGGTATACCAAATCATTGGATTTTTCGCGAAAAAACAACTTGAAATCGGAAACGAGCGATGCCTTAATTGCACTTGCCGAGGTCGCCAAAAGTATAAATGATTACAAAGGTGCCACCATTTATTTAGAGCAAGATCAGGCAATACAAAACGAGATTTCACTTCAGAACAGTGAAGATGATGACGAATTATCACGTTTAAAGGAACAGATCATTCGTATGGAAATTGAGGCCAATGTTGAAAACGCAGGTATTGATTCTCCTGAAAAAGGAGTGGCTAAACTGAAATGGGAATGGCTTGTTATCGGCGGGTTGAGTATTATCGTAGTCTTTATACTGTTACGAAGAAGAAAAACGGCTTAATTCAATCTACCCGGAAACACCATGTCAAAAGCAGGAATGTTTACACGGAAAATCTCGTTTGTTTCCAAGTTTAGAAACGTATAAAAACCGTGCATAGAACCTATTTCGGAATGCAATTCGCACCCGCTGGTGTAGCTATACGTCTCGCCTGATTCCAATTCCGGTTGCTGCCCAATTACTCCTTCTCCACTCACGTGTACAGGTGGATTCAGTGAATCAAAAATGAACCAATCGCGGTGCAATAGTTTAACGGAAAAGCTATTACGGTTTTCAATACCAATGCGGTAATTGAAAAAATAGGAGTTCTCGGCTGTATGTGAAACATCTGCCCGAAATTGGGTACTTACGCTTACTTCTACTCCTTCGGTTATGGAAACGCTTTTACTCATGCTTGTTTGTTGTACCTGCAAGGTACGAATGTTGGTATGAGTAAAACAAATCTTTTTGAGAAATGTTGCTCACAATTTATCAAATTAACAAATTTTTAGGGTGAGGGTAGCTTCGATGAAAGTAGCCGTATATCAAAAATCAATGGCTTTGGCCACACCAGCTACAGAACCGGAAGCAAGAGCAAGAATGGCTTCGATCAACGCGGAATGAGTAACGAAAGGAGCCATTTGATACCCGCTTAGATCATTTTGGTGATCAACATTTGCTCCTGAGGCGCACACGTCCTTGATGGTGTCGATTTTTGTTTCAACGAAATTCTACTGTTCTCAATTTGGGAAGTGTAAATAATTTCACCGGAATTTCAGAGAGTTGACATCCGGTTAAATAAATTTCCTCCAAATTTTCGCATTTCCATACTGATTCCCAATGGGAAGTTGCCAATTGATTCTCTATATCAATTACACGGATTGTTTCCGGACTGATTCGGATTAAATCCTTAAAATTTTTAATCACTGACATCATCAATTAGTTTTGGATGGGTATGCTGTCTCTATCATAAACATCGGTGGTGTCATTTTCGATTTAACTAGAATTACTTTCAAAAAGTGATAACTACTTCCCTGTTCATTAAGGAAAGTTTCAGCTATAATCACATGGATTAAATTGACATCAAATTTTGTTTTGTTCAGTTTTAATATAGTTTCAGAAAATTCTTGTAGCTTGTGTTAACAGAATAATCTAATAAACTTCTCAGCCAAGATTCGCCATTAATTTGACCATTAAGATTGGCGGTAGATTTCACAAATTCGTCCAACTCTGTTTCTCCTCTTGAGTTCAGCAATATTTCGATTGACGAACTGATTGCTTTCATCCAATCCCTGTTTGAATCAATAACTCCGGTAACAATGTTGTAATTCTCATTTGGTTGACGACTATACTCTCCAAAAGTTTGATGTAGGAAAACAGCCAGCAGTAAACTTGGATCAACATCAAGAGTTGTAGAATATGGTATATATCCAATATCATTGATTTCTTTTTCAAAAAGCTGGAATTTATCACGAAAGTCTAGCCATTGGCCATCTTTAGTGATCTTCAAAAGATGTTCGAAATTTAAATGTACCCTTCCGTCATACAGCGGTGATTTGTTAATATTTGTTACGAGTCCTAATTTGGTGGAAGCCCTTAGCTCAGAAATAATTAAATCAAAGTTTTCCTCAGGTTCTTCGAAACCAAAATTCTCCATTCCCAATGCCTTAATCATAGAAGGTTCTCTAAAATCTTTCACGAGAAGAAGTCGGAAAATGTCATAAGATGGGAAGTCACTCCAAAGAGCGGAAAACGTACTGCAAAAGGCATTCCTTCTATGATCATTGTTCGTTAATCTTAGAAGAAATTTCCAGTAAGTCGTATCATTGATTTCAAAGAAGTCATCATCTATTGAAAAAACGTCTTCTCCAAGACTAATTCTTAAATATTCGTCAATCAAAAAATATGAATCATAGGGATTTCCTTGCTTCCAAGCATATGCGAATTTATGATAATTTCTGGTCATAATCGATACTTTTTAACAATGTGCGAATGCCCGACGTTTTTACCCGCAGCTCGCTGTCTCTTAATATCATCAAGATATATTTGAAGCTGACCTTTCTTCGTCAAGTAGTCTAAAGGCGAAGATATAGCTTTTTGGGTATCCGTCTCTGTTTCCTGTCCACGCTTGTACCATTCTTCTTCTTTGATTGCAACTTGGCCGTCGGCCTTTTGACTGATATTGTCTAGCTTAATACCTTCAGATTGTAACTGTGAAAGTGCCTCCATAGATTTTATAGTGTGTAATTTACCGGTTTGATGAACCCACCCGAGTACATTTTCTGCAGCCATGGCTGTATTATTGTAACCGTCACCAATTGCATTTGGCCCTCTAGTCCCATGTAGGTGTGTGTGTTTCTCAAACTGAGTTTTAATGATACGTTCAATCGCGTCCAGAGAAGGCTTTATATCTAAAGTATCATATATAAAATCTTTTAATCCGTGTTTATTACCAACATCAATGATTTTTTTAATCAAAGAATCGGATAAAGCAGATAGGCCTTTTCTTATCTTATCAAAATCCTTTAGAGCCTTGATTCTATTTGTCTCCGAATTATAGTAAGTGTTAATTAAACCAAGGTCGCTTGCAATTTTTCTGTGTCTCTTTTTTGTGGTCTTATTACTTGTGTTATTTGCAATTTCCACATGTTCTTTCTTCTCGTCGTTCACCTTTCTAATGAGGCTATCAGGGCTTTTACTGGCCATTTTAATATCAACCGTTTTCCCCTTAAAGGTAGTGGTTAGGCTATGTCCACTGCCAGACATTGAGAATTCTCGTGTAAGCTTAATTTCACCCTTATTTTCGTTGGATTCCTCTTTCTCACCTTTTTTCGATTTCGTCTTCCCAATCCCCAACTTCCGCATCAACTTACGTCCTGCTCGTTTGGCTTTTTTGAAAAGATCTCTCACTACCTTATCCACACGTTTACGGATCTTCTTGAAGATTTTCTGAACCCGTTTCGCCAAATCACCTAGACCAATAAGTTTGGCAAAGAGTCCAATTACAAGAACAATCAGCTTGGAAAGACCAAACT
>JBILJP010000406.1:0-4441 GCA_044377135.1 Fluviicola sp.
ATCGCTTAAACAGACAAAATAGCTGTTTAAACTAACATTTATGCGTATTCGTCGAACATCAATTAAATAGACTACTTAAAATCAATAGGTTAAAAAACGGTAACCACAAAAAAGCTTTAGCATGGCATCTCAATGAAAAAACACAGCTCATTCGATCTTTGAGGCCGGCGAAACAAGCTGATTTCTTAACTGATTTCTTGGGAAAGTGCCAACCATTGATTGATTTCAGCCGTTCATCGATTGTACTTTTCATTCCGTTCGGGTGATTTTGAGTAACTTTGACAATCAATTTAAAATTATGCGTTTTCTTACCGGTATTGTTATCCTGCTTTTGCTCATCACCAGTTGCGGTGAATCGAAAAACCAAGATGTACCTGTTGTTACCAACATTGATAGCTTGGTAAAGCTCTACCCGGATAGTGTGGATATTTTGGTAAAACACGGAAATGTTTTGCTGGAACGCTACGACTACGATAACGCTTTGAAAGAGGGCGCGAAGGCTTACCGAATAGAGCCCAACAACGTAGAAGCACGTTTTTTGTATGCACTAGCGCTGAATAATCGCGCTAGCAGATCAGCAACAGACGTGGTTACCGCTCAAGAGCATTTTAAGGCCGTTTTACGCGCTCAACCTAAAAACACCAAAGCTTTGGTGGCATTGGCTACTACGTTCAGTTATATGGGCGATTATGACCGATCGTTTCAACACATCAATCAGGCATTGCGGATTGATAAACGATACCGCGATGCTTATGTCTTGAAAGGAACCAATTACCTGCAATTGGGTAAACGCGACTTGGCAAAATCGTCTTACAGAACTGCGATCGAACAAGATCCTGATTTCTACGAGGCCTATATATTTCTCGGAAGTTTGTATCAGCAAGAAAATGATCCGTTGAGTATTGAATATTTCAAATCGGCAGTGCAATTGAAACCGCGGTCGATGGATGCATTGTACGCTCTTGCATACGGTTACCAGACCTTAAAAATGAACAGTGATGCACAACGCATTTACCGCAAAATGATTACAGTTGAACCTGAGTTTGTGACTTCGTATTTCCAACAAGGTTATATTAAACAGTTCCAACAAAGTCCGCCGGATCTGGACAGCGCCATGTTTTTCTACGAAACCACGTTGCAAAAAGAACCTACTTTTTCAGAAGCTTGGCACAATTTAGGGTTGTGTTATGTCGCAAAGGGTGAGAAATCAAAAGCATTGCAAGCCTTTTCTAAAGCGTTGAAATACAATCCGGAGTTTACACAAGCCAAAGAAGAGGCAGAAAAATTGCGTTAATGACTCAGCAACGGTTATTTCTGATTCAAACGTTGCTCGAAGCCATTATTCCGGTGATCGGTTATTTCGAATGGGGCTGGGATTTATCTTTTATTCTCTTGTTTTATTTGCTGGACGCCCTGCTTGCTTTCGGGATTTTACTTGCCAAAGGAAAAAAGCGACTATCTCATTCTAACAATGCCTCCGAACGAACCTTGTTTGCCAAGAACAGTGTAAGCGGATTACTACTTGTAGCAGTTGCCATTGCCGGAATTGCATTGTCAATTACGTTTCTTCAACCTGAATTAAATTGGTGGAAACGAATTGTTCATTTCCTCACTTATGAAGAATGGGGCATTCAACAAGGTTATATTTTGGTTCCACTGGTTGTATTGAATGGCGTGATGGTGTATCGTCAGCAATTTTTGATGACTGCACGTTACCGAACACTAGAAATGCGCGCAATTACAAGACCTTTTCTAGTTCAAGGGTTCGTGTTGCTTGGAGCTGCAGGAATATTGCTCGGAACTACCGCTCTCATTCAATTTCCGGAAGAACTACTGATTGCTGCCTTTGTACTAGGAATAAGTGCGTACCGGTTTTTAGTGATTCGCAGCGCTTAATGCACGTTCCTGCTCAATAAATTTCACACCGTAATCTGCCAATTCATCCAAGATCGGATTGTACACATGTGGTGCAATGGGAACGCACACTCCGATATCTGTAAGTTTTTCCGTAAGAATCATTTTCGCACAAATCGCTATGGGTAAACCAACCAGGTTCGACATAGAGGTAAACGTTTCATCTTCACCGATATTCACCATAGACGATTCAATGGTCATTTCTTTGCCGTGCAACATGTATTCGAACTGATGCACCATCACAATCATATCTTTATCATGCGGTTGCAATTGCCATTTGTCTACGAGAATGTGTTCCAATAATTCGGCAGGCGAAGCGTCAGGCAAACCGATAGGGTGTTCATTGTCGAACAATCCAAGCCATTCAAAACGCTCTAGGTCGGTAATTCCGTAATCCTTGCAGAAATTCATTAGTTTTTCTTCAACCGGCACCGAAACATAATACGGCAGGAATGCATTGAGGAAATTGCGCGGTGTCAGATGCTCGGAATCCTGCATTTTGTAAGTGTCATCGGTCATTCCGAGGTTCACAAAAATGTTCCAATACTGGCAATAACCCGAACGGCGCAAGGTTCCGCGGTAAAATGTCGGAATGTTTTCAAGACCGTAAACTGTTCTGTACGAAAGTGAATCGCGGTTAGCATAACCATCGAATGAACCGAAACCATCAATTTCAATGGCATCCAAACGGCTGAAAATGTGGCTGTATGGAATGTATTTATATTCGTGACGGTCGATGTATTGTGCGGCACCACCACTTCCGGCAAGTACTACATTCCGCGGATTCCAGGTGAATTTGTAATTCCACGGATTATTATCACTTTCAGGGGCAATCAATCCACCGCAATACGATTTAAAACTGGTAATATCACCACCTCTGGCCCGAATGGCATCAATGATTTGCATGGCGCTCATGTGATCAATTCCGGGATCTACACCAATTTCATTCATGATCAAAATACCAGCAGCTTTCGCTTCGGCATCCAGGGCTTTCATTTCAGGTGAAACGTAAGAAGGTGTAATGAGGTGTTTTTTAAGAGCGATGCAATCTTTCGCGACTTCTGCATGAAAACGAGCTGGCAACATACTGATAATCAAATCCGCTTGTTCCATTTCAGAACGACGGGCTTCAGAATCGGTCGCGTTAAACGAAAGTGCAACTCCGTTCGGGTGCCCCGCCATTTTGCGACGAACCACGTCAATTTTACTATCCACAACCCGAATTTGCCAGTTAAATTCAGTCGATTTTTCCAACAAATATCGTATCAAAGACGAAGCAGACAATCCGGCTCCAAGTATCAGCACTTTTTTCATATCCATCCAACTATTCGAAAAACCGAATATTTCTCTCTTAAACCTTTGCGAAATTAATGACGATAGCCGATATTTCTACACAAAGAAGCAACTAGATTAGGTCAATTCTGTTAATATTTTGGTTATATGAACTAAAAATTAACTTTTTTGAAACAAAACCACATTTCATTCATAAAACAACCACAATTGCGCATTTACTGCTTACGGTTGCAACTCCGACCACCAATCATTTATTTTATCGGCGAGTACATTGCTGAGTTTAAAATAACTTTCATGCGTCCATCCGCCAATGTGTGGAGTCATCAGTATTTTATCAGAATGCAACAGGTATTTCAGGTTTTCAGGAATGGAAGATTCATCATCGAAAAAGGCTTCGAACGACGATTTTTCAAATTCGTTCACATCCAATCCTGCAGCGATGACTTTACCGCTTTCAATAGCACGAATCAAGGTAGCTGTTTCCACAATTTTTCCTCTGGAAAGATTCAGTAGAAAAATGGGTTTCCCCAAAGCGTCGAAAAATTCCTGATTGGCAAAGTAAACCGTTTCGGTGTTTTGCGGAATATGAAAACTGATCACATCCGATTTTCGAACCACTGCTTCCAGCGTAGCTTCCATCACAAAATCATCACCGAAACCCGACTTGTATTTATCATACACCAGGACTTTCACATCAAATCCGCGCAGTTTTTTGGCGAAAGCCCGACCGTTGTTTCCGTAACCGATAATTCCAACCGTTTTTCCATCCAATTCAACTCCCCGATTACCGTCGCGTTCCCATTTTCCCAGTCGGATTTCCTGATGCGAGGTATGCAGCTTGTTCATGAGCGACAACAACATCCCCAGCGCATGCTCACCAACGGCATTTCTGTTTCCTTCCGGAGCGTTGAACAATACTATTCCGCGATCCCGGCAATACGCTTCGTCGATATTCTCCATACCGGCACCCGAACGCGCGATGAATTGGAGCTCTCCTGCATGCGCCAATATATCCGCATTCATCGGAAAGCGAGAGCGAATTACAATCCCGAATGCATCTTTCAGTTTTAATTTTGTTTCTTCCAACGACCATTCGGAACCATCGACACACTTAAAACCAAGCTCAGTGAGGCGTTGCTCCAAAATTTCGTGGACAGTGTCGAGAAAAATTACGTGTTGTTCCATGTTACTTCGGATTTAGAATCCATTTATTAGTTCTGCTTACCGTATAATC
>JBILJP010000407.1:0-4436 GCA_044377135.1 Fluviicola sp.
ATGCAATCCCAATTTTAATATCCCAATTCACTTTGGTTTTAAATTTAGTGTATGCAGAGAGGATGTTCGCTTTCACGTTTTCCATTGCTGGCTGCATGCTTCCAGTCGCATCTGCCAAAAACATCACATCTACTTTATGATTAGCTGTGGCGCTTAAATTGAATCTTAGATTAGTCTCACTCATAATACATTTTTTACTTTTTTCCCTACTCATAAGGTTTTTTCGCAAACGCTAAAGCTTTAGCGAACGCGGTCGGGTTCCACCTTCGTGATTGACCGCACGAAACGGTTCGTTTGTTAAAGCGGGTTCTGCTCCGCGTTTTGAGTTTATTGCTATAGCTTTGACAAAGGTTAGGCTAAACGAAACCTCCTGTAAGAGGAAATGTATTCGTTTTAAAAAGCAGGTATTTTTATCTGTTTTTGGATTATTTACCCTTATTTATAACTGTTTTTAAATGGAAGTTGTAAATCGAGTAATTTCTTGATTTAGATTTGACCTGAAAACATGGTTTTCCATTGACAATCAGCACTATTTATTAACGAATTCTAAAAAACTATGAAAAAAATTACTCTAATTGGTTCCATTCTGCTAAATCTGGGTTTGATTGGCGCCTTGCTTTATGTAAGTAGCAACAAAACAGGTGAGCCACGTACTGGAGAGGTGGTATTGGCCGAGAACCAAACACCTTTGGAGATAGCACGCATGAACATTAAGCATTATGTGGATTCATCTTATAAATTTTTTAATGATTCCTTAGGCTATCAAAAAATAGACACCGTTAACAGTATTATTAGATCCTATAGCGTGAACAAAAACGACTTGTTGAGCGTTCTAGGACTTTCGCCATATACAGTTTGCAAATACTACGGTTGCAGGGTTTATTTAGGTCTGGATCCTAATCATAAATTCAAACTGTATCTTACACCGCTTGACTCTGAAGGAGAGGACATCATATTAATGAACCCTTGTGGTAAAAAATACTTATTGGATCTGAATGCCCCATGTCCAAGCACATGTGGTAAAGACACCTTGTTGAATCCAAAAGTTCAACTCACAAGAAAATTAAAACCGGTGGTTAAGCGTTAACGAAATGAGCGTTGCCCGAATCATCATCATTGTATCCCACATTCCGGTGTTTGCGGTGGCGCTCTATGCCTTGTTCATTTATGCCAAGCTGAAGGTTGAACTAAAAGCCTTCGCTTGGTTTCTTTTTTGTTCCGGAATGCTTCAGCTTGTTTCGTTGATTTATTGGTTCCTGGAAAAAAACAACCTGTTCATTCTGCATTTCTTAGTTCCGATAGGATTTGTATTCTTAGCCGCTTTTTACCGAAGTGTTTTAAAAGACTTTCTGCACCCGATGATTCTGATGGTAGTAGCAGTAGGATTTGTTCTTTTTTCACTGATCAACACATTGTATTTCCAACCACTGTCGGTGTTCAATTCCAATGCGCTTACTGTTGAATGTGTGTTGCTAGTCATTCTTTCACTATCAACCTATACACTGCTTCTCAACAAAACCATCATCAATCGCGACAGCAAAGCCTTCGCGGGCATCAATTGGATCAATTCCGGAATATTCATCTACCACTCGTCTACCCTGCTTATTTTCTACTTCGGAGAATACATTACCAGCAATATCGATTTGGAACTAAGTCGTTATACATGGGTGGTACATTCCGCTTTTTCCGTAATTATGTACTTCTGCTTTTGGAAAGGTCTATGGAATCGGGCAACCACATAACATTCATCGGTACACTTTTGCCCTTTGCCGGGATTGTGTTTCTCATAGCCATAGGTGTGGTTTTGTTGAGTCAACAATTTCGGAAAAACCTCTATCGTCAGCAATTGCAACAGGAAGAACTCAAAAACAAGCACCAGTTGGAATTATTGCGCTCAAGTATTCAGGCGCAAGAAGAAGAACGCAAGCGCATTGCACAGGATATACACGATGAATTAGGTGCGGCATTGTCCATTACCCGCATGCATTTGCTACAAGCAGAACGACTTCACGGGGCCGAATCGGAACACTTACGCAACGATTTGCAAACAATTCGCTCACTTACAGAAAGCTCTCTTGAAAACATGCGCCGCATCAGCCACGAATTAATGCCGGCCCAATTGGAAAAATTTGGGTTGATCAAAACATTGGAGACCGTGGCCGAACAGCTCAACAGCACTGGTAACATCAAGATCGTATTACAAACACCTCCGGATTTAGCTGATTTTGATTCGGAAATACAACTTGCCTTATACCGCATTTTCATGGAACTCATCAATAATACCTTGAAACATGCTCAAGCAACCCAAATAATCATTGAATTGAGTCTCGAAGAACAATTCTTGAAAGGTTCCTATACCGATAATGGAGTGGGAATAAAACCCGAAAACATCGGTTCGGGCTTGGGTCATAAAAGTATGGAAGGTCGCATGAGTTCTGTTGGCGGAACAATTGAAATTGAAAATAACGATCAAGGTCATTTTCAAGCCATACTTTCCATACCAATAACCGCTATAAGATAGTCTTCTATATTTTTGTACTGAAAACCTGCACATTCATGGAACAAACACTAAAAATAGGATTGGTTGAAGATCAATTGCTTTTCAGAACCGGAATCAAAGCCATCTTAAGTTCGTGGAAAGATTTGGAGGTTGTCTTTGAATCGGGCGACGGTTACTCAGTGATCGATAAACTGAAAACGGAAGCCGTATTGCCGGATGTGATGCTGGTTGACTTATCGCTTCCACCCAATGGCAACACAGAATATTCGGGGGAACACCTGACCATTGATTTGTGTCAACACTTTCCCGAGATCAAAATCATTATTCTTTCCGTTCACCGCGATGAAAATTACATTGCACGACTCATAGAAACCGGAGCACACGGTTATTTGGTAAAAGACAGCGATCCGGAGGAAGTCTACGAAGCCATTACTGCCGTTTACAAAAAAGGGTCGTACATCAATGAACTTACCTTGAAAGCCATACAGCGAAATATGGGCAAAAAATCAAAACCCCTGCAGCAGTTTGCCGATATTACCAAACGCGAAGTGGAAATCTTACAGCTCACTTGTCAGCAATTTACCGCCGAAGAAATTGGTCAAAAACTCTTCATCAGTGTAAAAACCGTAAATGGTCATCGCAACAACCTGCTTCAGAAAACAGGTTCGCGCAATGTAACCGGTTTAGTGATTTACGCCATTAAGAATGGGTTGGTTCAGTTGGTGTAATCAAGAACCGTTTCGCAAAATTCGGTTCCAAAACGTTCGTTATTTAACCGGCTCATTCTATTGATCGAAACGAAGTGGTGTCGAACTAACAGCAGTTAAAAAAAGTTAAGCTACCAATGGTTTTAGTACTTTTCGCCTACATTCGTTCACGTTCAGATTATGATAAAAATTCGGATTAACCTCGTTATAACAGCCGTTTGGATTGCCATGCTGGCCTTGCTCCTCATTCAGGTGTACCAAACCATTCAGTTATACGACCGTAAGTCAGACGATTTCAAAAGCAAAGTAAACACGGCCATCGAGCGCATTTCATTGCGTCATGAAAAAGCGGAAGATCTCAGACGCTACATGGCCCTCATGAACAAAGATTTCACCGGACAATACCAGGATGTCTTGCGCGAAGAGTTTCAAAACCTCTTTGAAGTGAAAGAATCTATTTCCATCCGCGATACGGTTTTACTCATCAATGGTGAATTGCAAAATTACCTTGTTGTTGTGGGAACTACCTACGATTCCATTACCGGATTAACGGCTCGTCAGGAAGTTTTGGCGCGCGACGTTCGTCAAGTCAGACAATTATTTGACCACGATTCTAAAAGTCTCTTTGATCAGGATTCCATTAAAGCTGCTTACCACCTCGATCAACGTGTGATGCACAAAATCGTGAAAAAAGCCAAGTATATCAATGAGTTGATGGTGGAAACCTTTCGCGATAATATTTACATGGAGCCATCCAAACGCATCAATCCTGTTTTCCTGGATTCCATTATTCGCAACGAACTCAAGAAAGACAAATTGGCCACCGATTACGCATTTGTGATCACGGAAGAAAACAACAATCCGGTAACGTTTGTGCAAAAAGTGGCGCATTACGATACCGAATTGGATACCAACAAAGCGTTTGGCGTTACCCTCTTCCCGAATAGTATTTTGGAAGACAAACTGGTCTTGCACGTGTCTTTCCCCAATAAACGTTCGTTCGTTTTGAAAGCCATGGGAAGCCCTTTGATTATCAGCTTAGCGTTGGTGGTTCTGATCATTGTGACCATCTCGTACATGTTCCGCACCATTTTGACACAGAAAAAATTGGGCGAAATCAAAAACGATTTCATCTCCAATATGACGCACGAATTCAAAACACCTATTTCTACCATTTCATTGGCTTGTGAAGCCATGTCTGATCCGGGAATGATGGGTGGAAACGTGCA
>JBILJP010000408.1:0-4413 GCA_044377135.1 Fluviicola sp.
ACATCACCGAACTGCGAGAAAATATCCTCCATGTTCATTCCGCCACCGAAACCGCCACCACCGCCTAATCCGGCATGACCGTATTGATCGTAACGTGCTTTTTTATTTGCGTCAGAAAGCACTTCGTAAGCCTCTGCAGCTTCCTTAAACTTTTCTTCCGCTTCTTTATCATCCGGGTTTTTATCAGGGTGATATTTCAACGCCATTTTACGATAGGCCTTTTTAATTTCGCCTTCGTCAGCACTTTTTGAAATCCCTAATATTTCGTAATAATCCCTTTTTTGCATCTTTACTTATATTTCAGATTGCAAATTATCAGATTACAGATTGGCAGATTCAATCTGCAATTTGTGAATCTGTAATCTGCGAATCACTGTCCTACTACTACTTTTGCGTAGCGAATTACTTTATCATTCAGGTAATAACCTTTTTCCACATCATCAACCACCTTGCCTTTCAACGCATCGGAAGGAGCGGGAACATTGGCAATTGCTTCGTGTAATTCAGGATCAAAGGTTTCATTTTTCGACTGCATTTGTTTCAATCCTTTTGCTTCAAGCGTCATTTTAAATTTCGCATGAATCAATGCTACACCGTCTTTGATTGCTTGAATATCTTCTACCTGCTCGTTGTTTAGAATAGCTCTTTCGAAGTCATCTAACACAACAATCAGGTCTTTCAACACACCTGCACTAGCAGTGGCAATCAATTCCAACTTTTCTTTGTTGGTACGTTTGCGGTAATTATCAAACTCCGAATATAAACGAAGGTATTTATCGTTGAGTGCAGCAATCTGCTCTTCTGCCGAAGGAACACTTGAATTTGCTGACGAATTGTCAGTGTTTTCCGTTTCCGTTTCAGCCTGTTCGTTCACATTTTGTGGCTCTACTGCAGCTGATTCTTCGTTTAGACGCTCATTTTGCTCGTTCTCTTCTGCCATGATTCTTCCTGTTTTTCCGCTCTACGTCAATAAACTTGCCATGTCTACAAAACCGACATGGTGTCATGAAACATGACAGATAAACAGTATCCGTCATTTTCAAGTCAACCACTCAGCTGAGTTCGATTTTAATATTTTCCTTACATTCGGTGCATTCTTACTATTATCGTATCATTGATAGAATCCTATTTTATGAAACACCTGTTTACCTGTTTGCTTTCCATTTGTAGTTTGGCTGCTGTTTTTGCCCAAAAGAACGACGATTCGTTGGTCATCAGACAATTGTTTAGTGAGGCACTTGAGAAAGGAAAAGCTTATGAAGACTTACGTTCATTGTGCAAAGATATCGGCGCACGTATTTCAGGGTCAGCCCAAGCGGAAATGGCCGTTGAATGGGGAAAGCGAAAAATGGAATTGTACGGTTTTGACAAAGTCACTCTTCAGCCCATTATGGTTCCACATTGGGAAAGAGGTACTTCGGAAGCGGCATGGATGCAACCAAAATCGGGCGATCTGATTCCATTGGACATTCTGGCACTCGGAGGATCAATCGGAACAAACGGTTTGCTGAAAGGTGAGATTGTTGAATTTAAACATTTAGACGACCTTAAAAAAGCTGACCGAAAATTGGTGGAAGGGAAAATCGTATTCCTCAATCAGCCAATGGATCCGAAGCAAATTACCACATTCGGAGCTTATGGAGGTTGTTATGCCATTCGTGGCGAGGGAGCAATTGAAGCTTCCAAATTAGGCGCCATTGCAGTTGTCATTCGTTCATTGGCCATGCCAGAAGATGATCATCCGCACACAGGGTCAATGCATTACGACGAAGCAATTCCTAAAATACCCGCTGCCGCATTATCAACCAATGCAGCAAATGCACTTTCTGAAGCGTTGCAATTCGGTCGCACGACCTTTGCGTTTGAAATGGATTGTCGTGATTACCCGGACGCACCTTCACACAATGTAATGGCAGAAATAACCGGAAGTCAATTTCCTGATCAAATAATTACCATCGGCGGGCATTTAGATTCGTGGGATGCAGGTGAAGGCGCACATGACGACGGTGCTGGAGTGATTCACTGTTTGGAAGCACTTCGCATTATGAAAGTGCTTAAAATAAGACCCAAACACACCATCAGAGTGGTGTTCTTTATGAACGAAGAAAACGGAAACAAAGGCGGTATCAACTACGCCAATTGGGTGAAAGAAAACGGAGAAAAACAGGTTGCAGCCGTTGAAAGCGATAGAGGTGGATTTAGTCCGCGTGGATTTGAATGCGACGGAACAGCAGAACAATTAGCTATGATCCGAGGATTCAAAGATGAGCTACTTCCTTATGGATTGTATCACTTCGAAAAAGGATACGGAGGCGTTGATATTGGTCCGTTGAAAAAACAGTACGAAGGCATTCCTCTTTTTGGATTTGTTCCCGATTCGCAACGCTACTTTGACTTCCATCATGCAGAAAGCGATGTGTTTGAAAATGTCAACAAGCGCGAACTTGAATTGGGTTGTGGCAGTATGGCCGCATTTCTTTATTTATTAGACAAAACACTTTAACAACACTAACCCGAAACACTATGATACTTATAGGAAGACCGAATTCGGAACACGCATCTGCTTACGCAACTTACTATTTCAATCTTTCTGATCGCCAAACTGATTTGATGGAATCATTGATTCAAAACGGAACCACAACAGCTGCCTTTATTCGCTCCATACCGGAAGATAAAGCTGATTTTCAGTACGCAGATGGCAAATGGTCAACCAAAAGTGTGATTGCTCACATGATTGACACTGAACGCATTTTCCAGGATCGTGCCTTGCGTATTTCGCGTAAAGACACAACTGAACTTCCCGGATTTGATGAAGATAGTTATGCCAATCACTCACCGGTTGATCAACGTACATTGGAAGATTTGGCTACTGAATTTGAGGCTGTACGCGCTTCAGGAATTCATCTTTTTCGTCACATGACTGCCGGAATGATTGATTTTATTGGAATTGCCAGCAATAATCCTTTATCTCCTCGAAGTGCCGGTTGGATGATCGTTGGACATACCATTCATCATTGTCGGATTATAGCCGAACGATACCTTGTAGATACCGAAGAATTTTAACCTTTTAACGAAACGATTATGCGCAAATTTACGATTACAACACTTGCTTTACCCTTTCTTTTATTGATCTTTTTTTCTTGCGGTGGTGGTATGACAGGAGTTAAAGTGCCAGCAGACAAAAAGAATTACATCGGTACCTGGAAATCGGAAGAAGTCTTTCTGGATATCAGTGAAAACGGATCTGTTGATTACAAACGTACAGCAGATGGTTCTTCTACGAGTATCAATGCTCCTATTCAGAAGTTTGAAGGAAACAACTTTATCGTTGGTGCTTTGGGATTCAATACGACATTTATTGTAAGTGAGGTGCCGCATCAAGAAAAGGGTGTTTGGATGATGACAGTTGATGGAAGAGAATTAACCCGGGATTGATTTCGGTTGGTTTTCGGGCTTAAAACTATCCGTTTCTAACCGTTAGAAACACTTATCCCCTTATTAATAAGAGGATTCGTGAAATAAACGAGATCCTTTTTGATGAAAAAATCGATTATGGCACCCTGGTTATTTTAATATCTCTCCTTGAAGAAAAGCGCCAAAATTCACTTCATAAACTTAGTCGTTTCTAACCGTTAGAATCACTTATAAGCTCATGAATAGTGAGGCTCAAAATTTCTATGCAATTAATTGGCGGCAATAAAGACTTATCATCAAATGAACATCAATCTTTTGAGATCGATTTGGTAAAACACAATGAATTTTAACTAAAAAATTATCCGTTTCTATCCGTTAGAATCACTTACAGCCCTATGAATAAAGGGACTCAAGATTTCCATGCAATTAATCGGCGTCAATGAAGACTTATCATCAAATGAACATCAATCTTTTGAGATCGGTTTGATAAAACACTATGAAATTTAGTTGAAAAATTAGCCGTTTCTAACCGTTAGAAACACTTAAAGCACCGAAAAAACAAGCTTTCTGTTATTTTAATGCAACGAATTCTTCACGTAAAAACCAACCGTCATCGTACCTAAATTGTGAATTACTCGGTTGATTATTTTTCATTGTAGCACTTGTTACTCGCGTGAATCCTGCTAACTTTGCCGAATTAAATCATCCGTTACTTACAGGTTATCTGTATATTAATGGAAAATGAATCTATAATGGCAGATATTTTCGATAAAATTCAGCGCAATCGTGGTCCGATCGGACAATACTCAAAGGGAGTTCACGGTTATTTTACATTTCCAAAATTGGAAGGTGAACTAGGAAACAAAATGGTGTTCCGTGGAAAAGAATGTTTGGTTTGGTCTTTGAACAACTACTTAGGCTTGGCAAATCATCCTGAAGTTCGAGAGGCAGATCGTAAAGCTGCAGATACATACGGATTGGCCTATCCAATGGGTGCGC
>JBILJP010000410.1:0-4407 GCA_044377135.1 Fluviicola sp.
ATGTGCTTTCTTCATCGAAAGTGGTATTTACAGAAACAGCAATTGCGACTCCGGGTGGTGTTACTTACCAACCAAAAGTAGGAGTGGTGAAATCTACGCAATACGGACCGGCTATTTTCAATCCGGCAGCTACGTGTAATTTTAGCTCTCGCAACGGAATTGCCGTTTCAGCCATTACCATTCACACCATTCAAGGAACGTATGCCGGCGCTATTTCCTGGGCACAAAACTGCAGTTCAAGCGTTTCCTATCACTATGTGATTCGCTCTTCCGACGGTCAGATTACCCAAATGGTATTGGAACAAGACAAAGCGTGGCACGTTGGCTCCGAAAACCCGTATACAATCGGTTATGAGCACGAAGGCTACGTTACTCAGCCACAATGGTATACCGAAGCAATGTATACAGCTTCCGCCGATTTGAGCCGCGATATTGTCAATTCGGGCTACGGAATTCCTGCCGTGCGCACGTATTACGGTGCTTCAAGTGACGTTACTCAAACGTTGGGAGGATGCACCAAAATCAAAGGTCACCAACATTACCCCAACCAAACACACACCGACCCCGGAATCAATTGGAACTGGGAAAAATACTACCGCCTCATCAACAACAATCCAACGGTAACAACACTTACGACTGGTTCGGGTTCCTGGTACGATTCGGGAGGCGCTGCAGGAAGTTATACAGACGATGAGCGTTTGATCTGGACCATTTCACCAGCCAATGTTTCATCGGTTTCCATCAATTTCACTCAATTTTCGGTAGAACAAGGCTACGACAAACTTTTTATCTACGATGGTAATTCCATCGACGCAAACCTGATTGGTGTGTATACCGGAACTACTTCGCCCGGCACTGTTACAGCATCAGGCGGTTCGCTTACACTCGAATTTCGCTCCGACTGCGCAACTACCGGAACAGGTTGGGCTGCCAATTGGACCAGCACCAGTTTGGATACCGAACCGCCTTCTTCGGTGGTAGAAGCCATTCCCGATTATCAAACGACCAATTATACGGTTCATTTTACCGATTCGGATATCGGTGCCGGAGTGGCCAAACAGTATGCGCGCGTTTCGGATAAAGCCAACACCACAACAGATTGGCACGGAAACACCGATTACGGTTACCTCGATGAATCGTTCGATTTGGAAGCCACAGCCTGGACAGAAGTGACCGGTGATTGGAACCAAGCCAATCAATCGTATGAAATGACGGATATCACGCAAAGCAATTCGAACGCAGCCATTCCGGTAATGCAGGACAGTTTACATGAATACTTGTATCATTGGAAACAAACCATCACTTCTGCAGGAGTCAATCAACGTGCCGGTGCTCACTTTTTTTCAGACAACACTGCTTTGCCAAACAGAGGAAATTCCTACTTCGTTTATTTACGCGAAGGAACCAATGTGGCCCAAATTTACGAAGTGATCAACGATACCTGGACACTTCAGGCAGAAGACACGGTGGTGGTTGCTGAAAACGTGAGTTACGATATGAAAGTCACGTACGATCCGGAAGGCGGCTCTATTCAAGTCTATGTCGACAACGCGTTTGTGGTAGAATGGATCGATCCGAATCCGCTGAAAACAGCCAATGGATTCAGTTTACGTTCGGGTGGTTGCGGTATTCGCTACGACGAAGTAAGCGTATATCAATCGCGTTACAACCAACTTGATTTATCAATCGGAGTAGATTCAATGATTCGTTACCAAAGCGACAACGGCGCAACCGCAGCTAAAGTGGCAACACTGGTGGTTGATTACCTCGGAAATTGGTCGACCGTTGCCAATGAAGAATACCGCATTGATTGGACTTCGCCCGATCTGGTTTCCTTAAACGATGGCATTTCCGGAGCTGATATTGATACGATTTATGTTCCGGTGGTTTCAGCCAATTGGAATTTCGCAGATCTGCATTCGGGAATCAATCATTACAGTTTTGCAGTTGGCACTTCTGCCGCTACGCAAGATGTTTTACCGTGGACGAATGCAGGAATGGTGAACTCCATTAATCATGTGCTGCAAAATCCGGTATTGGGAACCACCTACTATGTTCACGTTCGTTCTGAAAATGAAGCCGGATTACTGAGTGAATTTGTAAGTGACGGACAACTATTATTGGAAGAACCGACTTCAACAGCAGGGTTATCTGAAAATTCGTTATTCGTAAGTGTTTATCCGCAACCGGCTAGCGAAACATTGCATGTTGCAGGAAATTGGAATAGAGCAACAGTTGAGTTGATCGATTTATCCGGAAGATTGGTACGTGAAACTATCGTTAACGGTAAAGAAGGAATAATTACATTACAAGGTATTGCTTCGGGTTACTATCAATTGGTTATTGGAAGCGATATCGGTCAGCATTCACAACGAATATTGATACATCAATAAAATTAAAAATGCTATAAATGACCTTTCAGCGAATGAAAAGTGTCGTTTAGAAAATACGGATAGAGGAATCAAATAGAAAGTATCATCTTTACAGGAGTTAAGAGAAAAATAACTCTAAAAGATATTATTCCTCTACCTAAAATCATTAAACCCAATTGTAAGATTGGGTTTTTTTTTGTTTTACGAAAAACGCGACATATGCAATCCCGTAGGGATGCAATAAGTTAGCAGATTTTCGGGTAGCACGCATTTACCCCGTAGGGGTAAGACCAATAAACTCCAATTTAAGTAGGTTGCGTTTGTGGTAAAGTAATTAAACTGAATGCCGAAATTTAATTTGTTTGAAGATTCTCTGCTGATTTAGCCACAGATTGCTCAGATTTTCACAGATGAAATCCGCAACTCAATTTGAATACTATACGCTAGCGTATAGTCCAATATCTGTGAAAATCTGGGCACGTGTCAGCCTCAGGATGATCTGTGGCAAACGATTTCTGCTTTTATTATTCTATTTTGAAAAATGGTTGTTTTCGTGATCTAATCATTCTTTCGTGCTTAACTTAATGACATTGCCCTACGGGGTGACGATTTTAGAGAGGCAGTTCTGTTACCATATTTCGCCCCTACGGGACGCATATGGCATGTCAGTATTTGTGGCAATCATTCCCCAAAAATCTTCGGGCGCTGGCTAAAAAACTGTTGTTCCAATTGATTCACCACTTTTACGCCGGGAAAATAATAGAGTAAAATCTGCCGGTAACTATAGCCGTATTTAGCCATTTTCATTGCCCCTTCCTGGCACAAACCAACACCGTGACCGTAACCTCTGCCACGCAGCACCACATCTGTTCCCTCAGGATAACAATTGAAAAACGTAGATTTTAAATTGAACTTGGTACGAATATCACGTAGCGGAATTCCCAACCACGGATATTGAAAAAAGGCGGCGCGCTCTGGTTGATTAAAAGTGAAAATCATTGGTCCCAACACCGAATCGGTGATCGGGTAATTGTAATCGTTTACCAAAAATGTACTCCAATCACTTTGCGGAATGCGCTTTTCCCAGGTTGCTTGTTTGGTGTAAATGCAAAATGTGTCTTTGAAAGTATTGAGGTAAGTCACTTTATTGTTCCAAACGTAGTCGGGTTCGCTCGTTTGCCCGCCGCAATTTGCATGAAAATACGCATCTACCAACTGATTGCGGCTATCGGTCATCACTACACCTTTTGTTTTCTGCACAGCAGAGTCTATGAGTGGTGTAAAACGCAATTGGTAATGATAGGCCTGACAATGCACGCGATCGCACAACCCGAAGCCTTCTTTGATATGGCGATCTTTGTATTTCAAGGCGTACGTTCGGCTCATAACAGCCTGCACTTTGTAGTATTCAAGATCGCGACCTCCGCCACCTTCCGATTCTACCACTCCGCCCAAATAATACGACATGTCTACCAGATTAACGATAGTAAGCGCATTGTTGGCTGCCGTTATCTCAACATCTTCGCGGTACTTGCGCTCTTTTACTTGCGGTGTGCGGGTACTGTAGGTGATAGAATTGCCCATCTTGGTTGCCACGAGCATTACTTTGTTGTAGGTTCCCGATTCAACCGTTCCGATCTTCACCGATACTTTATTGTCATCAGAGATCGCTACGTCAACAAATTCATTGGGGAGGATTGTACCTAGTTCAGTGGTATCACCGATGATATTGTAACTACCTTCATCATAGGCAAATACAATCCGTTTGACTTCATAATCGCGCAGAACTCCTATCCTCATTTGTTGGGCAACAAAAAAGAATGGCAGTAAAATCGTACAACATGCGAGTATGCGCGTCACAACAACAAAGTTAACGGTGACCGACTTGCTTAAAAACCTGCGGCTAAATAGTTTTCAACAAGGATTGTGCAACTTTTTCGGAAGCACCACCTTTGCCCAGCATTGCCTTGATTTTTGCGTAGCCTTCCTCAATGCTTGCGCGTTTGGGCTGACCTTTCAAAATCATGGACAATTC
>JBILJP010000411.1:0-4396 GCA_044377135.1 Fluviicola sp.
CGTATCATCAATCAATATCCCGAGGGCAAACAAAAAAGTGCGTTGATGCGCATTTTGCACATGGCCGAAGAAGATTTCGGTGGATGGTTGAGCGTTCCTACCATGAATTACGTGGCGGGAATCCTAAACATTCAACCGATTGAGGTATACGAGGTAGCAACGTTTTACACGATGTTTAACATCGAAAAACCGGGCAATGTGGTATTGGAAGTTTGCCGTACCGGACCTTGTATGTTGGTAGGAAGCGATAACATCATCGATCACCTGAAACAAAAGTTGGGTGTAGAAGTTGGCGGTACGTCAGCAGACGGGATGTTTACCTTGAAAACAGCAGAATGCCTTGGCGCTTGTGGTTACGGACCAATGTTGCAGTGCGGAAAGCATTACCACGAGCATTTGACTACCGAAAAAGTAGACGCTTTGCTTGATGCATTCCGGAAAGAACATTCAACTTCATCGAACAACTAGGAGATGGGAAGAAAGCTATTATTGGAACATGTAAACGTTCCTGGAATTGAAACCTACGAGGTATACCGTAAAAACGGTGGTTACCGCTCTGTGGAAAAAGCATTAAAAACCATGTCGCCGCAAAATGTGGTCGAAGAAGTGCAAGCTTCAGGACTACGTGGTCGTGGTGGTGCGGGTTTCCCTACAGGAATGAAATGGTCGTTCCTTGCAAAACCGGAAGGTGTTCCGCGTTATTTGTTGTGCAACGCCGACGAAAGTGAGCCGGGCACATTCAAAGACCGTTACCTGATGGAGAAAATTCCTCACCTGTTGGTAGAAGGAATGATTACTTCCAGTTATGCACTTGGGTGTAACCAAGCCTATATCTACATCCGCGGTGAATACATGTGGGTGTTGGAAATTGTAGAAAAAGCAATCGCCGAAGCTTACGCTAACGGTTGGTTGGGAAAAAATATTTTAGGTTCGGGTTACGATTTGGATTTGTCCATCGCTCCTGGTGGTGGTGCCTACATTTGTGGGGAAGAAACGGCCTTGATCGAATCGTTGGAAGGTAAACGTGGAAATCCGCGTATCAAACCGCCATTCCCGGCTGTAAAAGGGTTGTGGGGATGTCCTACGGTGGTAAACAACGTTGAAACCATTGCAGCGGTAGTTCCTATCGTAAACGAAGGTGGCGCGGAATATGCCAAAATCGGAATTGGTAAAAGTACCGGAACCAAACTCATCTCCGCTTGCGGAAACTTGGTAAAACCGGGCGTTTATGAAATTGACCTTGGCTTATCGGTAGAAGAGTTTATCTATTCGGAAGAATGGTGTGGTGGTATTGCCAATGGCAAGAAACTAAAAGCATGTGTGCCGGGTGGTTCTTCCGTTCCGATCTTGCCTGCTAACTTGGTTTGTAAAACAGCCGAAGGAACCGATCGTTTGATGTCATACGAAAGTTTGGCAGAAGGTGGTTTTGCATCGGGATCTATGTTGGGATCAGGCGGATTTATCGTATTCGACGAAGATCAGTGTATTGTAAGAAATACCTGGAATTTTGCCCGTTTCTACGCGCATGAATCGTGTGGTCAGTGTTCACCTTGCCGTGAAGGTACAGGTTGGATGGAGAAAGTATTGCACCGTTTGGAATACGGTCACGGAAATCTCCGCGATATCGATTTATTAGCAGAAATCAATAAGAAAATAGAAGGAAATACCATTTGTCCGTTGGGTGATGCAGCAGCATGGCCGGTTGCAGCGGCAATCCGTCATTTCCGAGAAGAGTTTGAATGGCACGTGACCAATCCGGATGAAGCGCAAAAACGCAACTTCGGCATTGCATCGGCTCATGTACCTTTAGTATAAGTAAACCATTTGTTATGGTAAAAGTTATCGTTGACGATATTGAAGTAGAAGTAGAACCGGGAACAACCATTCTCAACGCCGCTCGTAAGATTGGTGGAGATGTGGTGCCTCCTGCGATGTGTTATTACAGTAAGCTGGAAGGTAGCGGTGGAAAGTGCCGTACGTGTTTGGTTGAAGTAGCAGCAGGTTCTACCGCAGATCCGCGCCCGATGCCCAAATTGGTGGCTTCGTGTTCGACACCCGTGCAAGACGGAATGGTGATCAAAAACAAAACCAGCGAACGCGTTCATGAAAACCGTGGAGCCGTTACTGAGTTTTTGTTGATCAATCACCCGTTGGATTGTCCTATTTGCGATCAGGCTGGTGAGTGTCACTTGCAAGATCTTGGATTCGAACACGGAAAAGAAGGCACGCGTTACGAAGAAGAGCGTCGCACCTACGATCCGATCGATATCGGTGACAAGATCAAGTTGCACATGAACCGTTGCATCTTGTGCTACCGTTGTGTGTATGTGGCCAATCAATTGACTGACCAACGTGTTCACGGTGTAATGCACAGAGGAGAACATGCCGAAATCAGTACCTATATTGAAAAGGCAATCGACAATGATTTCTCCGGAAATGTTATCGATGTATGTCCGGTTGGTGCATTGACCGACAAAACATTCCGCTTTAAAAGTCGTGTGTGGTTCCTGAAACCGATGAACGCTTCTTGCGAGTGTACAAAATGTGCCGGAAAAGCAGTCGTGTGGATGTTCGGAAATGAAATCATGCGTGTAACAGGTCGCAAAGACAAATACGGTGAAATCGAAGATATCGATGGCAAAACAGCATGGATTTGCAACGATTGCCGCTTCGACAAAAAAGACGTAAGTCAATGGAACATTGAAGGTCCGCGTGTGATCAACCGCCACTCGGTGATTTCACAAAATCACTACCTCAAAAATGATCCGGAACGAGATGCTAAGAAACTAACGGGAACGAAATAAGATGTTAGAGAAAATCATAATCATAGTTGCGTTGTTCAGTGTTACCTTGCTGATTGCAACGTATTTGACCCTTGCCGAACGTAAAGTGGCGGCTTGGTTGCAAGATCGTATCGGTCCGGATAGAGCAGGACCATGGGGACTTTTACAGCCATTGGCTGATGCCGGAAAAATGTTCTTTAAAGAAGATTTCATTCCTACCAATGCTGATAAGTGGTTGTTTATTATCGGACCGGGAATTGCCATGTTTACGGCCTTACTTACCGGATCTGTCATTCCATGGGGACCGGATTTACAAGTATTCGGTGAAACAGTAGAATTGCAAGTTGCCAATGTTGATGTAGGTATCTTATTCATCATGGGCGTTGTTTCTATTGGTGTTTACGGAATCATGATCGGTGGTTGGGCTTCCAACAACAAATTCTCCCTTTTCGGAGCCATTCGTGCGAGTTCGCAAATGATCTCTTATGAATTGGCAATGGGTATTTCCGTGATCACGATTGTGATGATGAGCGGAAGCTTGAACTTGCGTGATATTGTTGAAGATCAACACGGAATGAACTGGTATGTTTGGAAACAGCCGCTTTGCTTCATCGTATTCTTTGTTTGCGCCTTGGCAGAATGTAACCGCGCACCGTTCGACTTACCGGAATGTGAATCGGAATTGATTGGTGGTTACCATACCGAATACGGTTCTATGAAATTGGGATTCTTCTTGTTTGCTGAATACATCAACATGTTTATTTCATGTGCCGTTATTTCAGCTTTATTCTTCGGTGGTTACAATTTCCCAGGAATGGATAGCTTGTCAGGAAACACATTGGCTATTGTCGGAACATTAGTGTTCTTTGGTAAAACCTTCTTCTTCATCTTTGTATTTATGTGGATTCGCTGGACATTGCCACGTTTCCGTTACGATCAATTGATGCACTTGGGCTGGAAAAAACTCATCCCGATTTCATTGGTGAATATGTTGATTACAGGTATCATCATTGCTGCAGTTTCAGGATGGTTTAGCGGTGAGAAACCGAAAACCAACGAACCAATGCAAACAAAGGTGAAAACAGAACAACCGGACAGTCGATTGTCTATGAACACAAACACTCATTAGAACAACACATTTCGAATAGATATGGAGAGTTTATCAAATCGCAAAAAAGTAGTTTCCAATAAGAAGATGACCTTCTTGGAAAGTATTTACTTGCCCGCCGTTTTTGGAGGAATGTGGATTACATTCAAGCATTTGTTCCGAAAACACAACGTGACGAAATATCCCGAAGAAACCCGCGAGTTTGCTCCGGTTTACAGAGGTCAGCACGTTCTTAAACGCGACGAAGAAGGTCGTGAAAATTGTACTGCCTGCGGATTGTGCGCTGTTGCATGTCCGGCTGAAGCCATTACAATGGTAGCCGACGAGCGCAAAAAAGGAGAAGAACATTTGTACCGCGAAGAAAAATATGCTTCCATGTACGAAATCAACATGTTGCGTTGCATTTTCTGCGGATTGTGCGAAGAAGCATGTCCGAAAGAAGCAATTTTCCTGACAGATCGTATCGTTCCTACCTATTTTGAGCGTGATGATTTTGTTTATGGAA
>JBILJP010000412.1:0-4395 GCA_044377135.1 Fluviicola sp.
GTTTATATTTGTTCTGATTTCATTCTTATAAGCCATTTTGGCTACAATTTTACACAGGCTCTAAATGAATAGGAAAACGGTTAATGCGGTTATTATACTCGGCATCATTTCGCTGGCGAGTATTTTGTTTATTCAGATTTTTTGGATTCGAAAAACCTTGCAAGCACAGCAGGTAAACATCGAAATTCAAGAAAAAGAAGACAGCTTGAACCTGAAACAGTTTTCCGAACACGCCCATATTGCACTTCGCAACGTGCTGGAAGAAATCAATCACAATGCGGCAGACAGAATGGATCTTTACGGTGCGGTAAAACAAATCCGCACCAATTATTTTTCGGTTGATATTGCCGAAGAATTGCATCCGTTTTACCTGGAACAATTACTCAAACGCGAATTCGACGAGCAAAGTCTTAACCAGGATTTTCAATACGGTATTTACGATTGTTTCACCGATTCCATCGTATTCGGAAACATGATCCGTTATACCAAAAGCAGTGGCTACAAACCGGTTCGCGATAGCATGAACGGAATCACTTCCGAGAAATTGGAATGGAAAAAAGACGGTCATTATTTCACGGTGTTGTTTCCGAAAGTAATGAGCAACCCCATTCGCGCAGCAGCTCCGTTGACATCACCGTGGCTCTATTTAGTTGCCATTATTACCTTGATTTTGATCTTCTTTGCCTTTGCGATCAACGTGATCCTGAAGCAAAAACGGTTATCCGAAATCAAAACCGATTTTATCAACAACATGACACACGAGCTGAAAACACCGATTTCAACCATCGGACTTTCGAGCGAGTTGTTGTTGCGCGGCGATTTCAAAGACGATCCGGATCGTTTAAAACGTTATGCTGAAATCATCTACAAAGAAAATAAACGTCTTGAAAATCAGGTAGAACGCGTATTGAATGTAGCGAAACTCGACAAAGACAAACTGGTGCTTTCGAAGGAAAAACTGTCCATTCACGAGTTGATTTTAGACGCCAAAGAAAGCTTCGACCTCAATCAAACAGACAGTGGCGGACAAATCATCCTGCAATTGGAAGCTACGAACGATATGCTTCAGGTAGATCAGGTACATGTGACCAATGTAATCTACAACCTGCTCGACAACGCTGTGAAATACTGTGAGGAAACTCCGGATATTACGATCCGCACAAGCAATCAGAATAATGGTTTCTTGCTTTCCATTGCCGACAACGGAATTGGAATCAAACGCGATGACATCAAACTCATATTCGATAAGTTTTACCGCGTTCCTACGGGCAATTTACACAATGTAAAAGGCTTCGGATTGGGATTGTATTACGTGAAACTCATCGTAGAAGAACACGGCGGGAAAATTCAGGTAAAAAGTTCGGTGGGCAAGGGATCGACCTTTCATTTGTGGTTCCCGATGAATTAATTTCACACTTTACGGTTATTTCCCATTAGGAAAAACGATTTTTGTTTAGTAGGTTTGACTTCCTAAAAACAAACACTATTTCTGAATGGCACTCTTCGCTTTACCGCAATCGGTATTTTCAATTATTCCACAAATCGGAAGCGTTTTCGGTTTGATAGCTTTCATTGCAGCTGTTATTTTATACATCCTTCGCACAAGATCACGCAATGAACTGGATATCATCAAGTCGGCAAAAGACTCACAAAGAGCCGGACTAATTAAGGATCTGGCCGACAAATACAGTATTCCCACCAACAAAATAAGCTCCGATCAACAATACGATTTACTACAGCGAAAACTGGAACTCGATTACAGAAAACGCAATCAGGTTTTTATTTTTCTCGGTTTTTTAACAATCGCTCTCTCCGTAATCATGGTTCTGTTGATTGTGAATGAGAACAAAAATGCAAACGACAAAAAATCAATTGATCTTGCACAAAAAAACGATTCGATCAACCATGCTGACGATTCAGCTTCAACATCCAATCAAACTGACTCCAATTCGGCAGACGACCAGGATAATACGGGCAATTCATCATCCGTAAGCAACACTGCCAAAAACAACACACCATCCAACCTATCCGCATCATTCACGAATATTGAAATGGGTTCAACGCTTAAAACAACTACTCCGCTGTTGAAAGGTATCGTTAAAGGTCCTATCCAAAAAGGATATTCCGCTTACGCAGTGATTCTATTCGGTAAAAACGCCAATTATTTATCGAAACTAACACTTAAAGAAGATGGAAGTTTTAGTGCTTCTTCATTCTTAGGAATAGACGGCAAAGTAACGTTGGGGATTATTTTATGCGATCAAGTAGCAAGTGGTAAAATAGCACGAAACTTGGCGAATGATGATTACAGCATTCCTATGACCGAAGGAAAAGTTGATTTGCTTGAATCTGTAACGGTTTTTGTGGATAACGATCCGTCTCTTCATAGCAGTAATTAATAGCAAGAACGCATTTTTTAGATTGATTATTCATTGAAATACTCTTTCGAAAGTTCGGTTTTTGAGTGTACCTTTGTGGTGTGCAACAACTCATAGATCGCATATTTAGCATAAAAAACCAACGTGATTTTGATCTGGTCGCCTTGGAAGTTTATCGTTTTCAGCGCGAACACGTTCCTGTATACAAACAGTTTGTTGATTTATTGGGAATGCCCGAACCTCAAACTGTTAGCGACATTCCGTTTTTACCCATTTCGTTTTTTAAAACACACGACATTATCGCTGAGGGAATGCAACCGCAAACGGTTTTCAAAAGTAGCGGAACGACTGGTATGGAACGCAGTCAGCATTTGATAGCCGACACATCGCTTTACGAACGTTCGTTTTTGCCTACCTATGCGCATTTTATCGGTCCTCTCGAAAACCAACTCATTTTTGCCCTGTTACCGAATTATGTTGAGCAAGGTGAATCGAGTTTAGTATACATGGTTGATCACCTGATTCGCGCGACCAAACACCCACTTTCGGGTTTCTACCTCAACGATGCTGAAGCCTTGCTAAAAGCGATTGAAGAAGGCCGAAAAACAGGAAAAAAACTGGTTCTATTCGGCGTTTCGTATGCCCTGCTCGATTTGGCAGATCAACACGTGGATTTATCCGATGTGCAAATCATCGAAACCGGTGGCATGAAAGGCAGGCGGAAAGAAATGACCAAAGAAGTGTTACATGCAGAGTTGAAACAAGCATTCGGTTGTGACTTCATTTCATCGGAATACGGAATGAGTGAATTGTTATCGCAGGCCTATAGCGACAAAAACGGGTTATTCGACCTGCCGCAGTGGATGCACGTTCAATTACGAGATGTCAACGACCCTTTTTCATTGGTAGCAGAAGGAAAAACCGGCGGCGTAAACGTCATCGACTTAGCAAATCTCTATTCATGCGCATTCATTGCGACACAAGATTTGGGGAAAATCAACAACGGACAATTGCAGCTGATGGGCAGGTTTGATCAGGCAGATTTGCGAGGGTGTAACCTGTTGGTGCAATAGCAATTTCCACAGATCGTATTTACTTTTTATCTCCCACGAATAAACGAATAACATTTTGTGCGCAATTTGCAACGAATGGAAAACGTTGTTTCCACCCAATGAATCACAAATAGAAATCCCCTATTTTGGTTTTTAGAATATCCGTGAAGCCCGTCGTGACGGGTTATTCGTTACTCATTTACAGTTAACACTTTATTCGTTCATTCGTGGGATAAAATTTGTCGCTACTATTAACAATCATGTACTTAATATCTGTGTAAATCCGCGCCACGTGTTAGTCGCGACTAAGTCGGAGACGCCCTTAGGATGATCTGTGGTAAAACCAACGTTCGTAATATTGCAAATTGGCATATCAAATATCCCCACGTAAATTCGCAATATTACGAACAGATTTCGGCGTAAAAATAGGGCCTGATTTCACAACAAAATCCAAATTCAACCCCAATTATCGCCCAACTTTTTGACTTGACACCAAAATAACTATCTTGGTTCTTCGAATTACCAAATGAATACCGGAAAAATGCCTTTAGAAACAATTTTGATACTGGTGACAATCGGTCTGTTTGCCGGTACGCTCAGTGGATTCATCGGTGTTGGCGGTGGTGTAATCATTGTTCCTGCATTGGTTTATTTTTTGGGACTTACCCAGCACCAGGCTACCGGAACCAGCTTGTTTATCCTCACACTTCCGGTGGTCATTCTCGGAACAATGAACTACGCCAAAACCGGTAATCTCAATTGGCGCTACGGCTTGGTAATCGCTTCTACATTTGTGATCGGCGGATACATCGGCTCCAAACTTTCACTCAAAATATCTCCGGCAATCGTCAAAATTATCTTCGGATTTCTCATGGCATATGTTGCATTTACCATGATTCGTTCCGGATTCAATCTCTATAAAAATGAAGAATAGTTTGCATACCCTTATTCAACAACGCTCGGAA
>JBILJP010000001.1:0-57605 GCA_044377135.1 Fluviicola sp.
TGATTTATGATGATTGTGGTTATTGCTTTATACAATCCGCAGTGTTTCGCCAAAGCGAATCTACTGCCGCGGAAGTTGTTTTGCCTCTTTCTCGGCCTGCTCAACTGCCAGCGTATCGCGGGTGTTTTTCTGAATGGCGATGACTCCAAAGAGTGCGAGGATAAAAGAGAAAGCGTAGAATCCTTTTTCGCTACCCCACATTTTGGCGTTCCACAATCCTACAACGAGTAAAGCGATGGAAAGGATAGTACAGAACCAGCTTATTCCGTAATAAAGGTCTGTCACCTGAACACCTTCTAGGCGATCACGAACGCTTTTTTGAACGGAGATGACAGAGAAGAGTCCGAACATGATAACAGTGAAGTAGTATCCTTTTTCACTCAGGTACAATTCGCTGCGGAAAAGTCCCGCGAAGTATCCGATAATTCCTGTTCCGAAAGCAGCCCAACTAGCGGCTACAAATGCAAATGAAGGTTTTTGTGTCATGGCTTTTTGTTTTAATTTGTTTCGACAAACCTACGGCTTACTAATAGTTTAGTAAAACGGTTTAGCAATACTTGTTTGAACCCTGTTGCGAAAAACCGTACACAAAAAAACCGCCGGGGTTACCGACGGTCTTCAACTCAATAGTAGTAGTTATTATTCGTTATTTCGTAATGGTAATCTTTTGTGTTGATCGCATTCCGTTGCTGTCTGTAGCAATAGCAAAGTAAACACCACTTTCAACTCCTTTAAGTTCCAATACTGTTTTCCCGGCTTGCAATGCTTCGGTATGAATCAGTTGACCGGCTGCATTTGTAATGACAATTGAAAGCGGGTTAGCCGTTTCAATATGAATGATGCCTGTTGAAGGATTCGGATAAATGCTGAATACATTAGCCTGGAATTCGTTCACTGCAAGATCAGCTATTGAAAAACAATCGGAATAAACGTTGCAAGAACCATTGCTGATTGCCACACCGTAATTTCCATTAGTCGCAGGAGCATAGGTTTGATTGGTAGCACCCGGAATATCATTTTCAGAATCACAATCAAACCACTGATATGTTGCGTTTGCTTCAGTAGCTGTCAAGGTAACACCATCGAACGTCACTACGTTGCTCATTTCCGTGAAAACAATCTCTTGTGTTTGGGTAGAGCTGTTTCCGTGAGAATCTGTAAAGGTCCAGGTAATGGTAGTTGACCCCGGATTCGTTACAGGTAAATCTGGAGTGGTACCTGTGATCGTTCCTTCACAATTATCCATTGCTGTTGGTGTAACATCCACAGAATAAACCGGACAACCACTGGTAATTGTTGGTAAACTACCTGCAGGAGTAGGTGCGGAAACATCCTGGATAATGACCAATTGCGTTTGCGTAAACTCAAATCCATTCGCACTGGTATATGTCCACAACACTTCTGTGGTATCTTGTGAAGTGATCGGGAATACTTGATTCGTTGTACCTGTTGTCAGTCCGGAGCAGTTCATTGTTGCTGTTGGAGCTGTAAGACTCGCTAATTCACATTCAGCAGTAGCGTTTGGAAGCGTTGCCAATGTAGGAACGCCTAATGCGTCTCCGATTGTCAAGTGAAGCACCGCTACAGAATCGCAACCTGCACTGTTTGGCATAGCATAATGCATAGTAGCTGTTGTAGTGCTTTGTGAATAGACGTTTCCATCGATCCAGGTATACGGACCACAAGCAAACTCTTCAAAAATAACATTGGATTGCTGACAGTTGTTGTTTCTGTAAACATTCGATTGAAGACCTGTTACACCATCATTTCCGCAGATAATTACATCTTGATCGATATCTCCATCGACATCCCCAAAAGCTGCCATACCATAAGAAGCTGCAACAAATGGTGTTCCGGCAATCAACGTGAACGTTCCTGATCCGTCATTGGCATACATCTTGGCAATTGCCCCGCTTGTATTGCTGTATCCGAGGGCCAATAAATCCTGATCTAAATCGTTATCGATATCTGCAAACACCATTCCACTTGCAATGGTAGGTTCGAAAGGCGTTCCTGCAACTAGCGTGAAACTTCCCGTTCCGTCATTTTCATACAATTGTGCCGTATAAGTCGATGAAGCAACTTCACCCGCAATGACTAAATCCATATCCTGATCACTGTCAACATCGGCAAAGGCAATGGCACCTTGTTGAACTCCGGGAAAAGGTGAAGCAACTAACGTAAATGCACCTGCGCCGTTATTGGTATACAAATGCGCAACCCGACCAGCATCGCCATAACCCGTATACAACAAGTCATCGTCATGATCACCGTCTACATCTGCGAAAGCAATATTTCCGTTGTTTGCACCTTCAAATGTATTAGAAGATGAAAGGGTAAATGATCCTGATCCGTCGTTTAACCAAAGTTGACCTACATTTCCAACGAAAATGGTAAATCCGGAAATAAAGACATCCTGGTCGCCATCTTGATCAACATCGTTAAATTGTATTGCTCCGGAAGAAACCGCCGGGAATGATGTGCCGGGAACTTCCGTAAACAATCCGGTTCCGTCGTTGGTAAACAAACTGACAATTTGCCCACTGCCGTAACCAGACATCATTAAATCATCATCTCCGTCATTATCAATATCAGCAAAATCGGCAGCGGCATTGGCAAGTCCCTGGAAAGTATTCGACGGATCAAGTGTATAACCGCCATTACCATCGTTGAGATAAAGATTCGAATTGAATCCGGCGGAACCCTGACCGTTCATGAACACATCCAAATCGCCGTCGTTGTCTACATCCGAAAATTCTACGGCACCATAACTAAGTCCAATAAATGGTGACGTGCTGACTGCAGTAAAAACACCGTTTCCATCATTTTGATACAATTTAGCCGATGAAGAACCGGTAACCACCAAGTCATCATCTGCATCGCCATCTATGTCATCAAACGAAACACAGCCATTATAAACTCCTGTGAATGGCGTTCCTGCAACTTGTGCGAACACCCCATTTCCATCATTGGAATACAAAATGGTATTACTACCTAAGCCAGGTACACTACCCGTAATCACAAGGTCTTCGTCACCGTCGGTATCTACATCGTTGAAACAAAGCCACGCGCTACCGAAATCAGAAAAAACACTCGTATTACCAAGTGTAAAAACCCCTGTACCGTCATTGAAATACAATTTTGTTGTTCCACCGGTCATCGGATCGTTACCCGCAATTACGATATCCATATCGGTATCATCATCTATGTCGGAAAAAGCAATGTCTGAACCGTTTAATGGAGGAAAACTGCTTGCTGTAACAGTGAATACTCCATTACCGTCATTCAAGTACATTCCTGAAAAAGTACCTGAATCAGCATAACCCATTAGTACCAAATCAGGATCGCCGTCACCATCAACATCGCCAAATTCTGACGTACCGAGGTAAATTCCGGTAAACGTAGTACTTGCAACCGCATCGAGGGTAAAATTTCCTGATCCGTCATTGATGTATAAGTTTGCTTTTACACCGCTATTTGCTTGTCCGCAGATCAGTACATCCGTATCAAGGTCACCGTCTACATCAGCAACAGACAATGAGCTGTAACCCACACCCGCAAAAGGAGTGCTTGCAAGCGTGAAGACTCCTGAACCGTCGTTGATGTACAATCCTGCGGTATATGAAGAAGCATCCTGACCGGCAATGATCACATCCTGATCGCCATCGTCTTCAACATCTAAAAAAACAATAGATCCGTCAAAAACGCCAACAAACGGAGTAGTAGGATCTAATTCGTATGCTCCCGAACCGTTATTCAAATACAGGTTGCATTTCATAGCACCTTGCGGATTTTGACCAGCGATAAGAACATCTGCGTCTCCGTCATTATCAACATCTGCGGTTGCATGAGCGGTTGCATTCAGACCCTCCAACTCATCAATGGTTTGTAACGCCGGAGGTGGAGGTCCGATCTTTTGAAAATTATTTTGAGCCCCTAGTTGATGGCTCAGCGCAAGTGCGAATAAAAAGGCAATTTTTTTCATGAAACTTTTGTAAATCATATTGAGTCACGAAAGTATTGAAAGGATGATCCACGAAAAAAAATATGGTATGAACGACAAAGTGCTGTACACGAACTTCCAATTTCGCATCGAAATAGAGAGGTACAATCATACAGAAAGGAATGTGGACTAAGCTTTACTGGTGAAACTGATGACTACCGCCATTTGACCTTCGCTTTGAATGGAAAGTGTTCCTGCGATTTGTTTGGTCATTAATTGAACCAAGGTGAGTCCGAGGCTTGATTGATCTTGCGGACCGTCTTTTGGTTGGAAACCAATACCGTTGTCTTTTACACTAAAGGTCCAGCGATCGGAACCCGGTTCGGATGTTAGAGAAACGGTTATCTCACCCTCATTCTTCGGGAAAGCATATTTCAATGAATTGGTAATTAGTTCATTGAGGATAATGGCCAATGGCATGGCTAATTTTGTGTGAAACAAAACGAATGGAACGGAAACATGCAATTTTATGTTTGGCTTTGATTCCAACAGCGTGGTGTAAAAATCAAGGACGCCGTTGAAATAATCGTGCATATTGACCTCCAGTTTCGAATCGCTTAGATGCAGTAATTGATGCATGACCGACATGGATTGAATGCGGTTTTCGCTTTTATACAAGTAACCGCGAATCTCTTCATTCTCGGTTGAATCTGCCTGAATAGACAACAACGAAGAAATCATCTGTAAGCTATTATTCACCCGATGATGCACTTCCTGCAGCAGCATTTCTTTGTGTTGATTTTCATTGGCAAGGAAAGCCCCTAGTTTTTTACGGTTGTTGATGGATCGTCGGGCAAAGTACCAAACCACAATCGCAGATACCAGAAGTACAACGAGAATAATGACAAGGTATCGTTGCTGCTGACTACTTAATTTATTTCGTTGATTGAGCCGGAAAATGGCTTTGTCGTGTTTGGTTTTTTCTAAATCGGCTTTCTTATCAAACGAATATTGGAGCACCGTTTGGTAGCTTTTTTCTTCGGCTTCCTGATTAACAATACTGTCTCTGTAAGAAAGCCAAAGCTTCTGGTGTTTGAAAGCAGCTTGATAATCGTTGGAAGCACTATCCAATTGGATCAACACCCAATAGGTATCTTTTATGTTTTGTTTCTCGCGAATGGCCAGACTTTGACGAAGTGATAAATCAATCAACTCCCTTGCTTTTTTCAAATCACCCAGTTTGATGTAAACCCTTGACATGGTTAAATAAGCATTCGTGACTTCGCTAACGGCATTCACTGACACGCTGTTTTTCAGCGCTATTTTACAACTGGCAATCGCTTCCTGATAGTTCCCGATATTGAAATACAATTTTGCCTGATCGTTGTAAACAATTGCCAACCCTTGTCTGTCATCTATGGAAGCATAAACACGAAGCGCTTTATCATACATCTTAATGGCTTCCTGATACCGATTCTGATCCTTGTAAACAATGCCCAGATTTACATACGCATTACCTATTCCGTCTTTGTCTTGTATTCGCAAGGCTAACTTCAACGATCTTTTGTACATCGTGATTGCTTGCTCATTCTTACCTTGATCGGCATAAACGTTTCCTATCGAATTGTATTCATCAGCTTTTCCGTTAACATCGTGGAGTTTTTCGTAGTTCCGTAGCGACTCAAAATGCATTTTCAGCGATTCAGGAAGATTTCCGAGTGAATAATACGTAACGCCCAAATTTTGATATACATCGGCCAGCAAATCGGTGTTTTTGGTGCGTTTACCATATTTCAACGCATAAAAATAGTATCGCAGTGAATTCTTATAATCGCCTTTGGAATCATAGATTGTTCCGATGTTGACAAAGGCATTGATTACGGAAAGCTCTTGTCTGTATTTTCGACTGTAGTCCAATGAGCGAAAGTACATTTTCAATGATTCGTCATACCTTCCGTCGTAACTATAAGTAAACCCGAGATTTGAGTAAGAGATGATAATTCCGACTTTATCCTTGATTTTTATTGCCAATGCCAATGCTTTCCACCCGTATTTAAGCGAATTGTAAACATCACCTTCGTCAACAAAATCTACATTCAATTTATTCAGCAAATTCACCTGGTTGCTATCTGGCTTTGCCGTTTTCAATTGATCGATCAGCTTCTGTTGCCGGGCATTTTGACCAAAGCAAGCACATGAGACAACTACGATCAACGAAGTAAGAAGAAAAGAAGAAATGGATCGTTTGCTCATGCTGTTTTCACTCTGGTAGCGTCTGTTATTTTCAAATAAGAGTGCAAGCAACAACTTTTAGTTCAATTGTACAAAAGAATGGTACGAACTGCATGGTTTTGTATACACTCTGCTAAAATTTCTCTGTTACCGTTCTATTTGATCAGTCCCATCAGGTTTTCGCGGTAGGTTCTCCCAACGGGTAATTTGACATTTTTGATCACCACGTATGCCGAAGCAAATTCCGTTATTTTCGTTCGATTGACCACAAACGACCGGTGAATGCGAATGAAATCGTTTTCGGGTAATTGTTGGTGCAAGTCAGTGATCATGAAGCGTAGCAATCGTTTTTTCTGTGTTTCGGTATTTAAAAGCGTGTAATTTCCTTCGGCCTCAAGCCACAAAATTTCATCGTAAGGAATTTGAGCCGTTGCGCGACCGTCTTTCACCATTAAATTCTGAGAACCGTCTCTGGCCTCGGTACTCGAGTTGAACAGCGCCAATTCGATGGCCACCAGCAAATCTTCGCGTTTAAAGGGTTTTACCAAATACGCATTCGGATGGGTAAATTTCACCTTTGAGATCATGTCACTGCCCGTGTGAGAAGTAATATAGATAAACGGAATCCGGTATTTTTGGTGCAATAAATTTCCCAAATCTATTCCCGTTTGATTGCCCAACAGCATGATATCAGTCAATACCAACTGCGGTTTATCCCGTTCAATGATCGAAATGGCATCTTCCACATTGGTAACGCAACAAGTTGACGTATAACCGGTGCTTGTCAAAACCCTGGAAATATGTTCTGCAATAAGCAGTTCATCTTCAACAATTAAGATCAGTTCATTCGGTTGCATGTGCGCACTTATTAAGAAAGTAAAAGACGTTCATAAACCCAGTATTTGCTCGCATTCTGACCTTTTCTCAAGCACAGCGAAGGTATAAAATTTCACGAGGAACGCGACATGGTTTTCCGACTATTTCATGGAGAATTGCGAAAAAAAACGATGGTTCAATCAACCGAGAATCAGCAACAAAAGGCACTTGGCAATCTTTTTTGTGTCTTTTATTTGGCCTTGCTATTGTTTTAGGCTAAAAAATGCGTATCTTTGCACCGCATTCAAACATTTATTGTTTCAATGAATAGAGTGCGAGGTGGAGCAGTTGGTAGCTCGTCGGGCTCATAACCCGAAGGTCGCACGTTCGAGTCGTGTCCTCGCTACAAGGCGAAAACAGTGGGTTTTCTGATTAAATGGCTTTCTGAAAAGGAGGCCATTTTTGCGTTGGAGCGGTAATTTGGAGTGGTTTTTTTGGAATATTGTTTTGCAATTGTCATAAGATTGAAATGACAAGGGATCAAAAATGATGTATTTCTAATAATACACAGAATCTTAGAAAACATAAATTAGGGACGCAAGAAACGAAAAATCCGCTCTCCATAGGTTAGTGGTGTCTCATACTACTTTTTTAAAAGGAGTTGCAGAATACCCCTCTAATGAATTGGATTTAAAGTGCAAAGTCGTTTGACTTTCAGCAATTTTAGTTATATTCGGTCGCCACTTGTTACTATTCACGAGCATCAATAATGTCGCTGTTAACCAATTAAATTCACTCAGTTTTGTTGCTCTGTCTATTTTCAAGTCAACGGACAAACAACTATGGATATAATCGATACTGACTTTTCAGCCAAAGAACCTTCACTTGGTTATTACTATCAAATCAAATATGCATTGCTACTATTGTTAACTAACTCACGCGAATTAGATAATCCCAAAGTTAGAATAGAGAACTTAGACGATATTGAGATTGAAGATGTTAATCACATCAATTTGGTTCAAACCAAACTTCATATAAAAAGCAAGTCTAATTTAACCGATGCCAGTGTAGATTTTTGGAAAACTATAAGAGTTTGGTCTGAACATATTACAAACGGATTAATAGATGTAGAAACGACTGTCTTCAATTTAATAACCACTGAGAGCGTACCTGAAACAAGCTGTCTGAAAGCGTTCAAAGAGAATTCATTTTCAGACAAGGAAGTAGATGAGTTAATTAAAAGTCTAGATTTAATCGCAGTTACTTCAGAGAATCAAACAAACAAAAAAGCTTACGCAGCTTTTTTAGGATTGGATATCAACAAAAAGAAACAGTTGATTAGAAACATAAGAATAATCGATAATTCAATCAATATCACAGAAATTGATTCTAAACTAAAAAGGCAACTTGTACTATCGTCATATCCAAATCATTTAGATGCTTTTCTAGAAATTCTAGAGGGATGGTGGTTGAAAAAATCAATTGAAAACCTTACATCTCAAATTGACTCTATCGATGCGGAAGAACTTCAAATAAAAATTGCAAATATCAGAGACTCGTTCAATTCCGATAATTTACCGAACCATTTTCCTGAGCAACTTGAAATTAGTGCTGAAGATATAGAAGCTTCTAAGGAGAAAAAGTTTCTCAAACAACTTGAAATCATTCAAATCAATATTAATTCTAACGCTGTCAAAAGAGCGATTAGCGATTTTCGAAGAGCTTTTGAGCAAAGGTCTAAATGGTCTCGACTACACTTGCTAAATATTGAAGAACAAGAAGAATATGATAAAAAACTACAGGATTACTGGAAAAATATATTTGATCTAATGTGTGATGAAGCAGATAAGGGGGAACAGGAATTAAGCAAATTAGGATATGATTTTTACATGGACCAATTTGCGAAAACGTGTCCTCAAATAAAAATCAGGGAAAAATTCAATGAAGATTATCTTACCAGGGGAAGTTATCAAATGCTTGCGGATGCTAAAAAAGTTGGATGGCACCCTAATTTTAATGATGAAGTATGAGTACAACTTGGACTGACCGAAATCCTATCGTAGCTAACTTATTTAACCCTGCATTCTGCGGAGAGATAATCCGCGTTGCCGCATTTAGTTATAACAAACACTCGAACAACAATTTCCCATTTGCTTTCGCTTACTTAGTCCTTCCAATAATACTACATGAAGAAACAAGGGGAAGGATGCCAAGAAGCACAAGAACTTATTTTTTTGTTTGGGTAGAGGAAAATGACAAATTATTTTTTGATTTTTCTACTAGGACTAAAAACATGGTTAATAGCACTAAGGAAGCATTATCATTCTTACTTGCTTACGGAAGAATTAATTTGACAGAAACAGGTGAAATCATAACAAATAACGAAAAGCCTAAACAATACAATTCCGACGATTATAAAGAATACGATGAGATAATTAAAAAGGCTATTATGCTCGGAAAATGGTTGTCTACAACTAGTGACGTAAAATCAATCTATTCATTTTTTAGAATTACCCCGTAAGATCATGCAAATAGATAAAATCATATTATACAGCCTAAAAGGTGAAAAAAGAATCCTACCTTTTAACTTAGGTAAAGTAAATATCATTACAGGTGAATCCAAATCAGGAAAATCAGCTTTAATAGAAATAGTCAATTATTGTCTTGCATCTTCTGGTTGCGATATTCCTGAAGGGATCATCAGAGATACTGTTTCATACTTTTCAATACTGTTATGTTTCAATGACGGGGAAAAGGTATTTATAGCTCGCGAGAACCCCAATATTAGAGGCCTCCAAGCCGCTTCAACAGTATGTTTAATGAGAAATATTGGTGAAACAATACCTGAGTTTACTGAAATAACATCCAACATCAACATTGATACTCTAAAAGAATTCTTAACCCGAAAAATTGGGGTTTCAGAAAATCTGCACATGCCCGATTCAATGACTAGGGAACCGCTTAAAGCAAACTTTAAGCATTCTAGATTTTATTGTTATCAGCCTCAGTATTTAGTCGCCGACCCGTATCAACTTTTTTATAATCAAAATAAAGAATTTGTTCCTCAATCAATAAAGGACACACTTCCCTATTTTTTAGGTGCAGTCAATGAAGATTCACTTCTGGTTGAAAGTGAAATTACTCAACTTAAAAAGCAACTTAACCGATTACTTCGAGAACAAAGAGAATCTGAAAAAATTAAATCTGAAGGAATTAGCCAAGCATCTTCTCTAATTGAAGAAGCAAAAGAGATTGGTATATTGGACAAGAATGTATCCCCCACAAATTTAAAAGACACCTATCAATATTTGGAAATGATTTCCAATTGGGAATACCAACCTCTAGAAGTCAAAGGAGAAAACTCAGGTTTAAAAGAGCTAATTGATCAGAGAAATGAACTCCGCATGGAGCTAGGTAAAATTTCAGACAATAAAAAAGCCGCTACCGATTATCTTAAGAATTCCTTCGGCTACTCTGAGGAAGCAAAGCAACAAGAAATTAGATTGGAGTCAATAAAGTTGTATGAAGACAATGACTCAGTTGATCCAAATACTTGCCCATTATGTGACAATCATTTAAACACTCCCATACCGACCATTCAAAATATAAATAACTCGTTACAGAGCATTAAAAATGACTTGAAATTCACAAAAGCTGAAAGCCCTAGAATTCAGTCCTACATTGAATCAGTAGAGAGTGAATATCATAATAAAGAAACGGAACTTAAGCAAGTTGAAAAAAGTATTACCGCACTTTATATTGAAAATGAGAAGGCTCGAACTCTACGAGATTTAAATATAAGAAGGGGCAAAATCATTGGTAGAGTAAGCTTATTTTTAGAAAGTATTGAAATCAATGAAGAAACAGGGGATATTGGATCAAAAATTGATTCTCTAAAAGGGCGGATTCTAGAATTAGAGAAAACTGTAGACAGCGAAAATGAAAGGGAAAAACTATTATCCATCATCAATAAAATAAATCTACAAATGAGTAAGTGGGTTCAAGGTTTGGATGTAGAGTATGAAGATGACCCAATTCGCTTCGATTTGAATAAACTGACAATGTTTATAGATACAGATTCAAAACCCATCGCCTTACCCCAAATCGGTAGTGGAGCTAATTGGGTCGCTTATCATTTGTTAATTGTTTTTGCATTACAGCAACATTTTATACAGAATAACAGACCTGTACCGAGATTCATCATTATTGATCAACCAACTCAGGTTTATTATCCACCTGAGAAAACAGATAATGTGGTTGAAGTAAGTGCTGATGAAATAGCTGTAAACAAGATGTTCGAATTCATGTTTAATGTTGTGGAATCACTAGCACCTAACCTACAGGTTATCGTTACAGATCACGCATATTTAAAAACTGATAGATTTAAAAAATCAGTTATAGAAATTTGGCGAGATGGTCAGAAACTAATTCCTAGTGATTGGCAAAGAATGAGTTAAAAGTCATTAACGTTTGTCTAAGACAATCAATCGGGAAATAATGATTTTCGACTTTTTCTTTGAAAATCATTATTTCCCGCAAAAAAGGCTGTCCTAGAAAATTGAAAAATCCTTACAAGCGGCCACCAATCGCTGATCATTCACATAATGATCTTTGAGAACCTGTATTCCGGAGTGGTCGCTGATCATTGGTGCCTTATCTCCGAAATGTTCTACCAAAGCAGTCAGATATGTTTTCCGCAGGTGTTTTAACTGCACATCTTTCTTAATACCCGTTCGTTGCCAATAAAAAGTAAAGGATCGGGATACCAGTTCAATCAAAGTATTCCGTGATGCCGTTTCTTCCTGTCCGATTAAAAAACGATCCGTTCCTATGTGTTGCTCAAGACCCAATTCCTTCAGTAGTAACATCAACCCTTTGGTGATGGGGATGCTTTTTACATCTTTGGAAATATCGCTACCACCCTTGATTCTATTAACCTTGTAATTCTCCACTTTCAAAAACAGCGGTTCAGAATTGTCTCCAAATACGATGTCGGAGAACTGGAGGCACATAAACTCCTCTCTTCTCAGTCCGGTTTCAAGGGCTAGTTGAAAGCATTGTTTTAGCCATGGTTTAAAGCGATTCTTCTTTTCGCCCGAAGGCAACACATGATAACTGTTCTCTGGTGTGATTGCATCCAATAGAGCTTGGAACTCCTCTCTTGACACAATGGTCTTATCCCTGTTCTCTATTCTGCGTTGAACGAACCTAAAGGGATTTGAAATTTCATATTTCTTTTGATTGATCAGCCAATCTAAGAACTGTCGAAACAGTGCCATCATTTTGTTATAGGTCTTGGGGGCATGCTGGAGCCTTTCAAGAATGAAGGTGTGGAAATATCCAACTAACCGATCATTGATCTGATCCACTCGAAGAATGGTATGACTGATGCTATTCGCTTTCATCGCCTTACAGAATTTTCCAAAAAAATCTTCAACTTCCCAAATATGCTTGTCGGTCCTTAGCTTTACCATGTGGGCTTCAACATTCACATTGTTGAGGTATGCAACATAAAGAGCCATACATTCTATCAATAGCATCGGTTTTACCTCTTCCTGTGTCAGATGGTTTGTTGTGGTTTGGTAATCCTGTGATTTCAGTTCCTCTTCAAACTCCAATTTGAGTACCAATGCCTGTTTCATATCCCTTGTGTTCAATATGCGTGTTTTCACACTTCTTCCTGCTCCTGGAACTGGAACAATCGCCTTGAGTGTATGACTCTCGGTAAATTGACAACTCGTGATTCGTTTTCCAGTTTCCCCGCATTTTTGATTGCCGATTTCTCTTTGACAATGAGTACACCAAGGTCGTATTCCTTTAACCCGATCTGGCTTTTTTACTATTAATGCTTGATTCATAAGTCTTTCATTTTTTTCAGAAACGCTGTCTCAACATTTGTTTTTGGTTTATACTGATTCTTCCTTTGCTGTAGTTCTCTTTTTTCGGCAAGTATCCCGCTCACATTAGCGGATACATAATTCAAAAAGACTGTTTTCCAATTCTCCTTTTTTGTTCGTTTCAAATGCTCTAAGTATGGTTTGTAAAAAGCTAGAATGAATTCAATCAGATTCACGACTTGGGCGTTACCTTGTGAAAGGACATAGACTTCATGGGTTCTACACCAATTCAGAGCTGAGCGAACGTCCCTGTAATTCAGGACTGATTTGATGAAATGGAGATCAATGATTGTATCCTGCCAGTTATCTAGCATCTGAATCATAGCAGATTCACCTTCGGGAGAAACAAAACCATCCATTATAACTATAAAATAATCAAACATTTACAGAGTTTTTTGATGCTTTTTATGGTAGTGTCTAACATAAGATATGTTCTTCGACACAGCAAGGAAAAATTGGGGTTACAGGCGAAAAAAATGGCACTTTAAGGCGGTTAGGTTGGTTCTATGGAATTATGGGCAAAATGAGGCGATACTCACCTTACAACCGTCCAGTGAACGGTATTTTTATAGCCTAGCGTTTTGAAAAACGCATCATAGTAATGCTGCAAGTTTTCCATACCGAGATTATCCGGTGGAAGCAACATTTCAATACTGATTACTTTCTTCAATGCGGATCTGTTAAAGCTATATTCCTGAGTAAGTTTCATCGCATCATCCTTCGCCATTCGTTCGGCTGTTCGTTTATCGAATAAAGGCGTTTTTCGAAAATTTCGGAACGAACTCTCTTGTTCTAAGTCCCCAACATAACACAACGAAACAGACTCATAGGATGATGAGGATGATGACAAACGAACAATTTCTGCGGTGAGTTCGATGATCTCACTACTCTGCTGCTCCGAGTTCCCGCTCATCGGTGATTCAAAATAAGAAAGTACCCGTGAGATGCTTTGCAGTTTTTGTTGTTCGGGATCAGTATCCACGGACTCCTCTTCCCAAGCGATCATTCGTTGGTTAGAAGCTGCATTGCTCTTGGAATGAATCGCCATGTATATGATATCCGTTGGCGGCTGTAATTGTTTGTACAAGGTTTTTTTTAGGTATTGCTCACGGATAGTCTTGGATTTTTGATCCCATGAGATACTTGCGGATTCATCGTTGATGACGAACGCTACCTGTTTCGGTTCAGAGGTAGAAGGTTTCTCCTGAAAATAGGAGCAGGAAGTTACAAATAAGTAAAACGATAAAAGGACAAATACTGTTTTCATGACATAAGATGTTGAGTTAATATTCTTGCTGAAGTGGAAAGGGATATTCGGGTTGTTTTTCTTCTTCGGGATCAAAGATGGCTTGGGATGGAGTGCCACCGGAGCGCAATTTTGCGATGAAGCGGAGCTGACCAAACAGTGACCATATTCGGAAACCCTTCTCGTAAAGCATCTGCAAGCGCATGATCCGTTGGTTGGCAGCTATGGTGTCTTTGTTTACAGATCTACGCAAGCGGGTAAGTTTTCGTGAGAGCGTGTAACTTTTTAAGGCAAGCATTAAATAGATCATAACGATGGAATCTGCCAATAAAACCATCCCGCTGGACAAGGTCATAGCGATACCTTTAAGCGTATCAAGGAAGGGAGATTTTTCCTCCAATTGTTCTTCTTTTACTTGAACTTTTTGCTGTAATTCTTCGAGTCGGGATTGTTGCTTATCCCCAAAACCTTCCGGATTCATCCACCGTGCTGTTTCGATAGCTTGTATTTCCTTTCGGATGGTGGCAATTTCGTGTTCAGTTGCTTTATCTCGATTGGCAAAAAAATACAGAAATCCGAATACACACGTATTCACAACCAAAAGCACCAGTAACACTTGGATGATTCGTGAATGAATCAACTCACGCCAACGTATCCGGTTATGACTTTGAATAAACGCTTTGACAGTGCCATATAGGGCGAACGAGAAATACTTGGTCATAATCAAGACGCTACCTACAGCAAGCCATTTGAGAACTCCTTGGATATGCATGAGCGTACCGAAAATGGAACTGAATACGGCAGATTCATAGGCAATTCCGGCTCCGACAATCAGGAATAACATGATGATATTGATGAGCGTTTTTCCTGCCAGAATATTGTGTTTTACAGTAGGAAGGATGAGTGGCGATTCTTCAATAGCGTCTATTACAGAATCGACTGGATAATGTAGCTTCGCGTATTGTTGACCGTAGATAAAAATTGCATCCTGAAACTGCATTTCTGCCCGGAGGTATGGTGCAAGTTGATGATAGGCTTGCATAGTAGGCTCCATGGTAACAATTGTCGCCGGAGTTGATTCAGAAACGTGATTGGATTGCTCCAATTCCACGGGTGAATCTTCAGCAGCATTCGTCTCTGATCTGGTTTTCAGAGCAATCAGATCAAGGTAATCAGGGACGGTTTCTTCCCATTGTTGTCTGTTAGAAGCTATTTCTTCGATACGCTTAGTCACATCTTTTTGCATTCGCATGGTATCGGTTTGATAGTAGGAAGCTACCATCGGAGGGAATGAGGCTCGGAAGATACTAATGTACCAAGGTCTTGAAATCTTGTAATAGTCTTTTGACTCTGCTTTCAAGTCTTGCTTAGTCCTGTTCTCAAGTTCATCCAATTTGGAAGAATTGTAGAAGGGCAATTGTGTAAAAAGTTCTTTTTTCATGGCTTACGAGAATTGAGTGTTTAAGACAAGTGTTAAATGGTTGATTTCATCTTGCAAAGCAATTGCACGACGCATGCGGTCTTCAGAATTTGGAATAGTTGACTCCTCTGAAAAGAAAGGGTCGTGGAGCTCATCTTTATTCGAAGAAGGAGTTGAATACAGTTCAGCGAGTTCCTTTTTGGCTTCAAGCAGACGTCGTTCGACAGTTTGTTTCTGAAGTGCTGTTTCTCGCTCCAGAGGACTAAGTTGCTTGCGAAAAGTAAAGAGAAAAATCAGTGGAATGGTAGCGAATACAAAACTGATGACTGAGAAGGTTCCGGTAAGTTTTCTTAGCGTTTGAAGTTGACTTTGGTTGAGATGTTTCTTTAGCGACTCAATCGCAGCCATTTCATCGAGTCCACTTGTTACGACGGTTTGATCAATATTTTGAACAAGGAAGTAATACTGAATCACTCCGGAAGCCACTATACTGATAATGAGATACGCCAACAGGTAAACTATCACTGCAACAACAAACCACTTTTTGGGACCATTAGAAAGGATAAACAGCGTCCTGTTAGCGATGATTAAAATGCAGAACAGTATAAGTCCAATGACAGCGCTGACAACAAGAAACCGAATGTGGAGATCAATATTCCAGGCAATTATAAAGGCAAAGAGAATTGAGCAAGATAAGGAAGCCACAACGAGCGCTTTCGCATAACTGAATTGTTGTTTGGATAACTCACTGGCTTCAAAACCAGTTATGAGTTGGATCATTCCACCGGAAGGCGGAGTTTGATAAATCTGTTCCATGATGAATGATTGTTTTAACCCTCCCCAATCGGATGACTGAGGGAGGGTGAGTGATTAATTTAATCGATGTCGAAATTGAAGGAGGTTGGTTGGTAGAAATAGACTCTGTTTCCTAATACAAGGAGCAACGTCTCTTGATTCGTTTGGAAGTAGAAGTCGTCTAGGATTAATTTCAACCCTTGTATATTTTCTATTAGTTGGTCGTAAGTCACATAAGCCATAAGCACATGCGTATTCTCACATACAAAGACTTGACCTTGCCAAAAACCTAACTTTTGTTCTATCGAACAACCACCAAACCAAATTGAGAACTGTTGGGTAAACTTATTGCGGTGTTCTGTATTATCGAATTGTTGATTTTGACAATCTCTATCGGGCAAATGGACATAAAGCGGGATTCGATTTTCAGGCTCCAATTGGAGTGCTGATTCGAAGATTGTGGTGATAGGGGGTAATTTTTCTACTAAATTTTCCATGACAACTGTGATTTCGTTAAACAAAACTTCACAGTCGCAGTTCATCAAACTATCTCTTGCATTCGGGCCCTGAATAACTATAAGTTTAGTATCAGAACGTCTGACTGTGTATGTTCTGAAAATCGCAAGGGCTTTCCAGAGCCTTTTGCAAGGGAGAGGTGTTTTTCACCCTCCCTGTTTTTGCGATTTCAGAATCGTTATGGAGCAAAGGAATAGATATGAACCACAGGTTGCTTTGTAAACCAAGGTGTAAACCGGAAGTGAATGGAATGTGACTATATTACCGATGGCAATATACTCCTCTTAAATTAATGCTCCCAAATGCACTGAAAATTTCTTTATATTTCAGAAAAATATCCACAATATTCATGAAAGATCTACGTCAAAAGGTGCTTGAACAAAAAACTATGCACGGCCATACAAATGAGGAGATTCGCTTAATAGTTCATCGCGAGATATGCAATTTGCAAAAACAATACAGGGTAACTCCAGGTAATGGAGTTATTGAAAAGAAATTCTATTCTGAAATATATCGGGCTTTTCTAAATACCGGATCGGATGAAAGCACTAATTACTATAGTAAACTAAGAGATAATTGTCTGCTTGATGAAACTAACATCAAAAAATTCATCAATGGTGGTAGTAAAAGAATCCAAAATAAAACCAAAGATTTTTTTGCTATTTACTGTGGTTTTGAAGGTTATAACTCCTTTTTAGCTGATTCTAAAATTGAAAGAAAAGAGAATGACATACTCACTAACTCCAAGATCAGCATTACTGTCAATCAGCACGGAAAAGAAAACACAAGCATTGGTGAAATAAATACTGAGAATTTATACCTCTAGAAATGTGCAATTACCGCTATTCAGATTATGAAACCGTAATGAAGGAGAGACAATATTGTTCTTCAAGTAACTTTATTGATCTGCCTATAGACAACGATGGGTTGTGTATTTTCCACAGCACAGATATTGAATGGAAACAGCAACAAGATTTTGTAGAGTGGCTGGAAGCGTACAGAAATATCCTCATTGAGAAAAAGGAACTCATCAATTTTTCTGAATTTCATTTTGTGGCCGGGCAGAATAAGGGATACATCGATTATATAGATTTACTGAGTGATGCTGATCTATTGAACGCTACATTCCATGATCTGATATTATGCAATGACATTACCGTTCAAGGAATTCTCGATTTTTCAAAATGCACATTTCATCCCATCATGCGCTTTAGTAATTGTGCGTTTGAAAATGAGCTCAAGTTTACTGAGATTGACGTTGTCGATCATGCACAAATTCCTTTGATTGTATTCATGGACTGTAATTTCAACAGCACATTGCGCTATGTACACAATCAACGGGTCAAGATGAACCTTTCTTTCCAACGATGTGAAATTGACTCAATGGAAATCAGAGATATTTGTAACGAGCAAGAGTTAGGAGTATTCGATATTACGAAGTGTGAAATCAAGGTTTTTGATTTACGGGATTGTATTCTCTATAATGCTGATTTTACCGAAACAAAATTCTATTCAGCAGATGTTTACAATGTAGCCTTTCGGGAAGAAACAGTTTTTGAAAGAATTGAAGTTGAAAATCATTTGAAATTTTTTGGTGGTGATGAGTCTTCCATCTTTGAAGGAATAACCCGTTTTAAACTCGACTATAAAAATCTGCAGGGGCAAATATCTTTTCAAAATGCGACCCTTTCTTCTTTTCTGAAACACGATAAAGAGCAACTATTGGATTATGAAAGGCGAGAAAATGGCAAAATTGAAATTGGTTCTGGTTGCATCAAATACAGAATTGTATCAGACGACATTGTCTATCCTTTGAAAGATTCTCATCAGCATTTTATCACAGAAGTTGGGCAAGCGTTCTCCAGTTTCTTCACGCAATACAATGGATTTAATTTAGGAATTGAGGTAAGAAAGAAAACCAAAACCGACATTACCATTTTTTACTTCACGGATGATTATATAGATAAAAAAGAATTCATTAAGATGCTTGGTGATACTTCCGCTAGAATCTTCGAAGTTAATTACCAACATAAGGAAGAAACTTCTGCTCATCATGATGCTCTCATTAACTATCAACTAGATTTACTGCGTTCTTTTACAAAAATTGCTTACCAAATTCACAAGAATAATTGGAAAATGAGTGATAGTAAGACTTTCTTTAACGCATTGAATTTAAGTCCCAACATTTACTTGGATGAAAAGTCAACTCATGCCTTTCTTGAAAAAATAAACGTGAATGAAATTCTTAAAACATTGACAGAGCTGTCAGTGAATGTTAACCAAGACGGTCCTAATAATACCTTTATTGGGGTTGTTAATGCAGAGAATACCACTGAACTTAAGTCGAGAAAAAAGGATCAACTTGGTAGTTGAACTCCTATTTCATCTTCAGCAAAAGTTCCGGTTTTCAGCTATTTAATTCTTCGCCAATTTCTAAATTTAATGACTGAATAAAACCAAAAATTTCGGCTCTTATTTCGTCAGATCTTAAAGGATTGTCTACAAAGTACTCAACTTCCAAAAAGTTCCTCTCTGACATTCCCTCGAGCGATTTGAACAGAAAATGTGCTTTCGAAGAATAAAAAGCACGGATCTTCCGCAATTTTTCATTGCCTGGCGCATGGATCTTTCCTTTTCAAGGATTCATAACTCGCGCGACCCACGATTCAAAAGGAACTACCGTTCTGATTAGTAATCACTTACAAAACGTGAGAATTCTTTTAAAATAGATTGCCATAAATTCTCGTTGCCCATTTTAAGGGGAATATGCTCAGCTTGAAAAAATCACACTTTAGTAATTGATTCATTCAGTTCTACTTTTGAAGTATTTTGTTGCCCAATTTTTCAAAAACATACGATTTGTTTTTCTGAAAAATTCTTATCTATTTGATTCTGGAATACAAATGTTGGTAGGCATAAAGACAGTTCATATCAAACTTCTTCTATAAATTCACGATGTGCAGTTTCTATGACAGATTCATCTTCTTCTGTATGTCATCATGGGAATCACCAAATCTGACGTTTGCTATTATATACAATCGCAATATTGCCCAAAGCATCAGAAGCAATAACATACACACGAGATACTCCAATCAAATTAGCTCCAGGCAAAATTCTGTCGATACAAATCTCTTTAGGCTTATTTCAAACATTTATTTGGATTGTCCAAGTACCAGTTCTTGCCATGTTAAGTATAATATGATTTAAATACATTCATCGATTCTTGTGTCCATTTTAACAATTACAAAATCAATTTCAATAAGTTATTTACAATTTGTTGAGGAGGAAGGTTTGTATCTACTTTAAAAATATTCAACTTCTCATATTCTAACGTTGCCTTTGTAATTAACTGCTTATCTATTGTAAGGATGTCAATTCGATCCGGTCCTTTTTGTTTTAATCTTGCTATTCTAATAGATTCCTTGACGTGAGTCCAAATCATGAAATTTGGTCTTAAGAAGGAGTCTATGAGGATAGTTGGAAATGGAATGTCCTTGGCACGGGCTAGAACGATTGTCGAAAAATAGGAGCGGTCCACCAAAACATAATCATAATCTCTCTGTATCAATTCAATCTTCTTTTCCAATAGCAGCCACGATGCGAAGTAAAACCATATATCATTGTTTGTTGAATAATTTTCTTTGCGAAAATCATTTAAAAATCCCTGCATAGGAGATAGAATGATTGTATTGTGTTTTTTTGATTCGAGCGTTTCACAGAGCAACGAAACTATCGTGGTCTTACCTGTTCCATCATGACCGTCAAAGGTGATTACTTTTGCCACAAGGGTAATGATTGGACAGTTACAGGATTAGATGTGTTCAGATTGGCATCACGACATTCAAGATTTTTTCGATAAGCATCGTATAGGTGATCTGAACTATCTTTTTTCAATTCAATACTCTTCATAATGTTTGCTTCTTCAAAGAGCGACAATAACCCTTCTTTAATTTTTTCTTCATCGTCAGAAACACAATAATTCAAAAAATCTACTAGGTTGCTTTTTTGACGCGTATCCACAAAACTATGTCCTAAAGGACTGAACCAACAGGATTCCCAAGATGATTTCTCGCTACTGGTTTGCTGAATATTTATAATCACATTTTTAATTGCGTAAGTTTTTCTTCTTTCCGATTCTTCTACAATTACAGCGCCAAACTTACTTAGGTTCCAAACTTCAGATACGCTTGTATTCTTTATTGTAGCTCCTAGTTCCTTCATTATACTAGAGCAACTTTCACGGAAGACTGTTATCTCGGCGTCAAGCATAATTGCCAATCGAATATATTTCTCAATTTCCTCGTGTGAAGAGTTTTGCTCTTCTGCAACAACGTTTAGTCTGATTTTAATGTTTGGTGCAATTTCCCTAACACTCAAAAGATTTTCTTTCACTTTTTTAGGTCCGTCAGTAATACGTGTAATACGTTCCCATTCTTTAGAGCTCATTGAATGGTAGCTAACATGAAGCTCGTCGAGTAATTTAATTGCTTCCAAATGCCTATGGAGTTTGTACCCATTACTCACCATTGTGATATTTTTTGAGAATTCTCTCAACCCTGAAATAATTTCGTTTAAATCACTTCTAAGGGTAGGCTCCCCTCCAGTAATCGTACAGGCATTAACGCCCAAAGTACTTGCAACCTTCATTACTCTAGCATAGTGTTCAGGAAGCATTAAATATTTAGATGATTTGGAGCCTATGTATTCATTCAGACAAAAATAGCAGTCTGAATTACAGTGTGTCACTACCACAAAACGTAATCTCATTTTATCCTTTTTATCCAGCAGAATTTAAAATAACTCATGCCTTTAAGAGCTGAATTAAGAATTCTACGAAGTGTATAAATTATTGGCTATTGAAGTCTGAGAAAGATTGTCCATTCTGAACCGGAGGTTTTGATAGACTATTCCTGTTTTAGTACAAGATTTGATATACAAAAAGTCATATTATAAATCATATAAAGAAGATGATCAGCAAGCCGACCACCTCCATTTATTGAATTTTTTTATGCTAATCAATAACTATTGGCAATTTTCCAGAACTTGGCTGAAGACGAAGATAAGCTTGTTATATTCGCATAGCTTTGGGGTGAATAACCAGAAGCATTTCTATAATGAGCCTCTATCTTAACAAGTCCATTAACTGTGGATCTTCGTGTGACTATCATAGTGTGGTGGGCAGAACCATTACTTATTCGTTGGACCACGTCTCCTACATTGAGAGAGGTAATACTAGTTGGCGTTGACGAAACTCTACTACTACTAGACAAGAATGCGTATAAATTACTTGCTCCTGTCCAACTTGGACTACGATAAGTAGAAGACGGAGGGGAGCTATAACCCATAGCATGAAACCATTTGTTTGTACCGCTCGTGATCTGTGTCCAGCCTCCCGCTTCTAAACATTGCGATACAAAATTTGTACAATCTCCTCCATAATTACTATAATTAGGGTAATTAGAATTCGGATTAAATACATGATTTATAGCATACATTACAGAAGTAACACGATTATAAGTACCAGCTTTAGATTCTAAAGATTGTTCATCAACGATGCGTATCTTCTCTTTAAACCAACGATGAGGGATGCCCAACACATCTTCTTTCCAAGACAGAATAGTCCATTTATCTCCTGTTTTTCTTAAGATAATCTCTTTATACCAAACAGCTCCTTGTGACGGTGGTGTATTTGTTTCCTGAGCAGACTTTCCTTCAGGAGTTTCTGTCATAGAAAACTTGTCATAGACATTCGTAAGAATCCATAAATCTCCAGAACGAATTAACAAACTTGGATATTCAGAGGACACATATCCTTTTTCGTCATATATAAACTCACTCTTGTAAGCAATGAGTTTATCGTAGGTATTATAATAGGATGCTTCTCTGTAATTATCTATACGAGATTGTAACTCGTCTCCACCAGCAGAAATGTACTCATTCCATTTTGGTTTTTCATCGATAGCCATTAAATAATCATATTGACTGTTCAAAAACTGTTGAACTACAGGTTTGATTTCTTTAAGTGCCTGATGTTTGTTAAGTTTATCACTAGGTAAATCTGTTTGGTATGGTACGATATTGCCATTATTCTGCTGAATATCGTCTTTCTTACATCCCGTAAGAACGATTGTCGTCATGATGAATGCCAACATGAATGAAAAGTGGATTGTTTTTTTCATAGTGTTAAATTTTTAAGTAAATACTTTCATTGGTTCTCATTTCTTAATCGAGGACAAAGTTTTTGGTATCATAGGATGAGATTCCTACGCAATGTTGCTCAAAAAACAATCATTGAAACTACGATCACATTGTATCCATTGGCAGAGTATTTTCAAGAGATTTAATCAATAAATTATTATTCAAATCTACAATGAAAAAACACTCATAATAAGATGGTTAAGGTCATTTTAGGAAGGCAAAATGGTAAACGTTATAAAAAAACATACACATGTTTGTATGATAATGACAAACAACATAAAAAATGATTACAACAAATGATTTTTTACCTTTTCAAGATACTTTAAACCAATTGGAAGGAATAATGATTGAGAGTCATGCTCTTTAGATTTTCTATTTTTAGGAGGAGTAATCGCGTCAATCGGAAGACAGTTTTTGAGTTTAATCTCTTTCTTAGTGGTAGATATTTCGGCGATATACTTTATATTCACGATATAAGATTCATGTATTTTCAAAAAATCTCCATTTAAGAGTTTTTCGACTTCGCCTATATTTTTAGCATAGGTGTGCTTGGTTTTTTCTCCAGTTGTATAAAGATCGGTGTAGTTGCTAGATGCTTCTAAATAGACTAATGTATCAAATTCAATTAGTTGGCGACCGTAGTTTGTTTTGATCGAAAGCCTCTTTTTGGTAGTGTTAAAGTGTTTTTCAAATTCAGCCAATGCAATACTCACCTCACCCAAATCTATCGGTTTAGAAATAAAATACAGTGCTTTTTTATTCAGACTGAACTTGGCATACTCGTCATGCCCACTTATTACTATAACAGGAGGTGGTTGAATATAACATGATCGTAAGGCGTCTATCAAATCAATACCATTCCTTTCTCCCTCCAATTTCATATCTAAAAAGATAAGATCTGGCTTTTTCTCCAAAATTAAAGCTAGCCCTTGTTGATAATCTACCGCACTTCCAATTTTTTTATACTTTTTGTAGCTCCCCAAAACAGTAGTGACAAATTGTTCAACTGCGGTTTCATTTTCAATAATGACATAGTGGTACTTCATCGATTGACGGGGTATTGATAATTTTTAGGAATCGTTACTTTTACGATTGTTCCTGGTTGCAATATTTTATCTATAATTTCTAATGACGCTTTCAGTGTATTTTTTTTGTTAAGTACAAAAAACAACTTTTCATACGAACTTAATCCTATACCTTTTTGAAGTGGCTTACTTGTGTCCATTCCTTTTCCAGTATCTTCAACTACAAAATAGTGATATTCTGAATCCTCATTCATTTCGACAACGATACTTCCTCCGTAAGGATGGTTTTTCCGTATTCCATGATTGATCGCATTATTTACAAGATTGACAAGTAATAATTTAGGAACTGTAATCTCAACATCTCGAATTTGGTTATGGATGGAAAACTCAAAGGGAGTATTTATTTTTGACTTCTCAAATATAAGTAGAGTCTCAATTTGCTCAAGCTGAAGTTGTAAGTTTTCTGTAAGTACGCTAGTTAAAGATGAACGTATGATACGGTGCAATGTTGTCACGGTATCATACGCTTTTGATGATTCAGAATAAACTTCAAACCCTACTCTTTGCAAAATTCCAGCAACTTCATGGGGGTTTAACTGGCTATTAATATTCGAAAGCTCTAATCTTGAGATATCATATTCAAACTCCTCGATTTGCTTTTCAATTAGTTGTTGTTTTTGTCTCTGTTTTACTCTAATCCATAAATAAGCTAAAATTGACAGAAGAACGGTAATAATAATTCCCAATAGTGCTTTATAAGTATTGTTCTTTTGTTTCTCGATTAAAAGTTGTTGATTTTTTATTCTAGCTTCTTTTTCAGAAGTACGAAATTTAGTTTCATATAAGGCTATTTTTGATGCGTAGGCGGAATCTATTTCCTTTTTCGATAGATCCAATTCTTTCTGCTTGAATGATAGAGCCTTCTCTAAATTTCCTCTTTCCTGCTCTAAAACGGCTTTCTTTTTATATAGATACAATTTGCTGGCATGATTTGAATCCAATATTTTTTCTGCTAAATCAAAATATTTCTCAGCTTTATCAAACTGCTTCTCTTTGGAATAAATTTCCCCCAATTCAATGTATAAATGTGAGGGGTCCGATTTATATTCTTTGTACAATTTTATTAATTCTGGTTCCAATTTATGACACTCACCAAACTCTTCAAGCCTTCTAAAAGAAGTAAACAAAGCATGTTTCGAATTAATAATTCCGTCTTTATGTTTATACTCCTGAAAAATCCTTAATGATCGTAAATTATACGCTTTGGCTTTCGTCCACTGCTCTTTTTCTTCAAAAACATCGGCTAGGTGAAGTAAAGAATAAGCTTCAGCAATTTTATCATTTACCTCTTTTGCTAATTTCATTTCTCTAGTGTAGTACTCAAGAGCTTTCTTGTAATTCTCTAATTTCATAAAACCAGATCCGATATATCCATAGGTCAATAATTCTACTTTTCTATCGTTGAGTTTCTTTGCCAATTCTAATGTTTCAAAATAGTTGGTTATGGCTTTTTGATACTTCTCTTGGAGCATTAGGTTCAGTCCTAAATTGGATTGAAGGCTTATTAAAAGAACTTTGTTTTGGGTTGAATCTACAATAGGATTGTATAGATTATTCTTTGCTATTGCTATGCTTTTTGTGATATAATATTCGGAACTGTCTAATAAATTTCTTTTACCATAGTAAATTGCTTTACACTGTAAAGAGCGTGCTGAACCCATAGAATCTCCAAAATCAATGGCTGTTTTGTATGCTTTGTTATAATTTGACAAAGCATTTTTTAAATCGCCAGTTTCTTCATAAATATGCCCCCTGCAATTGTTAATATACGTAATGTAATTTCCTAATTTAGATGTGGTTAGTTTTTCAGCATTATCATATAGATTTATGAGTTTTTGTGTTTCTGAAGGACTAACTCTCGGAATTTCCTTAAACAATATCTCATTGAGTTTTTCCTTTCTCTGTTTTAAATCTTTAACCTCAGAACTATCTATCTGAGAAAAAACCATACAGGGAAAAAGGAATAATAGCAGAATGTGGAATTTATTGTTCAAAGACACAATATGTAATTATGAGAATAGCGATTAATCTTTTGATAATCATTAATAAAAAAGCATATAATTCAACCAATCTTAATGATAATCAAAGGGAAATTAGGGAAAATAATATCAAAAAACAAAAGAAACAAAGACAGAATCTCAGAGTTATTATGGGGTATAGTTTTATTCAGTCCCAACAGATTGTTTTCCAAATGGGGCAATACCTGTATTATTCACAACTCTCATGATACATCTTGGACAAACTAGCGGACTATATCAAAGTGTAGTATGCTTTTTTGGACACTCATTGAATCCAAGAAAAAAGCCGGACATCTCTGCCCGACTTTCCCTTACTTTTTTGGAGGTTTTGGTGGGTTGTTCCCACGACCACCACCTGAAGGATTTCCAGTGGTGCTTGGTCCATTCGGAACCGGAGGCTTTGTTTCTGTTTTTGCCATAGTGCAAGTTATTAATTGTTAGACAACTACTTATGCGAATCTCATGCCACCAACATTTAACTGTCAGATTGTCAGAAACTTGATGATTTTTCAGTTAGTCGGTTCTGATTGTTGGAATTGATCTTTTGGAAATAAAAAACCGGACAATGATTTTGTCAGGTTCTCTTACGTTAGGTTTAGCTTAAGACTATCTGTACTTTTTAACCAATCTAGTATATTCCTTTCTGTTCCTGAAAGTTTCAAGATACTTTGACTGTTCAATATAATTCCAGTCTTTATAGCCTAAATCCAAAGCTTTATGTAGATACTTTTCAGTATTCACAAAATCTTCTATGTTTCCGTAATATTCAGCATAATTCATTGAAGTCCAATAAGTATCTGGCCACAACTCAGCACAACGATCTAAATATTTTAATGCTTCTTGATCGTTCTTTAATTCTACGTGAGCAAAAGCTGTGTTGACTAGTATGGTAGAGTTTTTCATTTCACTGTCATACAATTTGGACAATTCAACAACCTTAGAATAATTCAATTGATTAGAAAAGAATAAAATTGCCGCATTTTCAAATTTATGGTATCTATTTTTAGTTAATTGGTAAGCTTTGTCATATTCATTTCTTGCTCCATCTAAATCATTGTTTTTCAAATATTCCTCTCCGTTTTTCAAGTAGCTCGTTACCTGAATAGCCTTCTCTTCATCATTTTTATTAATGATTGAAGGAGCTAACAGTAAATATTCTACTATATTTTTGAACTGTAAACTAGTGTTCCTTTCTGCCAGTTTGATTAATGAGGAATACGAATTTTCTACTTGGCTCTTTATTTGACATCTTGCATTGATATCGGCTCCTTTTTCTTCAAGCAAGTATTTAAGCACATTCAAATTTCCTCTTGATACTGCCTCACAAGTAGCACACCATTCTGCTCCATTTTGTAGATAAATTCGTTGATTCACATTTATTCCAGATTCAATAATAGAATCAATCAGCCAAATTTTCCCCATGCTCACGGCGGACCTCAATGTATGGGCATCAGGTTTAGTCCCGCTTTTGAGAATATCTTTGATATAATCATCGCTTTTACCCGATTCTATTGCGTTATTTAAATCACCAACACTATAAACGTATAAATCTTTAAATAGATTAACAATATTCATATTTCGAGACATTTTAGCTTCATCAACAGCACTATTTCTGTTTGCTCCATGATCGAGAAGTAATTTAACACCAATTTCATTATTCAGTTTTATACACTCTTTGAGGTTATTTGTACTCACATCTTTATATGAATACACTTCAGCGCCACCGACATAATAGTTCACATGGATCAAATAACTAAAATTTGGATCAGCTCCCTTTTCAAGGAGTAGTTTAGCCAGATCATTTTTTTTAAGGCTTAAAGTATAAATCAAAGGACTTACACCTTTTCCATCCAAGCCATTTACCTTAATATCCCATCTGGTATTTAAATTGACCCCTGCATCTAGGTACATATTTATTTTATCGATATTATTTCCATCGATCGCTTCCCGCAAAAACTTCTGTAGCCGATCAGAATCTTGGCTATAAACTCTTCCGCTGATCAGCAGAACTATAATCATTACCAGTTTTTTTAAATCGAAATTCCTCATGTTAAAATTAGTTTATGGTTCATACTTGTTAATTAGGTATTTACACTATGTTTTGACCTGTGGCAAAAGTAATAAACACAACCAAAAAAGCAACGTATAAGTTGCCTTTTTGGTTGTAAAAAGACCCGATTTTCGTTTCTATGGAAGAAACGGATAAGTTGCAGAAAGAATTCCTTCAGATAGTAGGAAAAAACATCCGTGAAATCCGGATTAAAAAAGGATTAAGCCAATCAGAAGTAGCAAATCGATGTGGTAAGGAACGTCAATCGTATCAGCGTGTGGAGACAGGCAACATCAACGCAACCATTTGGTATTTGCAACATATCGCTCAGGCATTGGGAGTGGAACTGAAGGAATTGGTGGATGTTTCTTTTTCGAAGTCGATAAGTTGAATTAAGGCCATTTTAATGACATTCTCTAACAGAAATAGAATTGCTTAGAAATTCCTCGTAATCGTATTTTCATTCATTCAACAGGATTTGCATAACTTTCTTTACAATCCTCACAATTATTACCAATCGTACCTTCTTCTAATTCAGTACCGCAAATACTACATATATGGTATTTTTTCGGGATGATGAACTCTGTAGATTCAAGATGTTCATTATCAAACTCTCTATTAATCAAGTATTTTAAACCGCAGCCTTCGCAGTAAACATGATCATCATAATAACCCTCCCACATCAAATTAATATCTAAACAATCAACACATTTGAAATACTCTGTACTGCAATATTCACAGTGGCCAACTGAAATTGAAGTAGTTGCCGTTAAACGAATTTTCGGGTATTTTTCTTCAAATTCTAGTTCCATCTGATCGGGGTCGAACTTTTCCACACGTTGATCATCTATCTGAGAAGAATACCTAAATATAACTTCGCTCGGCCTATTGTGATTTCCAATGCAATTTTCGCAATAAATAATGTCTTCATTCCATCCATCATATTCCTCTTGCATCTCCTCAATGAATTCCAGTTCTTCTTGAGTAATGATGTCCTCCTCTATTGTTTTTAAAGCTTTTGCTAATAGTTTGTGAAAGGTGCTTTTTGTGCTATCAAACTCAGGAATTAGATCGGTATGGAGATTAGTTTGGTTTTCCTTCTTCTCACAAAAATCTTCTGTGTTATAAGAAATAAACATGGCTCCTTCAATACCTTGTTTTTCTACATAATTTAGAAAGCTGAATAAAATCAGTGCATCAGCGAAACTGTTTTTTTTCTTAAACGGAGCTTTTTTGCTTACAGCATATTGTCCAGACTTAATATAAATATCATTTCCAATCGGGATAGAAATTGCGTGATTTGCAAACAGGTCCTCGATAAGTGTTATATTTCTGGTTACAGCAGTTTCTATATCAGTTCTCTTTGCTTTGTAATTAGCAATAAACCCTCTAAAATCCTCTATCTCCTTATCCTCTTCTCTTTCGTCAAGCAAAAAGCTTAGGAAATCTTTATCACTGTTATCACCAATTAATTTTGACAATTTGTTAAGTGCTATTTCAACATCATGAAAATGCTTAAGCGTTCCTTGTCGCACAGCATTTTCTTTATTAGCAATCCATTCATTAACAACTAACTCGGGGAGTATAATCTTGATATTGTTCTTCTTTACTTCTGTTTCAATGTAATGCAAAAGTTTGACTGGCTCAGTCCCATTAGCCAGATAAATCCAGGTATTCGTGTCTAAACAAATATGATGCATTAATTATATTTTAGGTTTTAAAAAGAAATTTAATCAAGAATGAAAATCACGGAATAAGAAGATGAATATTCAGTAATCATGGTCAAGAATTTAAACGTGAAATATAAGAAAAATAGCTAGTAAAGAAAAATTAACGTTGCTCCGATTTATAGCTGAAAAGTCGTCTTTCTTCTAAATATCAATACTGCCTCTAGAATCCAATTCTAAAATATGTCGACAAAATCAAAGCGGTATATTTAATAGCTAACTTTCTGATATAATTCAGTTCAAAAACAAAACACAGCTTACAATGAGTAATAAAAAATCGAACAAACTAACAATCGTCATAGCACTAATCATAATTACATTATTCTTGATTGGGGTTTATTACTTTTCACAACAGAATAAAAACAGGCAAGAGAAGATTCGCCTAAAACTAGATGCACTCAATTGTGAGAGAAAAATCCTGTGTAATCATCTTGAAAAAAATGAATCAATAGAGACGAAAATTCGTCAGCAAAGTGAAAAACTCAGAAAGATTTTCGTTCGGATTCTAGTCTTGAGTTACATCATATTTAACTTATTATATCTGCTTATTTCGGGATTTAATTTCACGGGGATGTCTAAAGTTAATGGTTTTATTTTTATCGCGTTGAACATTCTTTGGCTAATTTTATTTGGTAGAGTATTCATTTTAAAACGAGTAATTGAAGAAGAGTTGAATGGTTGGTCATACAAAATAATCTCAAAAAACAGGGACGCTAAATATTTTGGTGCTAAAAAAGAAGAGATAAATAATCGTATCGCTCAAATTGATCTTGAAATAAATCAACTAAAGATTTTACTGGATTCCGACTACAAAGAATAGAATCCTAAATGCTAAGAAACTTTGACACTAAAACAGCCCTACCTTCCCTCCATCAAACAACCACCATTCAAAGAAATTCTCCAATTGTAGTTCTTCCATTGACTTAAACAGAAAATGTGCTTTTGAAGAAGCAAAGCGTGGATCTTCCGAAATTCTTTTCATGGCTTTGAATTTATAGATGTCCTTTTCAAACACGCACAACACACGCGAACCATAATCCAATCCAAACTGGCGACTCGGTTGTCCGTTTTTGAGTGCTTGCAAATGCCCGAACAACGATTGGTGCACACGGTTGGTATCATCACCGTTGTACATTTCAATAGCGTACAACTCCTCTCTTCGTTTGGTTCTGATCAGACAAACACCATCAGCAATCAAGTAATTATTGCCATGAATCTCAATAGCAGATTCTGCTCTGAATCCTTTGCTTTTTCCCGTTGAGAGTTTATCAAAATAGGTGCGAAACAGCAAAACGCTCACATCGTTTTTGGATGCCCATGAATAGAGCGCAATTTGGACGTTGATCAGGTTGATGCGATGAAAGTAGTCTTGCTGAAAGATTTGGTTGCTTCCTTTGGGATATCTAACCTCGAACTGTTCACCGTAGCATTCAAGGAGTAAATACACGCCATACGAAGTAAGGTAATGGATGCTTTCCAACTTCCCAAAAGTCGGGTGCACACCAAAAGTTATCGACCCAATCAATGGTCTTGAGCGGTTCTTGAGTTCAGCGAGCTGCTTATTCATATTGGCACGATCGGTCATGATTTTTAAAAGCAAGAGCTGACCGGTTGTGAGAAACTTGTAAGTTGCCAAAGCACGCAGCACTTTATCTTGGCAGAGTGTAATGCGGTGAAAATGGAGTGGTTCTTTCATCATTTATAAGTTGTGTGTGTAAATAAATGGTGTGTATTACAACTCGAATTGAGGTGTAAAATCATCGGGATTGAACTTCGACAGGCTCAGTTCTTCCTGTGTGGTAGGTTGCTTTCCAGATGTTGGTTCGGGATCGGTTTCATGACTTCTGTAGATTCCACTTTTATCTAAGAGATACGTTTTCAATTTGGCAACTTCTTGCGTGTTGCCAAAATACCTCTTGGGTGATTTGAGCATAAAGTCCGCACTCTTGATTTTTAATGCCGGATGATGATCATACTTGAGGTAAAAATGGTAGGGTGGTAATTTTTGCAACTGCGAAAACGTTACCCCAATATCTCCCGCTTGCGATTTGAGAGCGGGCAAGCCATTGATTCCGACAAGCTTCACTGCCGTATTGTTCAACACCATGTTTTTGAGTGAAGTAGGAAGTTGACCAATGGTTTGTGTTCCAACAAGAAGATGCAGATTGAATTTGCGGGCTTCGGAAAAAACGGTTTCCATACTGCTTGAAGCCATGTTGTGGAACTCGTCCGCAAAAAGGTAACAACGTTTTCTTGAACCTTCTTTTTCGTTGGCTCTTTGCAAGGCAATACTCAAGAGCGTTGCCGAAACAAATCTCGCCAATGCTTTTGAGGTATCCTCGCCCAACTTTCCTTTGGAGAGATTGAATAAGATGATTTTTCCTTCTTGCATTCCCCTTTTAAGATCAATGGTGCTTCTACCATTAAACATCTGATAGAACGAATAATTATTGAGAAGCATTTGCAATCTGGTGAAGATAGCCAGTTTGGTCGGCGCATACTTTTTGTTCATGAAACTCTGCTCAAAGAAATTACGAAACACCGGATTTTTGGATTTTCTCCCCAATGCTACCCACTGTTCATTCTGAGCATCATCCATAAAAATCTGCAGATCAAAAAGCCCGCACTCACCTCTCTGAAACATCACAGCCAGGCACGGTCTGAGCAGTACCTCCATCTGTAAACTCAATCCCGCTTCGGGAATCAATTCACTAAACGCTTTTGCCCATTGCTGAGACAACAGATCAACAAGAATCGGGTCTTTTACTTTGTTCCAAAAAGGATTAAGGCAGGGAACTTTGCGCGTGTCCCATTGTGGATCAATGTACCACAGACGTTCGGGTTTAAGACCATTCAAACGCAGTGAAAGGAGTTTTTCGGAAATATCTCCGTGCGGGTCTAAAAACACCATCGAGGCTTGCTGGGTATGATGGGTTTGAAATTGTAACTGATAAAATAAAGTTTGCAGAAATTGAGACTTGCCCGAACCGGTTCTTCCTGTGATAATTAAATGCCTGTGCAATGCTGACATAGGAACCGGAACGGGCTCGTGTCTAAAAAAGAAAGTCGCAGTTCGCGGAAGCCACTTTTTAAGAAGTGCCAAATAGTTTGTTTCATGATCGTTGGATGAAGGAAGTAAAAGTTTGAGATTGGATTGTTGAATGAGTTCCCAATAATGCGGAGCAAAGGAAGATTGATAGGACGCATGTTTAGAAAAAACGCGATTCTCCAAAAGCAACTCGTATTCTTCGAAAGTCAGAAAGCGTTGTTTCAAAACAGTCAAAAATTGACGCGATCCGGGTGAGAGTTTCCCAAGAATGGTGTCAATGCGGTGTGTGTGGTGTTGGAGATACGATTCGCGGGCATCGGAACAATCACACAATTGATATTCCCCTGCCCAAAAAAATTCGGTTTCGGTGAGTTGCCACAAGCGTGATTGCTTGTTCCAGGCTTTGAGATACGCTTTCATCGGATAAAGAATTTGGATTCAAGAATGGTTGTATTCAAGGGTGGAAGAAGTCCATTAAAAGCACTTTAAACTTATGGATTGGAATGAGTAAAGCAAGACCAATACTGCATAAATTGAGTGGTGAAGGCAAATGTCAAGCGATTAAAAACACCTGTTTAATGACCTTTTAAACTACCTTTTTGATGACCTCCAAAGGAATTGATTCATCCCCCTGTTTACAAGGATTGGCAACGATATTTCCGTGCCAGAACATCCCGATAGGATGTCTTTCATGCTTACGCTTCACTAAGCTACAAAAAAAATCGCGTCAAGCCAAAAAAATCAAAAGCACTTGCACTCACACACCCGTATGCCTATTACTAACACGTCGACAAAAAATCCTTTATCCCTAACCCCATCAAAAATCATCTGAACAACAATCAATCACATCAAAAACAAACAGAGCATCACAATCAACAACCCGTCAAACGAACATCAATTACACTAAAAACTTAACATCAAATCAAACAACAAAAACAGTACAAACGAACCTAAACTAAGAACGCTTCATTACACAATTAACAATCACAACAATGAAAAAACTCGTCAACAAAACAATCAACCTCAACCTAGTAGGGGTAGATGGAAATGCATTTAACATCATGGCTGCATTTAAAATCCAAGCAAAAAAAGAAGAGTGGACAGAAGATGAAATCAATTTGGTATTGGAAGAAGCCAAAAGCAAAGACTACGATCATCTGCTGTACACGATTCAAAATCACTGCGAACCAATCGAATAATTTATCCCGAAAACAAAAACAAAATGAATGCAAAACAACGTCTAATCGTACACTACTTTTTAAGATCAATGCAAGTGAGAATGCAGTTTGATAAAGTGGTGGAGATTAACCCCGTGTGGGCAAAAATTTATGATACTTCTGAATTAAAAGAGATCGTCAAACGGTTATACCTCAACGCAATTCCCGAAGACGTAAAACTCGACGAGATGTCCAACCTTCAATTATTAGACTTGATAGGCGATGATTATCACATCCTTTGTCAATTCATAGAAGAATTGGAAAACGAACTGAGTGCTACCCTAAAACCAACACCGAAAAGTGTGGGCAAAACATTGTCACAATTGGGACTTGAAACTCATTATTTGGGGAACAAGCCCATTGAAGATTGGGACAATTACGATCACGGGAATTACAAAAACTTGATCCAAAAAGCAGGCGTATCACTTCCGATATACGGCATCTTCCCCAATGCAATGGAGATGAAGGATAAATACATCACACCCGTGATGGGAAAATATCACCTCACTGAACGGCAAGCCAAGTCAGCTGTTTCGCTTCTTGTATCTACCGAACAGTACACAGAGGGCGAATTCCAGATTTTACCTGTTTAATCACCGCATTATGGAAAATGAAGCTATGATCGGTCATCCATCCAAACAACGTGCTATTGATATAGCTCTTTGGATGACCTTTAAGTACCGTATGGAAAACAGAATCTATGGTGTAGAGCAAAACAGAAAAACCAAGGAGTACCACATTGTGGAATTAGCCAATCGTCGCAGAACAAAACTGCTCGATTTTCCGATGGACTATTCTCAAATGCACTACAACCAAATTAGTTCTGTGTTCATGGATAAGAATCCTCTGTCACATTGGGAAGAAATCCGTGGAATGTTATCAACTACTGATGGCGAAGTTCTGCGGTTTATGCTCAAGTACAAAATCCCACTCGAAAAACTCATCCGTTTTGAACTCGCCTCGCGTGGGTACGATGAAAATGAGCAATGGGTTGGCTTTGAAAGAGCTTATGAAAGATGGCTCAAATAGTTTTAACCGCGAAAAATCAGAGTAAACAAAATGAAAACAAAACCCGAAGCAATCTACATCATTGCAATAGCCGATAAGGATGGAAATTTTGATTGGGTTTATACTGATCCTAAACCTTTCTATGAAACACGCAAAGAAGCATCTGATGTGCTAGACAAAATCCGTGAAAAGGAAACATCTATAACGTCCAAGAACTCTAAAATTCAAAAACTATGGAAAGTAGAAAATCACTAAAAACCAAACAATGAGACAAAACTATTTAAGACAAGTAATGGTTTTGACTGCACAAAGTCATCAGGAATACCTCGAAGATTTTAAAGAAGAACCTTTAAACTTTGAGGAGTATATCAATTATATGCTCGGCGCAATATACGATAATGAAAATATCATTGAGCAGATAATCCCTGTTGGCGACTGCTCAACCGTATTTGTTATTTACCAAATTCAAATTATTAAACCCAAGAAAAGATGATCACTGTAAAACCACTTTTTACTTGATGATCCATAAGGGAAATACGCAACAAACTAAACATTATATTATGGAACAAATCAAATTAAACTCTCTCAAATTAGCATTGGACTTTTCTTTGCAACTCAATCAGACCAATCCCAGTGAGAATTACAATTATGTCGTTATCGGAAAAACGGAAGACGATTTTACGATCACTGAGGATAACTCGTATCCGGTTGAAGATGCAGATTACAAAGTACTGGTGTTCGTCGATTCACAACTAAAGGATGCACCTGTCAAGCCCATTGAGAAATGGAAAAAAATCCTTGACAGGCTTGCTGAACTAGATGGGTTGGTGTTTATTAACATTCAATTCAGACCATCACCAAAAACTCCAACAGATGAAAGCCACTAAACGACTCATTACTTCAGTATGGACACTGGAATACGAGATCACTCCGTCGGGGAAACTGCATATTCTGAACTATTCACGTAAGGACCCAGAAGGGTATGAGCGTGAAAGTGAGTTGCAGCAATGCACGCTCATCGAAACCGATCAGCGTGTTGTAATAGAAGTACTTCTCAGACCTTACGAAACCTATGAATGGGTAACGGTCGAAAACGCTACCCAGCGTTATGAAGTAGATAATCCAAAACACATCTTCTCCTACACACCTTAAATCACCTTAGTTACACTCAAAAAAACAACAAGTTATGGATGACAAAAAACAGGCACTGCTTAAGATTTTCTCTGCGGTGCTGAAAGAACGATCAAAATCAGAAGATGAGTTCCGTGAGATAAGTCCGGAGATTCTGCGACACTTTTCCCGCAAGGAACTCATTGAGATCATCACCTCCAAAATCTACAACGGTACGGTTCCACCAGAGATCAGCCTTGTAGAAATGGAAAATGAAGAGCTTCTCTCCATTATTGGTGATGATATGTACATCATTGCCTATGTGTCCGAAAAATGGTGCGAGGGAGTTTTGTCCCTTCCCACACGGTCTCAGCTCAATGAACAAATAAGAAACCGTTCTCGGAGCAATGTGTCAGGTACTTCTGATCCTAAGTCTCCCAAAAAAGAGAACGCACAACAGCAAAGTGCATAAGTGCTTTGGATCGCTGAGGGTATATCCTGGCAGTGAATAGCTCGGTATTCCCGGGCTATTTTTCAAGTGAAAAATTTACTTCCTAAAACAAAACCAAAATGAAACCTATTCTCAAATCACCCATTTCCTATTACGGATGAAAACGATCCATGCTCAAAGAAATTCTGCCACGTATTCCACCTCACTTTACCTATGTTGAACCTTATTTTGGCGGAGGTGCGGTTTATTGGGCTAAAGAACCTTCACAAGGCGAAATCATCAATGATCTGAACCTGAACGTGGTGAATTTCTATGCAGCTCTTAAAAATGATTTTGAACGTTTAAAAACTAAAATCACTGCTACCCTGCACAGCAGAGCCACCTACAAAAAAGCACTCTTTGTGTATCACTCCCCTGAATTGTTTGCGGAAGCTCCTCTGATCAGGGCACGGGCTTTTTATGTAGTCACCAATCAATGATTCGCTCACAAAATTGGTTCGCGGGGATATGATTCTACCGATTGTGCGCATACGGTTCAAAGAAAAATTGATGCCTTTGCCGAAGAATTAAGTGAGCGTCTCAAGCATACACAGATTGAACACAACGAGGCACACAAAGTCATCGCTTCAAGAGATCATAAACACGCTTTCTTCTACCTCGATCCACCGTACATCAACACTAATCAGGGTCATTACTCCGGTTACGGTAGTGAAGATTTTGTGCGTGATTTGGAGGTACTGGCCACTATTCAGGGGAAGTTTCTCTTGAGCTGTTTTCCTTCGGATGAAATCAATGCTTTCATCAAAAAACACAAACGACACGTGAAGACTTTTCTTAAACCCTCCTCTGCCGGAAACAGACTTCCTGCCGGACAGGGAAAAAGAAAAACAGAAGTGTTGGTTGCCAACTACCCTATTTAATTCTTTATTCTACTTATGCTTCATTCACACTCCCCTCCTAAAAATTCTCTTGCATTTGGATAAAGAATGTATAATCTGTAAGTGATCAACTTTTATCCGGTTACGTTCATACACATGAATGATAAACTACAACTCATTCAGATCATTCTTAATCTGCCCGAAAACCAGCAGGATACTGAAAGCATGATCCCCAACTCACTTTACGACAAATGCATGGAACAAAGCAAGCAATACGATATGGGAATCATAGCGGGTACACCTCTCAATGAAGTTGTCGCAGGTTTTAAAATGAAAGCAGAAAAATGACTGGTTACAGCATAATTGTCTTAGACGATGCCAGACTGGAACGGGAACAAGCCAAGGAACGATACGGTGAACAGGAAGAAGGCCTGTGATTGGTTTTTTCTGATCAATTGACTTCAACACTTAAGTTGATTGAACTATTCCCACTGCTCTACCCTGAAAAACGTCATCCGTTGAGAGAAGCGTTATTAAATCAATTTCCTTTTCTGATCATCTACCAAATCAAATCTCAGGATACAATTCTGATTCATTCCATTTTTCATATTAAACAACACCCAAATAAGAAACTCCCCTCTTAGATAATTCATCGCTCGTTTTTTGAAGTCAGCAATCCTTTTTACGATCAATCATTCCGGAGTCACGCACTCCCCTGTTTTTTAAGTTTTGGTATCGGCTGCATCCCTTACCCTGTTTTTGTAGCCGTAAAAATCTGTCACCCTGAATTTGTAGCCGATAAATTCTCCGTTTTGGTCATTTTATCCGTTTCAACAACTATTGCTCCGCTGCTCGCCCCTTGTCAATGGATTGACAGCACTTTATACACTACTGTTAACTACTCTATCAATCCCGGACAACCCAAAAACAAAAGAAAAAAGCCAATATTTACACTCCCCTGTCAGTGCTTTATCACTACTGTGTCCGAACCTTGTCAATCCCTTGTAAACCATTGACAGCACTTTATACAGCTGCTGACAGACCATTGACAACCATTATCAGTGGATTGTCAAGGGGAAATCAACACATTGACTTGAATAAACTGAATTGAAATCTATACTTTGGATAGTGCATGATGTATGCCCTGACAACTGCTTAACAACCCTCTGACAATCCCTTGTCAAAGTCCTTGTCAACCATCCGACCCAAAAGAGGAGTTGATGAGCAAAAGAGAGGAGAGTAGTCGTGTTTTGCACAGCGATAACCAATCGTTAGCATTTATCCTTTAAACCACTATTGATGGAAATTCTAAAATCGGAAGCAGAGAAATTGCTTGATGTGAGTTCAACAACCTTTTACAAACGGGTGAATAAACTCGGGATCGAAATGATCAGCAAATGAGATGCAAATGGAAAACGCAGTTACATTCTCCAATCAGACTTTGATAAAATGGCTTTGGCTATGGGGAAATCCATTCGCAAGGAAGAACCCGCAAAAAAAGAACAGACACCACAAGCCAAAGCAGAGGAGTCTGCACCTTCCAAAAAGAAAGAAGAGCAGTTTGATTTAATGGTAAAGATCAAAGAACAAGAGCAACAATTGATTACTAAATGAGAAATGGTCGATTTCTACAAAGAGCAATCAACTGTGTTGTTAACCCAACAACAAGAAGCAAAAACACAGATCAACACCATGTATCTGCAAATGATCAAAGTAACCAATAAAGCCACAGCTTTTGGAGTGACCGCTATTGCACTTGGGGTTTTATTCATCTGATTTGTAGTATTGGTTGCGCTTGGGAAATTACAATTCTAATCGCTCACCCTGTTTTTGTAGCCGTTGGAAGTTAAGATGCTTTCAAATAGCGGTTCTAACGGTTGTTTTAAAGCGATTTTTATACTCTGACAACAACCTTTAATCATTATCCTGTTTTAAGATGTTATATTCTTTAAAGACTTATAATCTTATAGCACAAAAGCAATGGCTTTGCAACTGACTTTTCGCACAATCCGGCTACAGATTCAGGGTCAACGGCTACAAAAACAGGGTAGTCGGTCTACAGAATAAGGGTTCAACGGCTACAAATTCAGGGTGAAGTATAACACTTTCAGGGATGTTAGGCTACAAATTCAGGGAATACTGTATCGGCTACAAAAACAGGGTGAAAATACCAAGTATAACATTGAACGGCTACAGTAGCCTTTGCGAGTAGCTTTTAAATAGTTTTCAAACAACATGACAACAACCAACCTCAAAATAAAGAAAGCACATGATCTGGTAACAGCCCGTTACTCGTTTTCGCTCATCGAAATACGTTTGTTTACGCTTATCGTGAGTATGATCAAAGACCAGGACGAGGATTTTGAAGCATATAAAATTCCGATCAAACAGGTCATTGATACTTTTTGAATCACCAACAAAAATATCTACGCTGAAATCTCCGACCTGACCACCTCCATGCTAAAAAAGATCATCACCATTCCGATAGAGGAGGATGGCAAAAAAAAGGAACTCAAAACCGCCATCGTGTCTTCCTTTAAATACAATGTAGATGGTAGAGGAGTCTTGGAGGCAACGTTCAATCCAATGCTGAAACCCTATTTGCTTTCACTCAAAAACAAGTTCTTACTCTACGACATCAAAAACATTCTCAAGATTAATTCTGCCCATTCCATTCGTATTTATGAATTCCTGAAGTCGTTCGAAGGAATCGGTAAAAGAGCCGTCGGAGTAGAGGAGTTGAAAGATATGCTTTGCGTGAGTGACAAATACCGCAAGTATGCCAATTTTAAATCAAGGATACTGCTCAAAGCGCAAGAGGAACTCAAAAAACACACCGATATCCGGTTTGAGTTTGATGAACTTACCTTTGGCAGAAGAGTAGAGAATATTGTATTCTACATTCATAGTAATAATCGCAAACAGGTAATCGAAGCATCTACAACGGAAACTACGGAACCTGACAGACCACAACGACAGCAAACGATTCTTTCCTTTGGTATTTCGGTTATTGTTCTTCAATCGCAGATCTTATCGCTTTATGATGATGAATATATTCAGCAAACGCTAGATTATTGTACCAAGTATTTTAAACACACTGCTGTAAAACACAAGAGTGGATTTTTTCTCAAAGCCCTAAAAGATGGCTTCTTTACAGGGGATATTAAAATCTCGGAAGTCAACAAGAAGAAAAAGCAGGAGCAATCAAAAAACTATATTGAGAAAAAAGCAGCAGAGGAGTTGGCGACTGCCGAAAAGGAACAGTTACTTCAAAAGTTGAGAGAGAAGTATCAGACAACCGAATTGATAGAACAGGTTATTTCTCAATTACAAGGCAATCGTTATGTGTACCCCGTTATCGTAGAATCTCGAAAAGAAGGTGTGGTACATAAGTATTTGCAAGGGTATGTGGACAGGAGATTGGTGGAGGAGTATGGATGATCAGATCACTCCTCCAAGGAATAGAACAATCTTCTTTGGATTCAAACGAACAGAAAATCTTACATCTTTCACTCCGAATTAACTGACTTGAAATTTTATAAAATCAAAGAAACCCCAATTTGAAACTCGCCTTTCAACTCTTTGCACAATGCCACTTGTGCAAAGTAGAAGCGATTTTTACTAATTCGGACTATCCCAAAAAGTAATTTTTCGCAAGTCTGTTGAACTTTGTTAACACCTATTTTTTACAACGTTCTATCCAAAAGGTTTCATTTCGAAATAATCACATCAATTGCACTTTACCAATATTAAGATTATTGAGGTAGTTGTTGTGTTTGTCTACCAATTTTCGGCCCATCTCCTTGCGCTTTTTCATACTTTCCAAATGAGTAGGAAACTTTTAGCCATACAATTCTTGTGTCGTTTTTCGAATAATTAATGATGTCTATATTCGGGAACGATGTTCTTAAGGTATTTTGATCTTGGTTAAAGATATCGTTGATAGAAGCTGATACGCGAAGCTTTCTTTTATAGAACTCGCGCGATATAACTGCTTCTATTCCTGAGCGTTGTCTTGTGAAATCTGAAAGCAGATAAGTTCCTTTATCTCCTAGCCAAGCATTCACATAAAGTTTGAGTTTCCACGGAAGAATGAATTGCGAATAAAGACCGTAGTACCACAGAGCTCGATTTTCGAACTGAAGTTCAAGACCAGATACATCCGTTTTTGTTCGACTGGCATATAAATAAACGTAACTCAGGTTTTCGATGTCAAGTGGCTCTTCAAAGAATTTTTTACCCTTTATAAAGAAGCTGAAGGGAATTGGGAGGGCAAAATACTGTGATGCAACATTAACATTTTTATAGGTCCTAAAGGTTTGAATCGTTGTCAAAGAACCAAGCTCAGCAATCGTCTGACCTAAGTTTAGGCTCGACGAGTGAGAATAGCTCATGGAAACTTCCAGATAGTCAAAAACAGTTGCCTTGATTTCGAAATTGTCATAGAAATTAGGTTGAAGGAAAACATTTCCGACAGACGAGCTATAGCTATCATAATAACCTGTATTGTTGGGGTCAAACTGACTGTAAGAAGGGATTGAAATCTTCCTAGAATAGGTCGTTATGAAATTAATATTCGGATAAAGCCTGTAAATCGCATTTGCTGACGGAAAAAAATTGAAATAATTTGACTTCACGTTCGAAACAAAATTCGATCTGCGATTCAACGTAAAGTTTTCAGCACGTATCCCAGCACCAATCGTGAATTTCTGTCCGAATCCTTTTTTCAAATCAACATAGGCAGCAAAATTATTTTCATCATAATCAAAATCTACGTTACTGTTGAACGTCGGGTTATCGAAAATAGATAGGGAAGCGTTTTGCAAATTGTATCGACCGTTGTTGGAGGCAAACAACCCACTTATTTTGATTCCAGTACTAAGATAGAAATTGGCAGAATCAAAAGGAATTTCCAAATCCGTCCGAACATAAAGTCGTTGCACATTAAGATTTGATTCTATAAGACTGTACGTATTTCCTGAATTCTGAAACTGCGCGGTTTTAGTAAGCCCCCCCCCTTGATAACCTGAATAGTTTGCAGTCGCAGAAAAAACTCGGCGCAACGTATCTATGTTCAATCGGTACTTCAATGTTAATCCATGATTTATACCTCCCCCTTTTACAGAATTATCATTCGAAGCAGAAATAGCAGGTTGGGCACCTTCCGAGGAGATTTGGGAAGCACCATCGCTGCCAATATTGTTCTGTGACAAGCTATAATTAAGAATCAGAGAAGAACGTGAATTGATTGAATAAGTTAGCGAAGGCATAAAATAGAGGAAACGTGATACGCTTCGCCCCTTTCTTTCCGTAATAAAGCGGATTTGCGGATCAAATGAATTAAAATCTCTTGAATACAAACTTTTAAAGCTACTTTCTAGGTAAGAATAACCTAATTGAAACTGCCATGTTAGCTTTTTGTGCATCCCACTCAACATAAATGAGGGCTGTATCTTATTGTTCTCGTTCAATCCATAGTTCATGGTAATCGTCCCAGAAATATATTTTGAGACTTTTGCCATGCTAATGATGTTAATGATTCCTCCGCTAAGGTTTGCGTCGTAGGATGCTCCAGGATTTGAAATGATCTCGATTGTTTCAACCGAAGTTGCAGGAAGACTTCTCAAAAAGTTCAGTAAATCATCTCCTGCCAGTGAGCTGGGAACATTTTCAAAATAGACACTCGCTAATTGCCCATTCACGGCAAAGCCACCTCCTGGAAACGGTACAACACCTGGTATTTTCAAGATCGCGTCGTAGACGCTGCTCGTTGTAAGAACCGGATTGTCTTTTACAGTAACGATTTTCTTGTCAGCATCAATTCGAATGAATTTTCGTCTGATTCCCGTGATCGTAAACTCGTCCAAGTGTCTTGTTGATGGTTTGAAATCAATATATCCTAGATCGACAATCGAATCAGTGAAAGCATTTGTATTAATTTCAATCTGTCCCCTCTCATTATTTTCGTTCGTAACTATGATTCTGAATAACGAATCAGGACTGTTAATAAAGAATTTGAGTTCACATTCAAAAAAAGAAGCGCGCATAATCAAGCTATCCTTTTCATTGAAGAGGGTAAATACTCCTATTTCCTTATATAGTGAATCACACGGAGCATTTACACTTCCAGTCCTTATAACAAATTGACGTACTTGAGAAAATGTCGTATTAAGAATGAATAAAAAGACAAGGCAGGAAATTGATTTATACATTATAGCTTCATTTTAACACAAAAGTATTAAATTAATCAACAAAGTTATTTGAACGCAATCGGAAAAATCCCCAACAGTATTATTGAGATAAAATGCCGGTTAATGATAGCTACAACGTGAGAGACCTGAAATTGTTTATATTTGTAATCCTGCCAGGATAGTAAAAAATGAATCGCTGCTACAACAGGTTTTGGCATTTTTTTTGATATGCTAAATATCATACTTATTATGTGTTTCATGAACAAAGTATTTTTTATCATTCTATTTTTCTCATCCTTTGCGCTACATAGCTCAGGGCAGTCTTTGGTCATCGGTGGTGATTTCGATGATCCGGCAACAATGCCTGAGAAATATGGTGTGGTCGCTTTGCAAAAAGGATGTTTTCCAGCATACTCTACTCCAGATCTGTTCAATAAAAATTCTACGAAATTTGGCGTAATTAACCCGTCAGGTAGTCAGGAACCTTATAATGGAGACGGTTATTCTGGATTTCTGGCTAACGAACGTGAACTTACAGGTTTTGCACTCTCAGAGCGACTAAATCCGGGAGAACGTTATATCGTTTCTTATGCTATTTCTTCCGCAGAAAGCTCTGATTGTGCCTTGACTCCTATAGTTGCCCGCCTTGCCACCCGTCCCTACGAGACGATGTATGAAAGCAGAACGCTTCCAGCTTATGTTCGATACGATTCCTATAAATCGCTTCTCAACTTCGAGCATTGGACAGTAGTTACGGACACAATAACCGCTAAAGGAGGTGAAGAATACTTAATAATTGGTTATGAGGATCTTGACAGAAAGCACTACACTTGCCGCTCGTATTATTACTTGGACAATGTTGTTTTAAAAAGTGTTAACGCTCCCTTGGATGAGCCAGATTCTGTACTTCAGCTTCAGGAGGAGAAGCTCAGCGTATATTACGAAACAAATAAAATCGATTTGACGGAGAGTGAAAAGTCAAAACTACTTGCATGGGTGGAAACGTTTGCTGATAAGTCCTTGCAGTCTTACACAGTAGTTGGTAGTGCCGATCCTCAAGGAAATCGTGAGTACAACGAGACTCTAGCTCTAAATCGGGCCAAAAATGTAATTACATTGCTGGATGCCAATTTGACCTCTATAGTTGCCTCGGAATATAGCTTTAGTGTTCCTGAAGGTGAATTGCCAGATCAGTATTATCGCCGGGTAGATATAACGATCAGGTTTTACGTCGAACGGGAATAACGATTTTGTCACCCGTTGATTCGATCAACTATTTTCTAGATTCAACTGTAACTTTCCAATTTCTAATTGAGGTTGTCGCTCAAGTTACCAAATTGATGAATCCTACACCGGTATATAAAAAATACTTAAAGGTACTTTACACAAAACGGAAGAGATTCACTCCCTCCCATTCGCAGGTTTACTCATTTTGTTTCTAGCAACCAACAGAAGCTACTTGCTAGCAATTAATGTTCCGTTGGTGAGCTTTAGCAAGCCATAGTAATGCACTGTTGAGAATTATCCCCTGGGCCAGGGCACCCTGGCGACATTGTAACCCCACAATCTTTGCTCCCCGTCGTTAGGGGTTCGACTGGGCAGTTTCTTGAACCTTTTGCGCCTCCATAGAAGCTTTTCAGTTCATCGTTCTTCAATTCGGTGATCGTTTTTTTGTCAAAAGACAATTTCTTTTCAATCTTTTTCATTAGATGTATGATTTATAATTAAGTACGCTAAAATAAAAAAATGAGTTGATAGAATCTAAATCGTACGTTCAATTATATCCTGTAATCATTCGCACCGAAGCTAAAAGGATTTTTGAACACAACGAAACTCTAAATCCGAACCGGACCGAAAAAGCAATTGTAGTTCTGAATGCCAAACTGACGACCGGGGTGATCTCAAAATGTAACTATATTAACGTGAATGCGGTATAAGAATGCTTTAGAGAGAACTCCTTGATCAGTAAATTCGCGGAGTAGAGATAACAATCACATTTTGCGTTGAATTGGGATAACAATTTTGTCACCCATTGATTCGATCAACTATTTTCTGGATTAAACTGTAGCTTTCCAGTTTCTGGTCGAGTTTGTCGCTTAAATCACATATTACCAAATCGGTAACCCCAACATACGTTTGTAATAATCGCTCTAGCTTTTCTCCAAATAAATCCGGATTACCTCCTAGAACAAATCTATAATTCAGAAGGTATTCGTCAGCAATCTTTTGCGCCTTATCTCCATCGTTTAAACAAAGTCCCGCAATTGCGATGGCTGTTTCAGGAAGTTCTCGATGCTTTTCGAAGAATAATTCATTGTAACTTCTTATCGAATTTGAGTCAGGCCAATATTCACTTTGCCTGTGAAACAAAGACCACGCATAGTTGCATTTGTGCTTCAAACCAAGCTCGAATTTTGAATTTCCAGTAGCTAATATCCATGTACTAGGCTTAAATCCAGGTGTGTATGGTGGTGTATAAATCTTTGAAAAAGGATGAGATGTGTCGAACGAATAATCAAAAAAACCGAACAATTCATCGATATTCTTCTCGTAACCTAGTCTTACATCCCAGTCTTCCTTATAACCAAGCGCCTGAATTACGCTGCTGGAGCTTGTGCCTGCAGCCAAGCCCATGTCAACACGACCAGGGAAGATCGTTTCCAGCAAAGAATAGTCTTGAACAAGTCGTAGCGGCTGATGCAATGCCAATAGATTTCCTGCCGATCCGATCTTGATCGATTCAGTCATGCCTAAAAGTAATGAAATCAACACCTCTGGGCTTCTCCATGAAGCATCTGCCTCATGGTGCTCCCCTAACCACAGGCGTTTATAGCCTAATTTCTCTATATATGGAGCAATTTCGAACAAGTCGTTTATTCTGTCCAAATATTGATTCTCTCGTTTGTAAATCCCATTGTCGAGAATAGAAATATGCATGTTCCGTTTGAGTATTAATAGCCAAGCATTGGGGTCCACCAAATACTTTTGTCAAAGCTAATTGTTTGTATTGCAAGCTCAATCCCCGGCAATCCGAAGAGTAGACTATGATCTAATCTGTTCTGAAGTGCGTTCGCTAACCCTTCTCGGTTGGAGGCTAGCTCAGTATGAGAAATTTCGGCCCAAGCCTCACTCGCAGTCAAAAATTCTGGATTTCCGATTCTTTTGTACGCCACAAAAAATGCTAGAGCAACGCCAGCGAATCCATGGCAGAGAAAGTGGTGCTGAAAAGACGAATTATCGGGACGATATTCGGCTAACCGCTCAATTACCTGTCTCGCATACTCTTTCCATTCTGCATTTCCAGTAAAAACAGCTATCCGGTATAAGGAAAGAGCTGTGGGTAAGACACCGTAGCAATAACCATAAATCATGAAACAATCAACTACTCCTCCCTCAAAATCGGACATCCTTTGCTGCATAATCCCTTGAGAAACTAATACGTATCCCAATTTTTCCAGCAGATGTTTATTCAGTGATAGATTCAGAGCACCCGTCTCAATTCCCTGAGCCAAAAGAGCTGCTATCCCAGCTATTCCATGGCTCAGCCCCCAATTAACATACTCTGTTCCGTCTTGGGTGGCATATTTCCAGAGTATTGTTCCGTCTTCAAACTCAATTCCTCTCATAAATAATTCGTCAACTATTTGCTGAGCTTCGGCATTTTTCTTTTCAGTTAAAAAGAAATGAAGTCTATATAAAAAGGGAGATTTGCAATCAGGGCTATACTGGATGGATTCATCCGTTAAATACAAGCCAATTTTGGAAGTCAAATCATGATCAGAAATAGGCTGTTCTGGAGCGAAAAATTGTGTTCGGTAAATAAATCCTAATTGAACTATGTGTTTTATCGTATCCTTATAAACCTTACCCTCTAATAATTTGTCAAGTATGTGTTCGATATAATCACGATCATTGGGGTTGGCCAAAATCCGAGACAATATTTTTTCATCGAAATCATCAGGATGGTTCATCATAGCGTCACAAAACAACTAATTGAAGTCTTGCTAAGACTTTCAAGGTATAATTTATGAAAATGGGAAAGAATTAATCTTTCCCATTGACACACTAAATTGATTTATTTCTAGCAAGTAACAGAAGCAGCAGACTCACAGTTAATGTTCGGCTGGCAACAGCTTTGAACTTGAGTAATAGCTGTTTCACACCCTGCCATTGTTGCAATGCAGTCTTTGGTTCCCATAGTTGCTGGTTTAACTGGACAATTTCTTGAACCTTTTTCTCCTCCGTAGAAGTTTTTCAGTTCGTCGTTCTTCAATTCGGTGATAGTTTTCTTGTCAAAAGACAACTTTTTTTCAATCTTTTTCATTAGATATGATTTATAATTAAGTGCGTTAAATTATAAAAAAAATAATCGTGTTGTTTTATTCTGATACAATACACCTCAAAATTTGTAATTTTTACAAATGGCTAAAAAAGTGATTCTGGACTAGTCATCACAGTTCAGATTTAACTTACAATTCTGTATCCACAAGATATACAGGTCGTTGACTCAATACTAATGCACTGTTGATACTGCTTCTGCGCTTAGCAGATAACAGTATACGCTCTCTGCTACTTTGGTCATCCAAATAAACAAATTTCAGAAGCTTTTTCTATTTTGTAAGAATCTTTCAGCTCACCATTCTTCAATTTAGTGATCGCTTTCTAGCCAAATGACATTTCTTCGAGGATGAGTACTTTTTATACACTCAAAACGCGAAAAATTAGCCAAATCATTTTCCTCAAAAGAAATACTGCTAACCCTTGAGCATTTACTCTATTACATTTATCCCAACAGATTCTAGTAAATAGTCATAGTTGTTGAATTTATTCCTCAAAGCCAACAATACTCAGTTGGATTTTATAAAATTGTTATTTTTACCTCCTAATGAAGGCAACTAACGTTCAAATACAACAATCCCTAAATTGGCTAAAAAACAGCCTCAAATCAGAAAGCACTAATCGAGGTCACGGATACATGACTGGGAAGACTGGTGAAATTCAATTTCTGTTCTCCTATGGAGAACATAATCAGGATACCTCTGCGACGGATCTTGCGCATACTAAATTGGATGAATTGCTTTCAGAAAACATTACGACCTTTTCTTATGCTGAAGGATTGACGGGGATAGGCGTTTTATTACTTCAGCTGAGAGCAGATCGCTTCATCGATATCGACGACGATTTTTTTACTGACATGGATGTTCAGATCAAGGAATTGTTATTCAGTGATTTGGATAAAAACAACTTCGATTTTTTCTATGGCGCCAATGGCTACATGCTTTATTTTCTCGAGCGAAATGACCTTTCTCTGCTAAATAAAATTGTAGATCAGTATTTGAATGCTGTTGAACGAATGCTCTCAAATGAAAACTTGCTATATAGTCAAGTAAGTCATGCAACTCCGAATGGCGATGCTATGATTTCCGCAATCAATCTAGGTATTCCTCACGGTTTGTGTAGTACAATTCTATGCCTTGTGGAGCTTTCTGCAAAAATGCCGGATTTCAGAGATTTGATCAAAGTTTCATTGGAAAAAATTTTCTCGATAATCATAAAAGGAAAAAATCCTGACGGCTACAAATCAGTTTATCCATCGGTTCTAGTTCCAGAAAGCCCAGGCGGTAGCCGGCTTGCGTGGTGTTACGGCGATCTGTGCCTAGCAACAGCTCTTGTTTCGGCTGGCCAATGTTTTGAAAACGACGAATGGTTGGACGAAGGAAGGTTCGTAGCCAATAAAGCTGCGGCGAGAAAACTAGATTCATCTGGAATCAGGGATGCTGGACTTTGTCACGGTTCTGCCGGGATTGCTGCTATTTTCGGAAAGCTCGGACGTCAGCTATCAGATGAGACGCTCTTTGAGACGGAACAATACTGGATTGAAGAGACTTTGGAACAATTGAATAACAATAAAGGAACAAGTTACATGAGCTTTTCCGGTTCAAAAGATGATTGGGTAGTGAACAATGGCCTACTTGAAGGAAGTTCGGGAATTGGTTTAATGCTATTGGATAAAAGCGGTTATGCTAAAAATTCATGGCTTCGATCATTCCTATTATAAACTGAATAAGAATTAATATGTTAGATTTTGCTAAGAAGCATGAATACGAAGTGAACCGTCTATACCTTTCTCTGATGCATACTCAGAAGTTGTTTTGGTTCCACGAACGTCCCTACTTCAAATATCAAATGGATATAACCGACGATTCATGGAATCACCTTCAATTTGTATCTCTTGACAAGGAGGGGAAAGTAACTGGATTTATTGCAGCTCAACTTGACAGGATCAATAATATTGTTACGAATTTGCTACTCCTCAATTTTGGAGATCCCAGCATGACTTTTACCATCGATTGTTTAAGATTCGTTGATAAGCTAAAACAAATGAATTTCGCCAAGATTGGGTTCAGCGTGGTTATAGGAAATCCTGCAGAAACTATTTATGATGCTATCGTGAAAAAGCTTGGAGGTGAACAAGTTGGTATTTTCAGAAGAGATTTGAAGCTGCCGGATGGTAATTATTATGACCGAAAATTTTATGAAATCCAGCTTTAAAGAGTTCTTGCGAACAACCAACTATTCCTTCTTCGACAAGGTCGTTTTAAGGACCCCTGTATTTCCGTTTACAACAAGTTTCGGAGATCCGGAAAAATTATTGCAGCTTTATTTCTCATCAACGGTATACCAAGAAGCCATTTTTCTGGCTTCACCCTCACTTTTCAAAAGACTTTCAGAATACCATAGCGGTAAAGAATTCTCAAAAAAGGAAAAGGACTTGCTCATAAATGCGCTGAACAAGTACATGATTAGAATGCATTCAAGGTGTGTTCCGTTTGGCCTATTTTCGGGTAATTCAGTGTTAGACTGGGGCAATGAAACAGCCATTTCGATTGAAACGAAAGTTCCTCAGAGGAGAATTCGCCCTGACATGATCGTGCTTGACAAAATCATACGGCAGATTATTTTAACTCCTCATATTAAGCGCGAGCTGATCTTCTTTCCAAACAACAGTATATATAGTGTTCGCGGGAATGTGCGATTTGTAGAATTCAAACTACAAGAAAATAAGCGAAAATACTTGGTGTCTGAGATCGCCAATGGAGAATCCGTGGATGATATTCTCAAAATGGTGGCAAATGGGGAACGTTATGGGAAACTAATAGAGTTTATTTGTAACGAATACGATTGCGAAGAAGACGAGGCAACAGCATATCTTGACACTCTTATCGAATCCCAGTTAATTGTTAGTGAATTAGAACCGTCCTCTTCGGGTCCACCTGTTTTGAGTACAATAATTGAATTATTATCCCGCGTAGACAGTCCCGAATCTAAGGTGTTAAAGACATTGATCGAAACGGATTCGATTTTTAACCTCATTGAGAATGATTCTGAAGGGGAGAATATTGGACTATACCAAGATGTTGTATCTAAACTACTTAACCTAGAAATTGGACTCACCGAAGTAAATCTATTTCAGGTAGACTCTTACATAAGACTCAGTGAAAGAACTATTTCAGATAAAATTCAAAAAGATATTCAGAAAGGGCTGTATGCGTTGACAATGTTGACGGACAATAACAGTAACGATAATATCTCAGTCTTCGCCAGTAAATTTTCAGAAGTCTATGAAGGTCAGGAAGTCATGTTGACTGATGTCATGGATTCAGAAATTGGTCTGGGTTATCCGATCAATAATCTGTTTAATCAGGAAGTCAATCCGTTACTAGATGGACTAGGTATTCAAGGTGCTCAAACCGATTCTTCTCCCCAAATAAGCTGGTCTCCTTTTCTTAAATTTTTATCCGATCGCATTCTGACAGCTCTAGAAAATGGAGAAAAGATTAAAGAAATTTCGCTATCCGAGGTTGATCTGAATAAATTTGATCAAAATAAAAATATTCGTCTCCCAGACACTTTTTACACTTTTTTCAGATTGTGTAAGTCTGAAAATCCTGATGTTGAATATGACTTATTTCTGAATTTTTTCGCTGGTAGCAGCGGCGCGGATGTCATCAGCCGATTTTCCGATGGAAATGAAGAGATACATCAATTGTGTGAAAGTATCGGTGAATATGAAGAGCTTCATAAGGACAAGGATAGTGTGATCTGTGAGTTAATCCATATTCCTGAAACGAGAAATGTTAATATACTAAAACACAAGTCCTTCCGAAGTAATGAAATTCCTTTTCTGGGAAAATCTTCGAAAAAGAAGAGCGAACAAATAGATATAAATGATCTGGTGCTCTATATGGAGAACGGACTACTTAAGTTGAAATCGAAATCGCTTAATAAAAATGTGATCCCAAAGTTCTCCAATGCATACAACACGAGTTTAAGCTCGATTCCACTCTTTCGGTTTCTGACAGACTTTAGATTTTATGGTCGTTCATCAAACTTGAACATTAGTATTTCTTCGCTTGAATCCATTTATACGCATTTGCCTCGTATAAGCTTTCAGAACATTATCTTATCAAGAGAATACTGGATTCTTGAAAGCTCTGAATTAATAAAGGCAAAGGGCACGTTTACCGAAAATGTACGACAATGGAGCGAAAAAAGAGACATTCCTTCAACATTTGTTATTGTTCAGGGTGACCTTGAAATTCCAATTGATATTGATTGTCCCGTGTCGATTTTTACATTCGAATCGTTCGTGAAAAAGTATCCTTACCTGAAGATCTGTGAGCTCGTTACCCCATTTAATGGTGTTAAAAATTCAGATGGGAAAGTATTTTCGAATGAGTTTGTGGCACCCATGAAACAAACAGTACCCGTGCAGTCAAGGTCGAATAATTCTGATATAACCACTATTAAAAGAACATTTATTCCGGGCTCAGAATGGTTGTTCTATAAAATCTATTGCAATCCCCAAGCTTCAGACAATATTCTGCGTCAAATGCTGCATCCTATTGCGGAAGAATTACTGAAAGAAGGAAAAATAAAAAAGTGGTTTTTCATCCGTTTTACAGACCCCGATTATCATCTGCGCTTTCGTATGGAACTCAGTAATCAGAGCGACTATGATTATATACTTGCTTATTGTAACGAGCATTTTGGGGAGTCAACGGAGCAAAGTTCCATACAAAACATCCAGATTGCGACCTACAAACGAGAAATGGAGCGATATATTCCTTCGCTAATAGAAATCGCAGAACAACTATTTCATTGGGATAGTGCAACTATTTGCCGGATATTGTCTTTATGTGAAACAGAAGAACAACGATGGTTATCTGGCATATTTTTAGTGGACGATTTTTTAAGTTCTTTCGGGTACACCGTTGAACAAAAACAGAAGTTTGCTAAAGAAATATCTGAACGCTTCTTTAGAGAGTTCAATGTCGGTACTGGCCAGAAGCAGGCCTTGAACAGCAGATTCCGTTCACATTCGGGAATGATTGAGCAGCAAATGCAAAATCCCGATGAATCCTTCCAAAAGATTTCAGAAGGACGTCGAACTATACTCGCATCGGAAATAGCAAGCATAAAAGAGCACATCAACCCGGAAAACGAGATCGATCTGCTATTTAGTTATAATCATATGACGGTAAATAGATTGTTCCGTACCCGACAACGTGCAAACGAAATGGTGATTTATTACTTTCTTCATAAATTTTATGCGTCATCAATCGCTAGACATAGTAAAGTATGAAATCCTTCAAAGTTTTTACCCAACATGATGCGATGGACTGCGGCCCTACGTGTATCCGTATGATCGCAAATTATTACGGTAAGACGATTCCAATAGAAAAAATTCGCAGACTATCTGACGTCACAAAAGTTGGAAGTAATCTTTACAACTTAAGCAAAGCTGCAGAAAAGCTGGGTTTTACCAGTATGGGGGCCAAGGTTGATTATACAACCCTCCTCGAACAAGTAGATTCGCCGTGTATAGCTTATTGGGAGCAGAAGCATTTTGTTGTAATTGTGAAAGTCACAAAAAACTATGTAATGATAGCTGATCCCAAGGTTTCTACGTTGCTCAAACTCTCGAAAGCTGAGTTTACCGACAAATGGAAATTGCAGGATCAAGCTGGAGAAAATCCGTTTGGTATTATACTAATACTGACGCCACAAAAAAACTTCCTAACTGAAGAAGGCCAGCTTGAGGAAGATTTTTCGAACATGGAAAAAGGAACATTATTGGGTTTCCTCGTTCCTTATTTCAAATTGTACAGAAAATACCTGTTTCAATTATTGTTAGGATTGCTTGCTGGATCTCTTCTTTCACTGATTCTCCCTTTCTTGACCCAAAGTATTGTAGACACGGGAATCCATAATCGAAACATATCTTTTATTTACCTCATACTTTTCGGACAATTATTGTTATTCGTTGGACGGATAATTATTGAATTAATTCGAAGTTGGCTGTTAGTTCATCTGAGCACAAGAATAAACATCTCACTCATATCAGATTTTTTCCTTAAGCTGATGCGACTCCCTTCCTCGTTTTTCGATAGCAAGGTATCTGGCGATCTTCTTCAGCGAATTCGCGATCATTATCGAATTGAACAACTTATTACGAGTTCTACACTTTCTGTACTTTTTGCGATGGTTAACATACTGGTTTTTAGTGCCGTTTTGTTTGTTTACAGTTTCGAAATCTTTATTCTATTTGTTGTTTTCTCTGCTTTATATATTGGCTGGATTCTTATATTCCTCAAAAGAAGAAAAGTGCTCGATTATCTTGAATTTGATGCTGTGAGCGAGGAACAAGACAAGGTTCTAGAGCTCATCGGCGGAATGCAGGAAATTAAAATGTACAATGCAGAATTGTTTAAGCGTTGGTCGTGGGAGAAGATACAGTATAAACTATTCAAATTAAGAGTCAGAAGATTGACGCTCGAGCAGTACCAATCGGTAGGGGCAGGATTAATTAATGAGCTCAAAAACATTCTAATAACTGCTTACGCTGCAAACCTAGTCATTTCAGGCGACATCACATTGGGAATGATGCTTTCCATATCTTATATTACGGGTCAGCTTAACGGTCCTATCGCAGGTATAATTGGCTTCGTTCATGCACTCCAAGATGCACGCATCGGTTTGGAGAGGATTTTGGAGATTTACGATCATAAAGACGAAGAGGAGAACCCAGAGCAAATGGTTCGAACGATCGACAGTAAAGCTGATATTATTCTCAATAATGTTCATTTCAAATACCCTGGGTCAGAACACTATGCTTTAAAAAACATTGATTTAATAATTCCGAGCAATAAGGTGACAGCTATTGTAGGCGCGAGTGGAAGCGGTAAATCCACTTTATTAAAGTTAATTACCAAGCATTATTCTCCAACAAAGGGTGAAATCCTGGTTGGTAGCACTCCACTTTCAAAAGTGGCATTCGAGACTTGGCGCGACAGGTGTGGAACTGTTATGCAAGAGTCCTTTATTTTCAATGATTCTATTGAACGCAATATCGCGGTAAGTGAATACATTGATCCTGATCGTTTGGTTTGGGCAGCAAAATCTGCACAGATTTCCGATACCATAGAAAAATTACCAATCTCGTATAAAACGAAAATTGGTGTTGAGGGAGTTGGAATGAGTGTTGGTCAAAAGCAACGGTTGTTTATAGCACGAGTGCTATACAAGGATCCTCATTTTGTTTTCTTAGACGAAGCTACCTCTTCATTGGATGCCAATAATGAAAAAACCATCATGACAGAATTAACGGCTTTTTTCGAGAACAAAACCATCATTATTATTGCTCACAGGCTAAGCACCGTCAAAAATGCAGATCAAATCATTGTAATGGACGAGGGCGAAATTATTGAACAAGGTGTTCACTCCTCTTTGATTAAAGAAAAAGGGGCATACTATGAGTTGATAAAAAACCAGTTAACTTTATTTGAAACCAAAGATAAATTATGAGCGCTTTTTACAACCTCCAGCATTTTTCTCACACACAATTTCTTGAAGAGAATACTTCTATTTTCACCGAAGAAATACTTCACATTCCCAGCGAAATAATGGTAGCATGGCATGAGAAGGGCATTACAACTGGAGAATGGGCAATGTTTCCATTGATCTTAGCTGGTCAAAATTTGCCTTTTGCGGATCAGCTGTTACCTAGAACGTTAGCGTTGCTCAATACAACTCCAGTCGTTCAGGCTACCGTCTCAGTACTCAAAGCAGGTTCCGAAATTCTCCCTCATACAGATACTATAGATAACGATGTTCTTCTTTCGAGCAAAACTTACAGACTGCAATTAGGAATTAAAATTCCAGAAAATTGCGCACTCACTGTAGACTCCGAAACCAGATTATGGGAAAAAGGGAAAGTATTGGCGTTCGATAGCTCCAAAGTTCACAGTGCATTCAACAGATCGAACGAAGACAGAATTGTATTGATAATCGATTATGCAAAAGACGGAATAGTTATCACCAATGAAGAAATGCAAAACCTCCAGAACTATTATATGGCACTATACAATTTTTAATTTGAGTATTGATGTCTGAAAATAATTTTGAAAACAGAAGCGAGGTAGTCAAATACTTGCTTAATGATCCCCTGTCGAGGTTTCTCAAATATGGGAATTCCATTATTCTATTAACTCTTATAATAGTTACTACACTCTTATGGTTTATAGAGTATCCCGATGTAATTACAGGAGAAGTAAAGATTATCCCAGAAATACCTTCTGTGAAAATTGTTTCTCCAAAATCAGGAGAGATCAATAAGATTCTTAAAAGTGATGGCGATTTTGTACGAAAGGGTCAGACAATCGCGTCTTTTAACGTTTCTGATAAATCAAATGAGTCTTCCAGCCATGTATTTTATCTGACAGCTCCTATCAGCGGTAGACTAACCCACCTCCAATATGTTACACGACATCATTATGTTCAAGAAGGCTCTAGTTTATTTGCTGTGATTCCATATAGTAAAGTATACACAGCTCAAGTTAAAGTGGCTAAATCGGGGTATGGGACAATAAAGGTCGGACAACAGGTAATTATTAGCCTTGAAGATTATCCGAAAGATGAGTTTGGTCAATTAATCGGTACGGTTAAAAACTTGTCTTTTATGCCTGAAAATGAAAGATATAATGTCAGGATAGAGCTTGTGAATGGATTAAACTCAACTCGAGGTAAGAAGCTAAATTATTTACCGGAGATGTCTGGAGTTGCAGAAATCATCACTCAAGACAAACGGTTAATTGAACGAGTCTTCAACAAGTTCTAACCCTTCGAGATTGAATAATTCAACATTTTCTGCGCTCAGAGTTGAATAATTGAAATTCTTATTTTAAACGAATTCGCTTCATCCGACGGGCAATGTACTCATTTTTGGTACTACGATCGAGTAGCATTTTAAAGTACCAAAACGCCTCATTTTGCACTCAAATGCCGTCATTTGCAAAAACTAACCCTTTGAAACACCAATAAATACGTTTTGCTTCGCGGGCTCATAACCCGAAGGTCGCACGTTCGAGTCGTGTCCTCGCTACAAGTAAAGGAATTCAGAAATGAGTTCCTTTTTTTTATGCCTATAATTTGCTCGTCAGTCTCATCTCGGATCACTGCAGGATCAAGGAAAAACGCGGAATGCGATCTACCAAAACGGGATCAGTGCATAAATCTGTGGACTTGGAAAAAAATCAAGCATAAATTTGGGTTAATCTGAACAAAAAGAAGGATCAGTGCATAAATCTGTGGACTTGGAAAAAAATCAAGCATAAATTTGGGTTAATCTGAACAAAAAGAATCCAATATTGGTTACTCCACGGAACTGAGCTCTAAAGGCTTTGATTTTGGCATTGA